>JACQFE010000080.1 GCA_016200265.1 Planctomycetota bacterium | reverse complement strand
CGCACCGGGCACCCATTTCGGCCGAGCGATGTTGTCCCCTACCGGCGGAAATGGGCAGTTCATTTGTGGTACTTGGCGGCAAACGGCCTCGCCGTTGTCGTCCAGTACGAACATGTCGCAGCAGGCCCCAACTGGCGGTGACCCGACGCATGTGATGGTAATGTCGAATGCTTCCTGCAAGTTGTCTGGGGGACTTAAGAGTACAAGCCCCGAGGGATCGCATAGGAAATCCGCAGTGTGACCGGTGCATGCATCGCGACCGGTCATGATAATACCCGCCGTGGAATTGTTCACCATGGCACTGAGCCAAAGGTCCTGCGGAACATGGACCGGTGGATCCAACTTGAATGCAAGTTTGTTTGGAACACCCGGAGTTGCCGTAACGGGCTGTTCGACATGCGTTCCTGGAATCGCTGCTCCGCCGCACGAAGTCGACAGTTCGAAGGAATAGTATCCGCTGCCCTTGACCATCACTTCGTATGAAGTCATAAGGCAATTGTTGGTGTTTAGATGGAGGTCGTCGTATATAGGATGGTTCGCGCCGGTTAAGAACGCGCTCTGTTTGGGATTGTCGTTGCGATAAGCGACAAATGATGTCGGGCACGTGTCATCATCCGCAAAAAATTCCGCATTGAAACTCGCGTAAGGCTGATCAGGAAAACCGCCGAGTGTAGCCCCACAAGCGAGGACGGGATGATCAATCACATCACATGAGAGTCCGATGAGCGGCGGCGCGCCCATGATAATGCCCACGTTGCTGCGATTCGCTGATATGCCGAGGTAGAAATTTGTTGGAATCGAAGTGTTCGGCGGCAGCAAGACTGTCAGAATATGGAATCCGTCGTCCGGAAAAGCCACCGTCCCGCTGGTACCCGGAATAATCAGGCTGGGGCGATTGGCTTGCGCAACGGATCTCGGGCAGAAGGAATACAACGCATAACTTACTGAATACGCACCGCCATCCTGATTCGGATTGGCGCGACCCGTCGTTTGAAATGTGAATCGCGTTAAATTGCACCCGTCAGGTGTAGTGGTGGTGATGTCATCCGCGATCAATTGATTGACGGGCATTGGCAGCACAACCTTGCCAAGCGTATCGCTGTAAATGACTCGCTCAGAAGCGGTCAAAGTAGGCGGCCTGAATTGATGCACCGTTGTGCCGTCGGGAAACACTACGTAGTTGTCGAATACGAGCTCGCGCGAAATCGGAAAAAGCGTGGGCGTTCGGGCCGATACGGAGACTCCATTCTCGACATGCGCCTCGACTGCCGTGACTTCCCCCGCCAGCGGTCGTGGTGTCTGAACTTTCTCCGCGGTTGTCGGGTCATCCGCAGCACTCGCGGAAACAAGCGCTGCCATGAAAATCATTACTACACAACCCGGCTCATATCGATGACCGCCGCCTCGCATAATACATACCCTCCATCGCAACACTACTTTCATTATGCTGATCGGTGTTCTCAGTATACCTCAAAGGGTCGGCGACCGCTGTTGTCCCTCCCAAAAATAATTCCAAAAGACTTTCAAAGTGACCCAATCCATGGCCACGGTACGCTCTCGTGGCCAATTTTGGTGATTCGGGGCCTTTGAGATGGGGGTGCCGAGGGTTGTGGTCATGTTGCTCCGAAGCCTGGTTCGTGATCGCGCCGAGTTGGCAGCCGAAAACTTCGCCCTTCGCCAACGACTCGCGGTCCTGAAGGAACGCGAAACGGCCACGGCTGCGGAAATGTGATCGGAGCTTATGGGTATGGTCCTCGGGACTTTGGACATGTTGGCGATCCGCCTTCCCCACCGTTCAGCCCGATACCGTCGTTGGATCGGATCGCAAAGGTTGGAACCTCGATTGACGATGGAAGTCTCAATCAGGCAAAATTGGCCGCCCAAGGACCGGCGCCGAGATTCGCAAGTTGATTCTGCGCATGTCGCGCGAACGCCCGCTTTAGGGAACGCCTCGGATTCAATCGGAGCTCTTGCTCATCGTACACGTCCTGGCCGAGGCGAACATCGCCAAGTACGAAAACCATCGACCGAAACCGCTATGTTAGACCTGGAGATCATTTCTCGACAACCATGTCAATGCAGTTCCATCGGTTTGCAACTCCACGGGTGTCGATCCGCAACTTCAGTTCGCCTCTGCATTTGCGTCATTGGTGAAAACCGTCTTTCTGCATTGCGAATAACGGCGGCTCCATCAATGATGATTCGCAGACAAGAAGCATCGGCGGCGCAACTGTTAAATGGCCTGCCTTGGAATGCACTCCGTGTGCAACAGCACGTCAGCAGCGTGAGTCAGGAATCTGTCCAGGTATGATTTCGCATCGCTTCAATGACCGCACGTGACGCGAGGTGGTCGAGGTAGCGAGCGGTGGCGGTAATGCTCCTATGATCGAGTTGTTTCGAGAAGATTGCGATGTCGACACCTCCGGCGCGAAGTTGCGCGGCGTGAGTGTGCCCCAGACCGTGCCCGTGGAAGCGCTTGCCGATACCCGCTCTTTCAGCAAGTCGTTTCATCATCAATCGCACGAAGGCGTCGGCCATCGGTATTGCCAAGCCCTGTTCAAGAAACGTAAGAAGGGGAGTAGACGAGCATTCCTCGAATATTCCGACGAATTACGTAGCATTGTGAGTGATGGACCTCGACGAGCATCTGAGTTGTCCGAAGTGCGGTTATGACCTTCACGGTATTCCGGCAATCCGCTGCCCTGAATGTGGATTTCGATATGACGCGGCGGCGTTGCGCTCCCTCGCCGCAGATGCACTTTGGATTCGCCTCGCCGCTGCTCGGGAATTGACTGTTCGCGCCACCCAGGCGGGGTTCCTCGCGTTGCCCAGCTTATTCGACAGCTTCGGAATTTCGGGAGGGTTAGGTTTGGGGTTAATCGCCGTGGCTTACATTGGCACCTTTGGGACTTGGGCGACATTAACAGATGCATTCGACGGGATGAGCTCGGTGCCGAGGCTCATGAAAGTGTTCATAGGCGTGGGATTGGGAATCTGTTATTTGGTTCCTTTTTTTCCAATCTTCTTTCTTGCATAGGC
The DNA here is from genome assembly GCA_016200265.1 of Planctomycetota bacterium. Taxonomy (GTDB): domain Bacteria; phylum Planctomycetota; class Phycisphaerae; order UBA1845; family UBA1845; genus JACQFE01. Next base: position 5,718 of record JACQFE010000080.1, on the reverse strand, counting down.
AGTCGTGTTCTCATTGCTCGCATGGTCGAACCTCTTGCGTGGGTGGCCTGAGATACCACCGCCGAATAACGCTCGCTCAGGCGAATTGCGACGACTGGCGATCCGGAAAAGCATCATCAGCCTTACGGTACATGCGGTTTCGTCGATTTTGGTTCTCATGGCCGTTTCACGTTGGCGGTAGGGTTGGGACAGCCAAGAAGCACGTCTGCCACTCCTGCCATCGGTGCATGCGCGGGAGTGAAAGTGGAGTTAATACTGATGGTCCTCAGGCGTTTCCGGCGGCCTGCAGGGCCATGGCCATCTCGCCTCAAATCTCTCTTAATTCCCGCGCCATTTAGATAAACGGCTTCGGCTTTTTCCGGAGCAAACGCGTCAGGTCCATGATACGATTACGGCCAACCAGTCGCACTCCGTGATTATTGATTACGGGCAATTCGACGGACCCGGGAACGGATACGCCAGATTCTTGAACGCGTCTACGATGTTCGCCACGTCGGCGATGTCCACGAGGTGGTTGGGAATCGCCGGGTTTACGTCGGCGCGGGCGACAACGATCGTCGTTGGAACCGATTTGAACTTATCCACGCACGCCGGAATGTCGGAAATTTCGGCTCAATGAGCGGCGCCAGAGCCAACTACTCAAACGCCGCAGCAACGTCGCCCCAGCGCTGCGTCTTGATCGTCCGCGGATCGGAGATAATCGCAACCCTCACGAAGATCGACATCATAGTATTGCAATTTCGGCCTTCTCTCCGCGCTCGATTCTGTATGCCAAGGCGGCGACATCAAGCCCTCGTCGTCTTGCGACGGGAGAAACATAATATCCCGGCCACGATTCCGAGCACCGTCAGGGTGGCCAGGCCCCAATCGGAAACAGTCGGAACCAAAACCGAACAGCGGCAAGTGACGACATCGCCGGGTATCAAGTGTGAGGCGATCAGGCTCACCTGCCCATGCGACATGTCATTGACAAATATCTCACAATTCGCCGACGATGGGCAGGTGCCGAGGCAATCCAGTGCATAATCGTTTGCGCCCACTGGATTGATGGTGATCGGTCCGCAAGAGCCTGGGTCGCCACAGGCGCATTTTGTTACAATCAGATACGGTGGATCGGTATTGCTGATCTGCACGCTTTGGGGACCACAAGCACCGTTTGGGTTTGGACAGGCGGATGTGCAGCCCGATCCATCGGGCAACGGCGAGCACATGACTGCTTCTTCGTAGGCGCCGATGTCGCAGTTCCCTCCCACTGGTTGGGGCCGGACAACGCCCCGCTGATCTATGGCAATAGGGTTGCCCGCGGTGTCAGTGCAGTCGGCTGGATACGGCACAGCGTCAATTGCTGGGCTGGCGACCGCACCACACGACGGGTGGGGCGCTCCAGGGCCTGTGCACAGTGCGTGGGTCTGAGTTGGACCGCCGTTATTCGCGAGTGGGGCAAGCCTGGGGTCAATACCGCTGAAATCCCCGATACCCGCAAAGCCGCAGGTGCCGTCGCTGTCCAGGTTGTGGCCTTGCGAGGTGATGAGGTTTTGAGGGTCGGTACAGTTATTTCCTGTGCCTTTGGCCAGAATGGTGTTCTTCAATATAGCCGATCCGGCTGCCACATGGATGCCCCCACCGGTTACGCTCGAGTTGCTACTTACGGTGCAGTTGCTCAGGGTTAGTGTGCCGCCGTTGTAGATGCCGCCGCCGATGTTAGTGGCCGTATTGCTGCTGAAGGTGCTGTTGTTCAGGGTTGTCGTGCCGGTGTTGTAGATGCCGCCGCCTCCGCTGGCCGTGTTGTTGCTCACGGTGCTGTTGCTCAGGGTCATCGTGCCGCTGTTGAACATCCCGCCGCCAATGGGGGCCGTGTTGCTGCTGACGGTGCTGTTGCTCAGGGTCGTCGTGCCGTTGTTGGAGATGCCGCCGCCGGTGCTGGGGACGGTGTTGTTGCCCACGGTGCTGTTGTTGAGGGTAAGCGTGCCGTTGTTGGCGATGCCACCGCCGCCGCCGGTGGCCGCGTTATTGTTCACGATGCTGTTGCCCAAGGTTAGCGCGCCGTTGTTGAGTATCCCGCCGCCAAGGCCGCCGCCAGCAGCAGAGCCGTTCCGGATGGTAACGTTGAAGATCGTTGCCTGAACGCCGGTTTGGATATCAAACACGCGACCGCTATTGTTGCCGTCTACCGTTATTCCCCCGGTGGGACCCGTCATCGTGAGGTCCTTGTTGATTAAGAGCTCTCCAGTCGTCAGCGTGATGATCGCGCCGCTGAGCGAGGGGTTGAAGACAATGGTGTCACTCGACGCGGCGACGTTGTCTATCGTGTCCCGCAAGGAGCCAACTCCGCTGTCGTTGGAGTTGGTTACGATCCAAGTAGTAGACGCGGACGCAGCCGAAAGACCTCCGAACCACAGAACGGCAAAGACAACAACCAATTCTCCAAGCCGCCCGGTCGCAGTATTTCGGGATCTTGAGTTGCTCCATCCAGCGGTTTCCGTCATTTCAATTGGCGACGATCGGCGGCGCGTTTGGATGACTGAATAATTGCAACCTTCGCGCAGAACGACTGGACAGGCTTGCATTCTATGACCCTTCCTTGAACCAAGAAATGGCGTCGCGGCGAGTCGCTACACGGGAGCGGCAGCTAATTTGCCGCAACGATGGGAACCTGTGATACCAGATTCAGTGAAGCGCGTACAGGAGAATTCCTGTTTTTCCGTAAAACTGTGAAGAATCGATTAGGGTATCACGGCCATGACTACTCGTGTGGTGCAGGAATCACGATATCTGGTCGAGAGTATCAGCGTTTCGCAGCAAATTCAAATCCACCGATTTCCTCTTAAATGATGAACGAACTCCTTTGGGCCCTCGGCAAGAGATCACTATGATCACCGCTGCAATGTTATCAATACAGCCGACTTGCGCCTCAAATTTCCCGCAACCCCCGCACCACGTAGATAAATGGATCGGGCTGCTTTCGGAGCGATCGCGACAAGGCCATGATCAAAGCCACGATCCCATCGATGCGGCAGGTGTCGCGTTCCTTGACCGGTCGAAGGTTTTCGTTGGCGTCAAGCTTGACCGTCGTGGCTGCGGCATGGACGCGAAGCACGGGATGACGCCGTCGCTAAAGACCTCGATTCGGTTCGTGCTCATGCGATCAACTCACGACTGCGTGTTGCGGGATGCCGACATTCTACATTGCCCACGCACGCAATTGACTTGACTCTTCCAATGCAGGCGCTGTGAGGCGTAGATTAGAACCGCGACAGTCATGGAGCGGCATCCGAGCCGCGCTGAAGTCTACTCGCGAATCCCCACGTGACCCTGAAAGGGTCGACGAACTTAGCCAGGGGTAAGTCCGCCAACATCCGGCGGACGCAACCCCTGGTAAATGTGCACTGATCCCCCTCCGCCGCGCCAAGCAGCGACGCTGCGTTCCGAATCCAACGCGCCCCTCCGGCGCAGCACCGAAACCCGTTGCCACACCGCATGTCGAGTAGTTTAGCCCACTAATCTCCCCGGAGAAGACCATTCCCCCATCCCGCTGCGGCCGAGTAGACCTCCGCCATGATCGCCGATTGCCGGATCAACGCCCGCGCTTCCTGCGGCACGTCGGGAAAATCATCATCGCGGTCAACGGCCTTGGCGATCGGCTCAATCCATTCCGGCGGGTTCAACCAGCGCTCGCGTTGCTCGTTCAGTTCTCTTGCGGCCTTGGCGATTCGCTTGTACCCATGATGCTTTGCGGGTTCCTTGCCCGGCGGCCTCGGCAGAGGGAATGTCTCAAAACAAGTTGTCGGTGTGTAGCGAAAGCCCGATTCAGCTTCGCGTACTTGCGTCCCCGTGCGACGCTGGGAACGAGGGATCGAGGGACTGACTAAACGCCGCGGGTGAGCCGTAAGCTCCACCCCATAGTTCGCGGTTCATTTCTTTGTCACCGTTGATGCAATGTTTACGATGAGAGTCAGCGTCCCTGCCGCGAGCAACAACCATCCGATCGTCTTCAATCGGTTGGCAATGTTCCTGTTTTCTTCGATCTTGAGATCTTTCTTGGTGAACCATTGCGGAAAGAGCAGAAGCAACCCCGCGATGCCGAGGGGAATCAGTGCGTCAATGAGGCCGATGAGCAATTGTCTCATTTCCGGTTCATCCTTTTGCGAACAATGTTTCGATTGATCCCTGACGATGGCGATCAGTTGCGCGGCGGGAGGGCGGCATCGTTTGGGCGAGGGAGAGGGTGCGGCACACGAGCCGCAGCAACCGCGTATTAGGCGTAGGTCTCTTTCTCAAACTGTTCCAAGTGATTCTTGAATTCCGCTTTGAAGACATTTCGACGCTGCCATTGCGAGTACACTGTCAATCTCTCGCCAACGTTTCCTAGCGCCTCAACAACTTGGCTGTTCATCGACGGAATTTGCTCATTCCATTCAGGGACGCGCACGCAACAGAGAAGCTCTGTTGCCCGTGCAAGGGTCTTTGTGCGCTTTTCTACGCGGTTGATAAGTTCGGCTTGAGCATCTATTCTAACAAGCCGGAACAGTTTGATTGCCTCTTCCGTCTTTTCGAGTCGGAAGAGCGCCTCTGCCAACCCGGAGCGGGCCCACTTGTCTTCCTTTTCAGCCATCCTAAAATACTGGACCGCCTTTTCATAGGATTCCTTCATCTTCCCTTGTTCCGATTTGTTCCGATAGGACTCGCCTTGCATGTGGTAAAGGTTTCCGAGGGTAACTGCTGTTTTTCGCTTTCGGACCGCGAGTTCTTCGGAGTCGCAGAGTTTGTCAGTTTCAATGTCGAGAAGTAGTGCCTCTAAGGGACCAATGAGTTGAGCGGGTTGTTCGCCGGCGAAGAAGCGCGACTCAAGGCGGATTCGCTTAATCTCATAAGCTCGCGAGCCCTTTGCAAGTTCGAGAGCGCTTGCAAACCGTTGCACCGCCCCGGTAAAGTCGCCCAAATTATTAAGCTCGTAACCCATCCAATACCACGCCCTACTTCTCAAGTTTGAGTCGGCATTTTCGTCCAAGGCAACTTTGCCCCAATGTTCAATGGCATCTTCAAACTGTTGGTTGAGGTGGAAGGCCATTCCTCGGATGAACAGGCAGTGTGGGGTCAGCTTGAAATCTTGAGGGAGGACAAATCGATTGATCTCGAACCCGCTGATCTTTGCCCCTAAACTCAAAATCTTGGAACTCCTCTTTTCGCCCTCTACGAGGGCGCGATCGTCAGCCTGAGATACGTCCGCGATAAACGCTTTCGCCTCGCTGTCCAGCGCGTCGCTGGTCTCGCGAGCCTTGTTTTCGAGGAAAGACGCTGCCCTCTCGCTCGCTTCCTTGGCGAGTTCGAGAGTAGCATTAACCAGGTTGAGGGTTTGCACAGACCCTTCCAGGAATTTTTCATGTACCTCTGCGGCGCGCTGCTGAGAAGCTGACTCCCCTTTGATCGAAAGTCCGTGTGCTTCTGCAGTGCGATGCTCGAATCGGAATAGGGAGAATATAGATCCCACAGTGCCGAGCAAAAGAAACGCGCCGAGGATGATTCCAGCTACAGCGACGACCATATTAAGGGTTGCAATTCTGCCTTCAAGCAAATCAACTTCCTGATTCTCTGTTTGACTCCGGCTATTAAGTACGGTAGTTGTTAGGTTTTACGCGATTCGAGGAAGGAGACGCGAAATGCCTGACAACCGGAACAAGCGGCCCATGCCGGCGGTGATGGATGTGGCCACGTTTCATG
>JACQFE010000018.1 GCA_016200265.1 Planctomycetota bacterium | reverse complement strand
ACGACGTCATAGGCCAGCAATTCGCACGGCGCGCCGGGTCCAAACGTCAAATCGTCCGCCCACTTTTGACCTTGCGCGACCGGAACGATCACCGCGGTCACAAAATCGTCCTCATAGATTTTGAAGTTCGGTCCGCATGCGCTCGCTCCGCAGCTATCCGCCGGGTGGAACACCGTCCCCCGACACGCGGCCTCATTGCTGTCGGCGCAAGTATTAAAGGTGGTTCCGCTGCAACAGGCGCCGGCCTGACAGACGTTGGGATCACAGGTCGTGAATGCTCCCTGCCACACGCCGCCAGTGCAGGCCGCTTCCGTTGTTTGCGTGCAATTCGACCCGCTGCAGCATGCCCCAACAGGCGGCTGAACAAGCTGAACGTTAATGTTCGCCCAGAAACCGCTGTAATGCCCGGTCAAGGAAAAAAGTGAACATCCGGTCGGTGCAGGAGCATTTTGTGAAAACAGATCAGCCGTCGATCCGGTCTCCGCTTGTTCCCCGACTATCCAACCGGCGTTGGCTGCACCCGCGCCGGAGAAAGTCACGGCCATCCAGACGCTTCCCGGTATCGCGACCGGCGGATCAATAAACGCCTCCAAATTTTGGGCCGTCAGGTTATTCGGAATGTTGGTGAAATCGATCTGGGTTCCCTGAATCAAAGTCGATGTGCCCAGGCATGGATCGCCCGTCCATAATTCGACGTGCGTATTGAACGCTGAACCATTGCTCGCGTTTCCGGCGACCAACAATTCATAGTATACGAGGTTTGCCGCGCCGCCGACAAGCTGCATGTCATCGGCCATCCGCTGGTTCGCGCCCGGTCGATAAATCGCAAGTGTATTGTTCTCATTTCGATAAACGTTGGTTCCCGGCGGGGTACCCGCCACGCCACCGTGCGGGGTGCGATCGATGCTTGAAATCGGATCAATTTGTCCCGTCGCCACGGGATTTGTCGCCGAAAGAGTGAATCGTTCGGACGTAATGATTGGTTTCGCCGCCAGCGCCGTGGAAACAGTGCAGAAGACAGCAAACATGGCCGCGACCATCGATCGCCGCATGCCGTGGGAATTGCACGTGGCTGGTTTGAAAATGCAGTTCTCCCCCGGTGTCCCCCTCATGGCTTTCTCCGATTGCATTGCATCCGCCAACCTCGCGGAAGAGCGAGAGTTGATTACTCGCCGATCGTCAAATGTTACAGGCTACCCCGAATAGATATATCGAAAACGTCGTTCGCGAGTGAAACGCGGCCTCGTCCGCTTACCGCTTGACCTTTCCCCGAAAGCCGAAGCGCGTAGAGTGGAGATCGAGAACTGCCGCTGACTCGCCCGTTCGCATTCTAGGGTCCCGTTCTTCCCTAGTAAAGAAAAGCGATCATTCAATGTAGCAGTTATTATAAGTCCTTGCAGGAATTTCTCCTTTCGGAAACATTTTTCGACAACTGCGTGAAGTGCCGCACGAAGTCGAAAACCCGGAAACGGAGCAGCTGAGCATGGAACGGTGAAACCGTGGCAATACGGTTACACTCGCCTCCATCGGACGCCTCGTCATCTGCCAGGTTGCGTGATTTAGGCTGGGGAAATCCTTGACGCCCCATAATTCAAATTGATACATTGCGACCTTGCACATGGCTACGATAGATTACGGGGCAGATCGCTTAAGTTCTCTCCGGGAGGGGGCATCAAATGAAATTGGATGTGTTTGTTGGAAGGGTGACGCTATGCGTCGCCTTACTGAATGTCGTTGCATTTGCGCAAATTACTGGCGCTCCGGCTTCCACCCCTTCCGTTTCTAATAGCATTCCAACGTCCGGAGGGGGTGTGGCCGATGCTCTTGCAAATGGTCCCGACATCAGCTTTTGCGAACTTTATCAACTTTCACAGTTTGGTCGGCTTGCTGACACGGCCGCGTTTGCGGCAACTACGACATCGTGGAATGTAGGAACCAATGACGCGGGTTGGTATTCACTGCCCGATACGCGGCACCCCTTCATTGCGGAGAATATCTATCGCCTGACGAATGACCGGTTCGAACAAATCGGGCAATCATGGGTGAAGCATGGCTTTTTTGCGTTGAACGGCGAACAGTGCGGCACCTTATGCACATATGAGCCGGGCCATAGCGAAGGCGACTGGCTGGGCGTGGGATGCACCGACACGTATGAGTCATCCCTGAACGCCGATCGCGGGAGTCTTGGTCCCCGTTCCGAAATCAATCCCTGGACAGGCGGCTACACGTACTTCGGCTCGTATCTTTCGCAATCACACCCGTCGCCGAATGCGATTCAAAACCGATTGCAGGTAAAGGACGGGGATTTCAATCCGCCGCAGAATCCGGGAGCAGTTTATTTTCTGGAGGGATACTACGTCCATTATCAGGATGTCAACGTTATGAACAGTGCCGGGTGGCGACCCATCATAATGACGGGCGGCTCACCTGGTGGAATATGGACATTTGATCAAGGCGTTCCTGGTCAACAGCCGATCCACGGTTTCGCCATTGACGCATGGACAGGTGCACGACAAACCGTCATTGCGCAAATAGTCCCGCCCGTCAAAAACGTTTCGCCAGATGGCCGGTGCATTTTAGCGGTCAAGGCAACGGGATTAGGGGCGAATCAATGGCACTACGAGTATGCCCTGCTCAATATCGACATGGACCGTCAGGTGGGTTCTTTCAGCGTTCCGATCCCACCAACTGCACACCTCACCAACGTCGCTTTTCATGCCGTGGCCTCGCATGATGAAGCGTCGGTCGACAACAATGCGTGGACGAGCACGGTGACCACGAGTGCGATTACCTGGACGACGGTCAACAACCCGCTGCGCTGGGGAACGCTCTACAGTTTCCGCTTCGACGCCGACGCCCCTCCGGGTGATGTGACGGCCACTTTGGGCTTGTTCAAGCCGGGTTCGCCGACTTCCGTCGCGGGCGTGACGACAGGTCCGGTGATTCCCGTTCCCGCTGTTTCAACGTGGGGACTCGTCATGTTGGCACTGGCAATCACTCTCTCCGGAGCGATTATTCATAAACGAGCCGCCGCGCGAGCCTCATCGTTATCGATCTGATTTGGGACGTCGATGCCGCCGTGTTGGGCCGTTACCGATCGTTTCAACGGCCGCGATGTGCAGGGACGGAATTAGCGTGTATCGATCCCTGCGCGCGTTCACGACGAACAGGCGGCTCTTCATCACAACCACGAAACCTGGGTTCCTAATCTCATATATATCTCCACTGCTTAATCGCACGCGAAACGGCCCAAAGGGGTCGCGGTCGACAAATTCTCGTTATTCAGCGGCATTCATCCGGATTGATGATAATCGCCCCGTCCTTGATTCATCAACTGAACTCCAAGCGCCGCTCTTTATTTCTTGAGGCAGATTCGGTTATCATGCAGGCCTCACTTCGAGAAGGAGGCACGCGATGGAAAGCATCTCACGGCGGCACAATGAATGCATGTCTGGAATAGTGATTTTGGGCGGCATTTTCGCGGCGGGTGCTTCGGTCCAGGCCGGCGCGCGGGTGGCGATTGTTGATACTAATTCGCCGCACTTGGCACAAAGCTGGTGCGATTATTTTGTGCAATTGGGGAATCAATGCACGGTTTTCCCTGTCACCGGGCCGACGTCGTCGCTCGATCCATTCACCGTTTTGATCGACCTTTCTGAAGTGTGGTCAGACCCCAACGGCGAAATCGCGGCGTTCCTCCATGCCGGGAAGGGCGTAATTTTTTAGGATTCGGCAACGTTTGCACTTGGCTTTAACGCAAGTCCGACCGTGCGCGCCTGGGTAGGGATGAGCCAATATTCAAATGGCTGGGACCAACTCAAAATCATCGCAACTGATCCGATCACACCTTACGGAGTTGGCACCCAGGTTTGCTGGTGCTTCGAGCCGTGTGGCGGCTTCGTTGGGCCAATTGGAGAGGTCAAACTTATCGCGCAATACTCTTATCCACCTGGAAACGGGGCATACGGAATATTTCACAATTCGTGGGAAGGCGGAAAAACCGTAACCCTACCAGATTGCATACAGGTTCCCTATGGAATTGTTGCCAACGCGGTTCGAGAAATGGATACCGGCATCCCAACTGTGTCAGGCGTTTGCGCGACGCGCATGCTGATCTGCTTCGTGGCCGCTGGATGCTTTGTGTTAAGGACCAGACACCAGCCGCGCGAGCTGAAGCTTGCGGCTCGCCAACGCTAACGCCATGCTTATCCGCGTTTCACGAACGTCAGCGCCTCGCGGTCTTTGATCACGCCAGGGAACTTGAGCACGCGGTTGTGCATGGCCACATAGACTCCGGCAGGGACCAGCCGGCAGGCCAGCATGGCCTCGGTCACGTTTTGCAAGGCGTCCGAATCTCGGAATTCATAAGGTCTCATGGCGCCCGTGAGGACGATGGGTACTGGTGCGGGCATCAGCTCGCGGTGCAGGAGCTCGCCGGTCACGGAAAGAGTGTCCGTGCCGTGGGCGATGACGATGGCGTCGCTTTCCAGGATGGCCTCTCGCACCGCGCCTAGAATCTTGCGGCGATCATCATCGGTCATTTGTAACGAATCTTTCGAAAGGACGTGGCGGTAGGTGATCCTCAGATCGGGGAGCCGCAGCACGGCGACAATCGACTCGATCACCGGCCGATCATTCGACAGCGACCCCTCGGCCTCATTGAATGTCTTGGCGATCGTGCCGCCGGTCGTGATTACAGTAACGCGCATTTCGAACAGTCTCCTTGTTTGGAGCGTCCTATAGAAGGTGGAAGATTGATTCCATCCAACTTCGCTCTCCGGGAGCAATGGCGTGCGATCTTAACAATGAGTTACTGGATCATCAAAGCAGGCGACGGTCATTGCGCATGAAGGGACCGCTAACATTTGTCGAATTGGCGAATTCCTCGGAGTGAATGTAGCGACAATTCGTCACAGGCGACGGGATCGGTTGGCCACAGCGACGATATGCTGCGGTCGCATCCTGCGGCAGGTTCCATATATGGGATACTCAATTGGAGTGCGAAGCTTGCTTTCCGGCGATTCCGTGGGAAAAAAAGGAATTCAATCGTCGTCCGATTTGGTTGATTCTATAATGGTACGTTATGGCCGAATCCGACAAGAGAAGGACGGACCGGCTTGCGGAGACGTTAGCGAGGTAGGATTCGATGGACTGGGATACGTTGCGGGACGAGTTCCCGATCACGAAAAATTATAACTTTCAAAATCACGCGGGCGTGGCCCCGCTGAGCCGACGCTGCGCCGACACCGGCCGGCTCTATCTTCAGCAATGCCAGGACGCCGCCTACATCGAAGGGCATTTTTATCGACATGCGGATCGCGTGCGTTCGCAGGTCGCACATTTGATCAACGCCAAGTCCGACGAAGTCACGTTTTGCCGAAACACCAGTGACGGCTTGAGTATGGTCGCCAACGGTTTAAGCTGGAACAGCGGCGACAACGTCATCACCACGAACGTCGAGTTTCAGGCCAACATGTATCCGTGGATGTCGCTTCGCTCGCGCGGCGTGCAGGTGCGCATGGTGCTGGAGGAAGATGGCCGCATCCCGATCGAGCGGATCATCGAGGCCATCGACAGCCGAACGCGCGTGGTCGCGATTTCATCGGTGCAATTTGCGAGCGGCTATCGCATCGATCTCGCGACGCTGGGCGACTACTGCCAGGAGAAGGGTGTCTTGCTCTGCGTCGATGCGATTCAATCGCTCGGCGCGTTTCCGATCGACGTGCGGGCGATGAACATCGACTTCCTAACCGCTGATGGCCACAAATGGCTGTGCGCGCCGGAAGGGATCGGCATCTTCTTCGTTCGCAAGGAGCTGCAGGGACATTTGCGGCCGACGACGATCGGATGGATGTCGATGAAGGATCCGTTCAATTTCAATCGCTATCAATTCGACTTCGCGGATTCGGCGCGGCGCTACGACAGCGGCAGCTACAACCTGGCCGGCATCTACGCGCTCGGCGGGGCGCTCGAATTGATCCACGAAATCGGCGTGGAGCATATTTCGCGCCGCGTGCTCCATTTGACTGACCGGCTTGTCGCCGGCCTACGCGACAAGGGCTACCGCGTCACCAGCTCGCGGGCGCCGGGCGAGAGCAGCGGCATTGTCTCATTTTTCACTGATTTGCAGCCGCCGGAGAAAATCCAGCAGCACCTGCAGGCCGAACACCGCATCGTCATCGCCGTCCGCCACGGCCGACTCCGTTCCAGCCCGCACATGTACAACACCGATCGCGAGATCGACCAGCTCATTGAGGCGTTGCCGAAGCATTGATCGCCACGCAGGAAGATTTATTGCCTGGGAGCTACTTCGCGCCGTGACTACGAAGAAGGGCGATCATGTCATCATAACATTTCGCCTGAACCTCCTTCGACTCCGCTCCGTTGGGGCTTCCCATGATTCGCAAACCTTCTTGTCCTCGCTCCGCGGAATTCAGCGGCGATTCCCCATGTTGATCTACGGGATTGACGTTCGCACCGTGTTTCAGCAATACGCGAGCGACATCGAGGTCGCAAAACACGGCCGCTACATGTAGAGGCGTCACGCCGCCTCCGTCTGTTGAATCAGCCTTAATCCCGCGAGCAATGAGCAATTCCGCAATATCGCCGAAGTTGCGGCTTTTCTCCGCCCCATCGAAAGCAGCCAGCATCCGAAATTCTTTGCCCTGTGCTGCGGCATGCAGAAGCGTACTTCCGTGTTCGTCTGTTTCATTCACATTCGCTCCGCGCGAAAGGAACAACTTCACAAGGTCTGCCTCTCCATTTTGCACCGCCCAGTGAAGCGGCGTCTTGCCGGATTGATCCTTGGCATCGATTCGGGCACCGCGATCCAGCAGTAGGCTTGCAGTCGCGACGAATTCCGGGTGCCGCTTACTATGCAATTCCTCAGTGCCATTGATCGACATCCAACCAGAAATTGCGTGCAATGGAGTCTGCCTTTCGGCGTCCGTTGCGCTTACATCGGCACCTGCTTCCAACAACAACGATGCAATTTGAACGTCCCCGGATTGCGAAGCTGTGTGAAGCGGCGTCCTTCCCACACCATCTTGAGCCTTGATGTTTGCCCCCCGCTTTAGGAGTGCTTTGACCACTTCCACTCTTCCGGTTTCAGCGGCCCAATGAAGCGGCGTCTCCTGCAAGTGATTTCTCGCACCAATATCCGCGCCGGCCTTTAGGATTCTCTCTACATCCTCCGCCGTTCGTGCGCCGAACAGCGGCGGTGAATCCGCTTCGAGAATTGAATCGGGATCGCACGGTTGCTCATTGTTCTTGATTTGCTGCAATTTTACGGCTTTGGTACCCGAAGGCTCATCCCGCGCACCACGATTCTTAAGCCAGATGATCAATTCGGCATACCGCTGTCGATCTGCATCGTGCTCAGAACCCGCAGTCCCGGCTCCCTCTCGCGTGCCGGGGTCATAATAACGCTGACCATCGAGAACGATGTGCAAAGGCGTTTCGCCGGCGTCATCCTTCAGGTTGATGTCCGCGCCACGAGCCAATAGCACTTCGGCAATTTCACGGGAGCCAGATCTCGCTGCGGCATGGAGTGGAGCTTCACCTTGGTTGCAGCGTTCATTGACGTCCGCCCCGCGTTGAATGAGGAGTTCGCAGACCGAACGATGATCGGCCGTCTTCATCATTCCGGCGAATGCCTGGATTTTTCCCATTTCCCCGAAGAGACCGGCGCCCTGCGCAGCTTCATACAATGGGGTCGTTTTTCCCTTGGCGTGCAAGTCCGCACCGTGTTCGAGGAGCAGCTTAACTGCCTCCACATGCCCAGAAGTTGCGGCCAATTCCAACGGAGTGCGTCCAAGTTGATCCCGCGCATTCGCATCCGCGCCATATTTCAGAAACAACTCTATTCGATCGATCGTTCCGGCGAATGCTGCCTGGTGAAGCGGGGTTCGTCCGTCCTCGTCGCGGCCATTAACGTTCGCGCCTTGCTTGATGGCGTTTTCGGCTTGTTCCTTCGAGTACCCAATGGCGTAGCGGTGCAGCATCGTGTCGCGAGGCTTTCGGCCGCCGAGTTCGCCACCGCGTGCAGCGAGTAATTCCGCGACTTTCATCAGAGAAGGCGTGATCGGCTGACCCGAGTCCCAAAGCCGCTTCGCAGCCTCCTGCATCACTTCAAGCGGGGTGTGACCGTCACTGTCTTTTGCGTTCACGTTCGCACCGCGATCAAGAAGCAGCTTGACAATCTCGTCGTGGCCGGCGGCGGCCGCAACGTGGAGCGCGGTCTTGCCGTGGTCGATGGCGTCCACCTGCGCGCCACTGTCCAGAAGTTTCGTTACGCGGGCGATGTCACCTTTTGTTGCTGCTTCATGAAGGGACGACGTCCCGGCATTCTGTGCACAAGCACAAAACTGTGGGAGAAAGGTGAGAACGATCAGTGTTAACACTTTCACGCAATGTTGATTCATTTGCAAACCTCCTCCGGCAGAGCATGGGAGTAGGTCACGCCGTCGCCATTATACCCACGGAATCGCCGATGCGAATCGCGCCGCCGGTGAGCACTTGGCCGTGGACGCCGCCGCGGAGGTTCGGCACCATCACGCGCGTGAGTCCCTGCACTTGTGCGTCCATCAGACGACAAGGTTTGGTTTCGCCGTGGATATGGATTTCAACTGGGCCGATGCGAATTCGCTGACCGATCGTGGCCGCGAGATCGATTCCTTCAACGAGCAAATTTGCTCGCCGCGTCCACCAAGGAATGTCCTGGCCCATTTCGCGGCAGACATCCGCCCATGATTCCGCGGAGACCAAAGTGATTTCACGTTTGCCAGGCTTGCGGTTTTCTGTGTCGAGTCCGCGGCCGGGAAGAACGTTGCACGAAGCGATCTCGATCATCGCGTCGCTATCAACGGCGCGGTGGGCGATGCTCTTTACGATTCCAATGCTATGACTCATGCGATGATGTTAAGCCTTATCTTTCGAATCCGAACTGCGAGGGGGTTTACCCCCTGTGGTCCCCCTTATAAAGGGGGACGGCCCGTCGCTCTCGCTCCGGGTTCGGATCACCCGTCACGACGTCAACAGCCAATTGCTCGCGCCCGTGGTCCGGTTTACCCATCACGACATCAAGCGGACGGCGACTCCATCTGCGATCCGATCACCACGATTCCGCTCAATACAAGCAGAATGCCAAGAAGCTGCACAGTGGTCAGTCGCTCATGAAGAGCTGGGTGCAACCGCGCCACGATCGCGATCAAAGCGAAGCCGCCGCCGATCATGATCGGGTACGCGATGCTGATTTTCAGCGCCCGGCTTTGCAACGCATACATATAGAACGCCGCATTCAACGCGAAGCATATCAATCCCGTGAGCAGCACCGGACTGCGAACGATCGTGGCGATGCCCGCGGCGACGCCGGATTTCAACAGCCCACCGCCCTCGGCCACCGATTTCATCCCCACCTTCATCATCAGATTCGCGGCGGCGTTGAGCAGCAACGCGATGATCAACGACAAAACGTATTTCAAAGGCTACTCCTTTGGTGAAAAAAATTCATTGAACTTCAAACTTCCGTATGTTCCCGTCGCTCACGCTCCGGGCTCTGATAAGTCGCGCAGGTCGAAGCCCGCGCTCGCGATTATTTTCCAATCAAGCCAAGTTTTCGTGCCGTTGCAACCAATTCACCATAGAGCGCATCGAGCGAATCGGGCACGACGCGAATGTCGGCGAGGACGGCCATAAAATTCGTGTCGCCATTCCAGCGGGGGACGACGTGAGCATGGATGTGCCCGGGCAAGCCGGCCCCCGCGCACCGACCAAGGTTGAACCCCACATTGAAGCCATTCGGGGAGAGGGTTTCGCGAAGCACGGCGACAACATCTCGGATTGTCCGAGTCATCGTGGCGAGCTCGTCATCCGCCAACTCACCCAATTCAGCCTTGTGGGTTGAATGTGCCACCAGCATGTGACCGTTGGAGTAGGGGAAGCGATTCATCACCGCAAAGGTCGAATCCCGCCGCCAGACGACGTGGTTCTTCGAATCGTCGGTGGGGTCCGACCAATACTTGCACAGGAAGCACCCCTCTTCCTGAAGTTCGTCGCCGAGCGAGCGGATGTAATCCATTCGCCATGGCGCCCAAAGATTCTTGTTGTATTCGGCCAATGGTCGCTCCTGAACGTGATGAGTGACTTTATCGCAACCCACGCATGGCAACAAGTGGTCGCATGTTGCCGTGGAAGCAACACAGAGTAAGCTATGAACAGAATGCTAAAAAATGACCAGTTCCATATCCGTAGTTACACCCCAAGTGCCGTGATCGCCATATTGGCCTTTGCTATCGGCCTCGCTTGCTGGTGCGGTTGCGGGCACGATGCAAGACTGGCTGGGCAAAAGGTTCAAAACGTGCAGGTGAAGGCAGTGACTTTGTACGGCCAAACTCTCGATGCGCAGGCGACGCCGGAGCAGGTCGCATTCGCCGCTTTGCAGGCAATTCGCGAAGATGTTTTGGCGACAACGACGCAGGCTCGTGAGGCCGCACTGGACAAGGAATTCGACCTTGCCGCGGCCGATGAAATCCAGTCTCGCAATCACAGCAGCATGGGCCGTGACGAGTTCATTTATAACGTGGTGTATCGCTGGGCACCGACGGTTTCGTATTATGTCGCGGATTTCCCGACGACGTGGGAACAGGCGCAGAAGCGATTCGGGCCGAAGAAACTGACGCCCCTTCCGACGGCGAAATCAGAGGGAAGCGCCAAGGAATGCGAGATTCCGATCGAAGTCGCCGATCCCAACGGCGATCCCAACGCACGCGTGATTATCCTCATCTGGTTGAATCAGGATCATGGCTTCTGGCGCGTGATGCACTTCGGTTTTGACACCTCGCGACGAAAGCTCGAAGTCACGTCGTCATTCTGAGCGAAGCGAAGAATCTCATATTCATTATCAAATGGATCCTTCGCTGTGATCAGGATGACGGATGGAGAACAAGTGATGCGGCTCAGCAGGTGCTTCGCCCTCCCTCTTTCGATCTGCATATTCCTTAAACAAGATTGGAATTAGTTCTGAACAACGCGAGCAGCGGCAGCGCACGGTGATTTCTCGGGAAGGTGTCGATAGAGGATGAACATCATCACGAGTCCGGTGGCGAACATGGCCACGCCGATGAATTGTGAAACCGTGAGTCCGGCGGAATCAAGCGGGTTATCGACGCGAATGAGCTCCTCGAAGAATCGCTGAATCGGATAGAGCAGGAACAGCGCCGCAATCACCACGCCATGACGCTTTCGGCGATAGTAAATGGCCGATAGCAAGCCGGAGAGCAGAAACGCTCCGATGGTTGCATACAACTGCGCAGGATGAATGGGCAGGGATCGACTCTGCGCGGCGAGGCGTTCGATCTCGCTTGCGGAAGTTTGGCGTGAAGGCTCGACCCGCGACGGAAAGCGTTCCGCGCGAGCCAGGAGCAAGAGTTCTGATTGGTTGTTTTGAAGATTTTTCTGCGCGGCCTCAAACGCCGCCGCGAGCTTTTTCGTCTCATCAGCTTTGGGATTGTCCGTCAACGCCTTTTTGTATCGCTCGCTCAAATCGGCAAGCTCTCGCGTAATCTTTTCGCGCTTTTCATACGGCATATTCAGTGCCTTATCGGGTAGCGGCGTCGGTTGCAGGACGTTTCGGTCGACGTTGATTAGCTCCGCAGGCAACGCGACCTGACGATCTTCCCATTCCTTCCAGTGTGCGGGACTGGCGAATGGAAATTGCACAGCCCAGGGGTATGCGGCCTGATGTGTATTCGGTTGGACGGCGAGACCTCCGAAGCAGCAACCGTTCAGGAAGCAGCCGACGCGGCCAAAGGCAAGTCCCCACATCGCGCTCGGCGCAAGAATATCCAAAAAAAGTCGCAGCGACTGACGTCGAATGAAGCCATACCCGGTCACCGCAATCGCGGCACCGAGAAATCCGCCGAGAAATTCCAAACCGCCTTCGCGGATATCGATGATGGCGAGAAACTTGTTCGGTGCGTCGACGAATTGCGGCGTCCAATAGTGAATGACGTAAAAGAGCCTCGCCCCCAGCACGCCGAAGATCAGGCACAAGAAGCTGACATCGAGCACGCGGTCGGGATCAACCTTGGTCCGGGCGCCGCGGCGCATGGCCAGCCACACCGCGCTTAAGAATCCGACCATCAGCGCGAAGCCGTAGCTCTTGATCTCGAACCCGCCGAAGAGATTGAACAGTGTTGGGTGCATCGAATTCCATAAACTCCGAAATCGTCGTAAACCGCATCATTCTACGACAGAGACAGGCGAAGTGTCCATGCGCACTACTTTCCGATGCAGAAATCCGCGAAGACCTGGCCGAGAAGGTCTTCGGTCGTGACCGCGCCTGTAACCGCCGCAAACTGATCGAGGGCTTCGCGAAGTTCGAAGGCCACAAGGTCGGCGCATTCGATGATTTCCGAAGCCGGCACGCAGAGTTCGCAAGCCCGCGTGATCGCATCGGCAGCCTGGATCATCGCCTGGCATTGACGATGATTGAGGACAATCGCGTCGCTCGATGCGGTCTGCTCGACATCGCCGAGAACATCCGCGAATGCGGCGCGAAGTTCGTCAACTCCCTGACCCGTGACGGCACTCACCGCAAATGCGCGCACACCGGTTTGGTCGGCGATCAATTGGAGCATCGGCTCAATCGCGGGCGCTTCCACTAGATCGCACTTATTGCAGGCCGCCATTTGTGGTGCTCGGTCCACGCTGCCCAGAGCCTCTCGGAACTCGCCAAAATAACTCGGATCGCGATTCACCTCACTTGCATCCAACACCATGCAGACGAGGTCCACCTGCTGAGCACGCTCGAGAGTCATCGCGCGGGCTTTGCGGAGAATCTCGTCCGGCGATTGGTCCACTCCGGCGGCGTCGAGCAGAATCGCCTCTCCGCGTCCGATACGAATGACTGCGGACAGAATATCTCGCGTGGTTCCCGCCACGGCGGCACAGATGGCCCGGCTCGTGCCGCTGAGGCGATTCATCAGCGAACTCTTCCCGGAGTTGGGCGGTCCGAGCAATAAAATGCAGGGAAGCCGATCTTGGCGCTCATAACTGGCTGCGGAATTGAGAAGCGGTTGTAGCGCAAAAAGTATCGAATTGAGCCGCTCGGCGAGTACGTTTGGTGTAATGAATTCGATCGGCTCTTCAGCAAAGTCAATGTCCGCCTCAACCAAGGCCAATAACGTTGCGAGCTCATCGCGAAATCGAATCACCAGCTTGGCCAGCGCCCCGTCCATGACTCGTCTTGCGGCACGAAGCTGTGAATCCGATTGAGCGCGAATGATCCCTGCCACTGCTTCGGCGGAGGCGAGGTCGAGCGCGCCATTCAGGAACGCGCGGGCGGTGAATTCTCCGGGCTCGGCGGGCCGCGCTCCGAGTGCAATGAATCGCTGTCGCAACATTTCCAAGACCACGGGACTTCCGACTGTGTGGACTTCGACCATGTTCTGTCGCGTGTAGCTTTTCGGAGCGCGAAAGACGTAGAAATAGGCCGGTAGGCGCAGGTCAACGTCCAATTCCACTTCACCCGTCAGGCGGCGAAATCCGGGTGATTGGCCGAGGGTGGCGTTCGGCGCAAGGCGGGCCGTCGCTTCCGCTAGTTCGATAGCCGCTGGTCCGGAAACGCGAACGATACCCAGCGCGCCGCAACCCGCTGCGGAAGAGATGGCCACAATGGTTTCGTCAATTCGTTCGAGCACGATCGAATTGTCGGACCATCGATTGTGAATGTCGATCCGACCTCACGAATTCACACGCGACTTCTTCGCATGTCAAGCCAGGCAATTCCTGAAATGCGGACGTTTTCGAGGTCTCAAATAACTTGACAAAAAACGTTGATCACGCCGCCCGAAGGGGCTTCCGGGGAAAATCTTCTCAGAATTTTTGCACGCCGTCTTTTATATCCTACGTTTGCGGAGAGTCGTTCGGATTTTTGTTCCAGCACCCCAATTGGGTGCGCATCGGGAGCTAGACACAATGGCATTGACCGTTTCCAACACGAACACGATTGCACTGCTCAACATTCTTAACCGTAACACCTCGGCTCAGGCCGACACGGTGGCCCAGCTTACGACAGGTAAGCGGATCAATACCGGCAAGGACGATCCGGCCGGACTAATCGCGTTGGAGAATCTGAATTCGGAGTTGACCGCGGTCAATGCCTCGCTTACGTCCAATCAGCGATCCAACTCACTGCTTACAGTGGCGGATTCCGGGATCGGACAAATCAGCGACCTTTTGGGTCAAATTGAATCGATCGTCGTGTCATCCACAAGCAAGTCAACGGTGACGGACGCCGAAATCTCGGCCAATCAATCGCAAATCGACAACGCGTTGACGGCGATCGACCGTATCGTGAACACGACCAACTTCAACGGCAAGCGATTGCTCGACGGCTCGCTGGCGATCGATACGACTGGTGTGAACGGCAATAGCTACGTCACGAATTTCCGCGCTTATGCAAGAACGCAGGAAACTACGGATACCTCGATCACGCTGAATCGCGTAGCGTCAGCGACGGTCGCCTCCGCGACCTTCGCGTTTGCGGGCGGGACGGCTCGCACTTCCGGCACCACGACAGTCGCAATCACGGGATCGCTTGGCGCCGCGACCGTCACGCTCACCAGCGGTCTGACGCAGGCGCAGATCGTCACCGCGATCAACGGAGCGAAGGCCCAGACCGGAGTCTCCGCGATTCAGAATTCCACAAACATCAAGCTTAACTCTTCGGATTATGGAACCGACGCGTTCGTCAGTGTCGCGGTGCTTTCTGGAGGGAGCGTTAACACCACGTATGGAACCGCGACCAGCGACGGTAACACCACCAATGACATCCAGAACATCACCAAGCAGGCCGGCAAGGACGTGAACGTTACGATCAACGGTCAAAAGGCCGCCTCGGACGGCCTCAACGTCTTCTTTAACAACAATGGGCTGGACATTTCGTTTAGTCTGACCTCGGCGTTCGGCAGCGGCAACACCAGCGCCACCACATCGACCTCATTTACCGTCAAAGCGTCGGGTGGGGCGACGTTCCAGCTGGGAACGACCGCATCGACCCAGGAGACCATCGGCATTGATTCCTTGGGAACCTTTAACCTCGGCGGCTCCAATGGCGCCGCGAAGCTGAGCGAATTGAAGAGCGGTTTCTCGAAGGCGCTGGGTACCGACGCTGCGGGAGCGCTGACCGCCGTGCGGGCAGCCATCAGCGACGTCGCCGGCATCCGCGGACGGCTCGGTGGTTTCCAGAAGTACCAGGTGGAAAGTTCGATCAACGCCTTGCAGGCTGCCCAGACGGGGCTTTCACAAGCGACGAGTGCGATCGGCGACACAGACTTCGCCGTGGCCACTTCCCAACTCAATCGCGAGCAAGTTCTCATCCAGTCTGGCCTCCAGCTGCTGGGTGTCGTAAATCAACAGTCATCGCAAATTCTTGCCCTGCTCAGATAAGAGCGAAATTCCCAATCTGCTGCTTTCGGCGGCGCCAAGCGGTTGGGGGGAACTGCTTGGACACGGGGTACGGCAGCGAGTCGTTCCGGGGAACCGGTCGACTCGCTGCCGTCTTTTTACTTTGTGATTGAGCTCACGTGTGGATCATCCCAGGCGGGTGACGTTGCCAGCGACTCAGTCATTCCTGCAACAATTCGCAGAGTAACTTTTATTGTTTGTATCGCACTCCGCGGCAGGTCTCTCGCCGTCGTCGATACTTGTCGCGAATCTGAAATTCCACTTTCCTTCCGCCCACTTCTCGTTGAATTCGATTTGCGACCTCGTTATGTTTGGCCCGCAGTAGTTTCTCTCAGAATTCCCGCCAACAGGGGGGCTCCTGTGACGACCAATGTAGCGCCGAACATCGATGCTTGTGTAAGAACGCAACGCTTCAAAATGCAAGTTCGACTTGCATTCGCGATTCATCTTGCGAACTCATGGGGAGTCTGTCTGGGTGGAATTGGAACCGTTGAGAGCGGCGCGACGGGCGATCGTGTAAATGTCGCAACAGCGCGGCGGACTGAGCAAGCCGCCGGGCCGGACATCGTCGTCGGCGACATTTTTTTCTGCACGCAGCTGGGACGAGTCGGCAGCGAAGGCTCCGGCACGATCGGCATGTCGTGCTGGGCGACGGCGTGCAACGGGGGCGATGCGATCTGCGACTGGGTGTCGCTTCCGAGCACCGATCATCCGGTCATTTCATTCAACCTGTTCCGAATGGAAGCCGTCAACGGCGCCACACGGTTCGAACAGATCGGCCAATCCTGGGTCAAGCACGCCCACGGAACTGAAAACGCCGACGACTGCGGCTTTGGATGTCAAAACGGTGGGGATTTTCATCATGTACCTCCCGGCTGCTCCGATGCCTACGCTGCTCAGCAATTTGAACCGTGCAATCTCGCGCCGCGATCCATGATTAACCCTTACACCGGCGCGATGCCCGATGGCTCAGCGCTCCCCGATGGAGGTGGGTGCAATAGCAACTATCCTTCGAACGATCATCGGGATCACGTGCATTCGGCCATCTCCCACCGCTTGCAGGTGGATGATGTTGACTTGATGCCGTCTTTGAATCCAGGGGCCCGTTACTTCGCGGAGAACCAGTACATTGTCCCGCACGAGTTTGCCGCCGGAAACGGAAATCAGAACAACAACGTATCCTATCAGGAGCTGAACGCGGCCGGCCCGGCCGGAGGGACGTTCACCTTCGCGCCAATCAATTCGACGTTTGTTGAGCATCCGGCGATTGACGCATGGACTGCCGCGTCGCAGTCGCTCATCGAGCCGGCACCATTGGAAGACGGCCAGGCGATCCTCGCATACGAGGCAACCGACCTTGGAGACGGGCAATGGCATTACGAATATGCGATTTACAATGAGAATTTGGATCGGGCGATCTTATCGTTTTGGGTGCCGGTAGCTTCTTCCATCAATGTATCGAATGTCGGGTTTCACGCACCGAAGAATCACGCTCCTGAACCCCATTCGCAAAGCTACTCCAATACTCCATGGCTAAGCACACGACTCGGCAATGGTGTGTTTTGGACCACGCGTGCGCTCGCACAAGATCCCAATGCGAACGCGATTCACTGGGGAACCATGTACAATTTTCGATTTGACGCCAATGCGCCGCCGCAAAGCGTCCTGAGCCGCGTCTCGTTCTTTAAGACTGGTGCGGCCATTGCCGTGCAAACGATCGGGCCGCGATTGAATGCCAATGACTGCAACGGCAATGGCGTCAGTGACGCGTGCGATATCAATTGCAATGCACCGGGATGCAATGTTTCCGGTTGCGGCTCAAGTTCAGATTGTGACGTCAACGGCGTTCCTGATGAATGCCAATTCGACTGCAACGGCAATTCCGTTCCTGATGAATGCGAGACTGACTGTGACGCCAATGGAGTGGCCGACTCCTGCGATCTTGCCGCTGGGTATGCCACGGATTGCCAACACAATGGCGTTCCAGATGTTTGTGACATCGCCGCGGGTGTTTCAATGGATGTGCAACCGCCGGATGGCATTCCCGATGAATGCGAGTTTATTCCGGCGGCGCGGGGCGAACCCAACGGAGTGGGCAAGAATCGCTATATTTCATTTGCCATTGATCCCGCAGGGCTCGGGACGCAGACCGCCATCAGCATCGAGTTGATACAGCTCATGCACCCCCTGCCGCCGAATCCCCCGCAATTTCCGCCAATGGATTTCAGCGCCATGGAAGGACAAACACGATTTGTCGGGCTGGTCGAAGACTGCGCGGAATCAGATAATCCGCCCACAACATTCAAGTGTGCATCGATGCAGTGCATGCCGACGTATCAGGACTGGGCCGCAGTTCTGGGAAGCGCCACACTGCATGTGAGTGGATCGGAAGTTATTCCAAGTTCAACCTATTCCATCCGCCATTTGCCATTCGCATGTCGTGGTGCGGAATCAGCCTGTACGGCGGTGAGTGATCCGTTGGTAGTGACGACTCAGCGATGGGGCGATGTGATTGTGCCATTTCAGGATAGTCAGTCACCCCTGACGCAACCGAACATCAGCGATGTGGCCGCAATCGCGGACAAATTCAAGAATCTGCCGACGGCAATTCCCGCTGCTCGCACCGACCTGAACCCCGCAATTCCAGACGGCTTCACGAACATTGCTGACATCGCCAGTGCCGTCGACAGCTTCAAGGGACTTGCCTATGTATTCAACATGGGCAATTGCCCATAAGTACGATTCTTATCAATCGGTGTGCAACTCACGGAGGAATGGCGGCCTCACGATTTGTGCGCCAGCCGTGTTTCATTTTCTTGTTTGAGTGAATCAAATTGCGGTGAGAATTTCAGCCCACCGAGGTCGGGATGCAACCGGCGCTGCTGATCCAGGACCTTGAGAATTCCATCCGGCGGTTCGCCCAGCCTTGTGCGACACTGGAGGTCTCGCAGAAGTGCAAGCCATCGTGTGGCGTCCTCCGCGGGAAGCCGTGTGGCCAAACGATTGAAGGCCGGGAGCGCGGTGGCGAAATTTCCCAACTGAAAATGAGTTTCGGCGTAACCAATGAGAACTCGCGGTTCCGCGTTTTCCAATGCCGCCGCGCCGGTTCCGTGCCGTGAAAGTTCTCTCTCAAAAATCTCTTTCGCGCAGTCAAGACGGCCAGCGGCAAGACTGGCCTCGGCCAGCTGCACATTGAGCGCTCGGGAAGTCTCTTTGTTCGCCAACGAAGGGTTCGCTTCCGCCCATGCGACGAGTGCGTCAGCAAGGAGCGCGGCCGACACGAAACAGTGAGTCGCCGACTCTTTTTTTCCGGTGCGATGAAGACGATCACCTTCAGCGACGCACTCGGTGTAAAGTGATTGAAGCAGTTTTCCGCATTCCGCAGGATCCGTTTTTGTCAATTCCACCAGTGCTTTTTTCGCGTCGGTCGCACGGCCCAACCCATCGAAGGCGCGAAATCGCGTGACCCATAACCGTGCAAACAGCGATCGCTCGGTGGGAAATGTGCTTTCAAATCCGGCGAGGCGTTCAATGGCCTTCGTTGGTGCGGCCAATGACGGCAATACTTCAACTTCCGCCACGGCAAGTCGCGCCTCAGCAACCAGATGGAGCAAGGCGGAGCGTCGCGCATCGTCCGGCGACGCTTGTAGCTGTGTTCGCGTCGCGCCGTCGAAGGCGTCCGCGGCCTGGTTTAGAGACGCCACCAGCGACGTGATCGAATTTCCCGAGGCCGATCCATCGGGGGCGGGGGATTCGCCCGCGACGCGCCGCACCTGATGCGCCAGTGCGAGCACTTGTCGAAACATCGCCTCCATGTGCTGCGGATGATCGTCCGTGACTTGCGAGTATAGCAACGCAGCGCCCGAAAAATCACCGGCCTCGTCGAGCACTTGTGCATATCGGAAACGCCAGTATTTCGCGGCTTCGGAGTTTGCATCGGTGGTGATCAGTGTCTTGAGTGCGTCCTTGTGCAGCGAGATGAGGTCTGCATTCTGAGGCGACATGTTCAGCGCGTCATGCGATAGTTGCGTCGCCAACGCCGCGGCTCGTGAGGCCCGGTCCGACTTCGGATGGCTTGTGGCCAACGATAGAAATTGTTTGGCGGCGAGCGCCAAGTCGCCGTGTTTGAAATAGGCAGTCCCGAGGAGGAACATGGCCTCTGGAATCATGTCGCGAGCGGAAGTCTCCGCGGAGGAGACAAGGCTTTCGCCAATCTCAATGGCGCGACTCAGAATGTCTCCGGCAGAAGGCGCCGTCGCGCGGTCTGCTTCGCGAGTCAACGCCCACACTCGTGCCAGACGCTCAATGGCATCCAAGCGGCCTATATCAGCATCCTTGGGCGTGGCGCGATCCACGGCGGCGAGAAGCTCTTCTCGGCTCTCCGGCTCGGCAATCAACATATTGCTCAAATCATGGATCGCCTTGTCTCGAAATTTCACCGCTTGGTCCGCATGGCCGGAACTCTCCGCCGCGGTTGCCAGAGTTTGATCCACTGAACGTTGAAGCATCGCGGCCGTAAGGCGTAGCGTATATCCGGATTTTTCCTTGGCCGCAGGCAATTCCCGCAAACGACCCAGGCGGCTTTCCGCGTCCGCGATGCGATTGTCATCGCGCTCGTTGGCGATCGATTCGATCTCGATCAGCGTGACCGCCCATTGCAGACGTTGCCGTTCACCCGCATCCGCGACGTTGTCGGCTTCCGCGCGGGCCCGATCAAGAAACGTCCGTGCTCGGGCGTGATCATTCAATCGACGCTGCGTCATTCCGGCGAGAAGGAGCGACTGCACCTGAATATGACTTCGAACGTGAGGCGCCTGCAGCATGGCCGGCTTGGCTTCGAACGTCAGCACAATCTCGTTGAGTTTCCCGGCAATTTCAGGGTCTTCCGGCCGGCGACCGAGCACATCATAGAACAACGACCAGACCAGGAGATAATCCGAGGCCGGTGCGTACTTGTCCAGCGTTTCGAGAAATCCGCTGCGTTCGAGGGCGTCGAATTTTTCGGCAGGAAGCGCGTCAATTTGAATGTACTCTGCACTGATTGCATGAGAAAATTCACGGGCCACAACCAATGCCTTTTCCGCGATCGTCGCGAGCACGCTACGATCCCCCTCTCCACCAAGTCCGGCAAGCAGGTTCGTCACATACGGGGCGGCTTCATCGTAAAGAAACGAATTGAGGAGCGTGTACTGCCATTCCAAATGCCGTGCGTCGTCTGGAAAGTCCGTAATGATCTCTTGCAGGATGCGATTGGCTTCCGCAATCGCCTCACGCCGCTCCGCCGAGAGTTTTCCAGCCGCTGAGAATTCCGCGAGCTTCACGTCGCGCGACATGAGCAAGACATCAATCGGGTTGTTGGTAGGGAAAACTCTCACGTGAAGTTCGAGCACTTCGGTGAGGCCGCGTCGCTTCAATCCCTCGCGAAAGACTCCCGCGCTGAGTCGCGATTCTTCGGCCGGGATTCGATGGCGGGACTTTGAAACGGTCGGCGCCGGCGTTGACTCCTCCGCGGTCGCGACGGGCTCCGCGGTTTGAGCGAGAACATCGCCGCAAGAGAGAATCAAAATAGCGAATATCTGAAACGCCATATGCCCAAATGCGCTTCGCCGTGGAACTGATTGTTGTTTCCGAAGAAATTGCAGGCTCATGGCGTTCCGCTCGCTCGAATGACGTCGCTTCGAAACGCAGTCGCCCGCGCCTTCGTCGATGCGGAAATTCGCGGATGGGCGAGACATTCATCGGTGAGGCTGGCGGCCCAATTCGGTCGCTCAAGTCGCTGCATCAGCCCGGCGGCCGCGAACAAAGCATCGGCGGCACGAGGATCGTCCGCCATGTGGATCGCGATCCTCAAATAAGGCCAGCTCGCGCGAATCATTTCTTCCCGTGTTTGCGCCGATCGGGACAGAACGTCGCCCTTGAGCATCAGGAAATCGGGCAGATTTGCGGCCGGACAATCACGGATGCTCGCATCCAGCGCATCCATCGCAGTCGGCGATGCTTCCTTCTCCATCCATACGCCCAGCGCTTCACGCACGATTCGATACAGCGATTCCGTGCCAACATTTTCGGGGATTGGCATCGCGGGAAAACCACGCGCGATTCGATTGGCCCGAACGTCGCCCACCTGCCGCAGCCATTCAAACCGCAGAGCTTCAACGACGACACGAATCCCTTCGCCCGGCTCGGCCGCCAGCGCCGCGTCAAGTGTCTCCATGGCCCGTGCGAATTTTGCGTCTTTCTTTGTCGGGGCTTCATGGGGGAACATTCTCGCAGCCAGCGCCGGGCCCGTGCGTTTGCCCTGCGCAACACGAACGAACATCGCGGCGGTTTTTTCAAATTGCCCGCTGCGATCATAAACGCGAAGCAGCCTCGCAGCCGTCATGTCCGCCCAGGCTTCGTCCGCAAGACGCATCGCTCGCTCGTACCTCACGGCTGCCTTGTCCGGCTCTCCCGCGGCGGCCATGCGTTCGGCCTGATTGAAATCGTCAAACGTCCCGCCGTGCTCGATGAGGATCAAATCCACATCGCTCAACCATTCACGGTGGACGGCCCCGTCGGAAGATCGAAACACAATCTGCCCGACTTCCACGTTCATCAGTCGCGCGGACATATAATTCACTTTTGAAACGACAAGTTGGTCGGCGGACGCCGCAGTGAACGCGGCGAAAACAATAGTCGTTGCCAACGCGCTTCGGATTGCCCTGCGGTGTGTCACGGCAGCTCATCCTCGGAAACGAATTTGAATTCACCGTTATGCTCGTGAGCGATTTCTTCGAGAAGCTCGCGACCGGACGGATCGACGAATGCGATCGTGAAAATCCGCGTCTTGCGCTGCTTGTTCCATTCATTGAGTTGGGGCAGCAAGCTCGGGTCAAACACGCCATCCGAAAGCAGATAGATGATGTCGGGCTGGAGCGCAAGAGCAACCTGGATCGCTCGTTCCGGTTTCGTTCCACCGCGCGGCTCGATCGTCGAAAGAAAATCAAACAGCTCCCGCTTGTGAGCATCGACTGCGTTCACGAGTCGATGCGGCGGACTTTCGATTGGTTCGCTGGAAAAGAAGATGACGTGAAATTTCTGGCTTCGCCGAAGCGCGGAAATGCTGCGTCTTAATTCTGAGATCACCGCGTGAAAACTGCCGACCATCGACGCGCTTCGATCAACAACGTACACGATCGAGCGAACTCCCTGGGCGGCAGCCCCCGCGCCAAAGAATCCCGGGCTCGCCGGTCCGCCGCCGGGCAATCCCGAGGTTCCGGGTTCGCCAGTCCCACCTCCTCCGCCAATTCCGATCAGCGGCAGGCCTTGCCCGCCGGTTCCAACTCCGCTTTCGCCGTGACCAACCCCGTTGCCGGTCCCGACTGTCAGTGAATGCCCCGCACCTGCCAGCGTCCGCAACGCTTCCGCTGTTTTTTCCTGATTCGCCAGTTCCGACGTGGTGTTGCCAATTTGAACCAACTCGAGCGAGTTGATCCCCATCACCGGGGCCACAATCGACGATCGTGGGGCATCAATCTCTCCACTCACGTTGGCCGTGTTCCAGGGGGGACGCGAGTCTGGTTTTCCCGAGAACGGCAGGATTATCAGGAACATCGTCGCCATGACCGCGGCATGGAACAAGAGCGAAAGCACCCAGGCGCCGATCACGCTCCCGGCTGAACCGGGGAAGAAAATGGAGAGCATCGACGGCGCATTGAGCGGCTCGTTACCGCCGGTCGAATTCGCCGCTTGCTGATTTGCGATCGCGGAAATTGGCATGCGCATTGACCGGGTTAAGGACTGCCAACCGAGGCAAACTACGGTGCATTCAGGACATAAGAATCTTCACAGAGGCCCCAAACCACGACATTCAAGTCTAGTTCGCATGACCCAAGGGGTCAATGGAACTTGCGTTTGACAGCGGCCCCGCAGACTTCCGGGTCACGCGACGAATGATCCCATTCGTGTGTACAATGCTGAGCATGAGAACACGTACTCGACGCTACTCAATAGTCTTCGTTGGAGTGCTCGGAAGTGCTGCGGCGCGATTTGTCGTCGCAGATGATGTACAATCCAACCTACCTTCGGCCCACAAGGCGTTCCCGCAATCTCCCCCGGCGCGGCTGGGAGCGATCGAAGGTTTCGATGATGAAGCCAAATACTTCGCGGCCATGGGCCGCCGTGCCGACGAACTTATCGATTCCGCATCTTCGCAACCCGACACGATGAAGGCGGCCTCGATTCTGGCGGCCGCGAATATTGTCCTCTCGGAACAAATTGAACCGTTTGTGAGCGGCAAGTTTCTTGGGATTGCCGCTTCAACCTCTCCCGATGAAGTCAAGGCGGCGCTTGATAATGTTGATGAGTGGCTCTCGCTGGCCCCGTTGAGCATGCGCGACAGCTCCAACTCATCAGGCGACGCGAAGGAAAAGCCAGAGGCCGAAGTCAAAGCGGCAAGGGAAATTCCTCGAAAGCTCCTCATTCTCAAGGCCTTTGCGGAAGCTCTTCGTGTGTACGTCCAGCCGGACGCCGACGCCCATGCTCTCCGACATGCAATCTCCGCGCTTTCCGTGCCTCTCGAAGACTCGAGCAGTGAAATTAACGCGGCCGCCAGGTTCTGGAGGGCGTGCCTTCAGGATCGCGAAGAAAAAGCGTCTACCAGCCCGTCTTCGGCCCTTTTGCAACCACTCGAGTCCACCGCTGAAGTCCAGCCGTACACGTGCTTTCATCGTCTCTTGCGATCCAAACGGGCAGCGGCAAGAGGAGGCTATGTTTCGGCGCTGGCGTCGCTCATTGATGCCCGCGAGCGCGCCGAGCAATCATTTGCACTTGCCACGCAGAAGAGACAGGCGCTGCGGACCATCGGTCAATTTCGGCTCCACGTATTGTCGGAATGGTATGCGCATCTCGATCCGGCTTCGCAAACCGAAGAACGTGACTGGTGCGCCGATCAGGCCGAGCGAATCATCGCCGAACAATACAAAGATGAAGTCGGTGTCCTGCGAATTCGCCCGTTGATCCCCATCATCGCGCCTGCGCCAAAACTCGATCAGCCCACGCGACTCGATGAACCGGCCGGCAACAAGCCGCCAGAACCTGTTCAAAAGCCGGATCGGGAGTAGTCGCCTGGATTATTGTATCCGTTTGACGATACGGCGCCTGTGGATCGTGTCTTTGGTGGTTGTAGTGGTTTTCTTGCGTGCCCCGGATTCGGCCTCCGAAAAAGGCGAAACGGATCGTTGACCAAGATCGGGCAGGGAACCGGGAAATGCCTTTCACTCCCTGACCGAATTCTCGTGATATGCAATTCGTGCTGAAAAATGTTGGCGCGTGCGTAATCAGTCATCGCGCCAACCTGACGACGCCGGCGGCGCCGCTGGAACTGGGCGCACCGGGATTGGTGATGATGCCCGGGCCTGTATAGGTGATGGGCTCGACCCACAATGCCTTGTTTGCGCCGCCGGAGAGGTTGACGTTCAGCACGCGCACGAATTTCACGGCCACCTCGTGATAGATCGCGTTGGCGCCACTGCCACTGACCTGATCGTGGATGAAGATTCCCACGATATCACCGATGTGGGCGTTGATGTTGGTCTGCAATGACGACTTCAGGCCGGTGTTGCCGGGAATGTTGTAGGTGACCGCCTTGCCGTTGTCGTCCAGGAAATTCGCGGTCGGCGTTCCCAGCGTTTTTTGCAAGTCCGCTTCTGTAATGCCGTTGTTGATTTGAGTCGCGATGTCCGATCCACTGCCGCTCGGGTTGCCGATATTCAGAAGCCCGAAGTTGCCTGGCGCGAGCTTCGCGGGATAGAGCCGGACCTCATCAAAACTATCCGAACCCTTGGAAACGCTTTCATCGTCAGGGTCATAATTGTAATTGTCCAGCGCCAGGCTCAGCCAGTAGTTCCATTCACTGATGTGGATGGTGATAGGCCAAAGGACAGCGGACATCTCGACACCCGGGTCGTAGCCCTTCACGTGATCATCGAGCACGGCCACCGCCGACGCGGACACGTTGGCGTACGTCTTGCCGAAGATGCCCGAGAATGTCAGCGGAAGCGCTCCATTGGCACTCTCCTTGTCGCGACGGAGCAGAACACTCACGGCGTTATGCGTTTTGGGCGACGCACCGGTGGTAATCGTGGATTTTGAATCTTTCAGGTCAAGATATCCGCTGACAATGTCGGCCCCCTCCACCTTCGCGGTCTTGGCCCCGTAGAGATAGTTCATTCCCGAGACTTTCTTAACCTGCTTGTTGATCAGTGACGCGACGGGACCGAAGTCCGACGTCCCACTTGTATTGCGGACCTTCGACATCTCCGCGGAGAAATACATCTGAGCGCCCGAGATGGCCGCGGCGTCGGCGGCGTTCTGCAAATCCGCCCGCGTGTTGTACATCGCTCCGACATCGACGGTTAAGGCCGCGAAGCCCAGCAAAACCACCAGCATCACGAGAGTGAAGACGGCCACGACGCCGCGACGCAAATGGGTGGTGGCGAGACGAGCACTGCAATGGATCATCATGTGAAAGCCCTCCTCTAAGCGATGCTTCATCCACCCATTGACAGAGGGTCCGAACGCCAGCCACCTCTGTGCAGCGCGACCATCCCGGATATGTGAAGGACTCTGCGCTTTGCGTCGCCAGCCTTGCGGCTGGGTTGCCTTTTTGGGTTTCTGCTTATACTAGGCGTCGATTTGGATCGCTGACAAGCGCGACTTGGAATTGCGCAACCAGGAAAAGACTACCGGACGTTTGACGTTTGGGTTGCGAGGTTGATCCGATTGTTGTCTAAGAAAAACGGACTGTCCATTTGTGCAATGAACAGTCCGCGTACTTCCGTAGAGGGCGAATGCTGGCCCATAATGACTTATCGCGCCAGCATCACCACGCCGGCAACGCCATTGGAACTGGGTGCATTCGGGTTGGTAATCACGCCCGGGCCGGTGTAGGTCACCGGCTCGACCCACAGGTACTTGGTGCCTCCGCTGAGATTCACATCGAGCACACGAACGAATTGAATTCCGGTCGTATGAAAATCCGTGTTCGAACCGCCTTTGGGCGTGAAAGAATCATGCACGAAAACCCCTACGACATCGCCAATGTGCGCGGCAATGTTAGCTTGCAGAGCCGATTTGATTCCCGAGTTCCCGTTAATGACGTGGGTGATCGCTTTGCCGCTGCTGTCAGTGTAATCCGCCGTCGGTGCGCCAAGGGTCTTCTGCAAGTCTGTTGACGAAATCCCGTTGTCGATCTGTCCCTTGATGTCGGTCGCGCCGCTGCTCGTCGGCCCGACGTTCAAAAGCCCGAAATTGGCGGCCGTATATTTCGTGGGATAAAGCTTGGCCTCGTCCAGGTTATCGCTGCCCTTGGAGACGGAGTCGTCATTGGGATCGTATGAATACGCATCCTTCCCCTGGCCCTGCCAGTAGGTCAACTCGTCCTTGTGAATGGTGAACGGCCACAGGGGCGCCGACCCCGGTGCTCCGGGACTGTAGCCGCTGAAGTGATCATCGAGGATGGCCACCGCCGAAGCGGATACGTTGGCCGACGTCTTGCCGAAAATTCCGGAAAAAGTTAACGGAAGCGCGCCATTGCTGCTGCCTGTCTCGCGCCGAACCATGACGCCAACGGCGTTAAAGGTTTTGGGTGACACGCCCGTGTTGACTGTCGATTTGGAATTGGCGAGGTCCAGATATCCACTGGTGATGTCTTTGTTCTGCACAAGCGTGCTCTTGGTTCCGTATAGTTGGTACTTTCCCGCGACGCTCGTGACCTGGTTTATGATCAAGGAGGAAACGGGACCAAAGTCCGGGGTTCCGGTGGCCTGGCGGACTTTGGACATCTCCGGCATCAGATACATCTGAACGCCGGAGATGGCGGCGGCGTCGGCGGCGTTCTGCAAATCCGCCCGCGTGTTGTACATCGCTCCCACGTCGACGGTCAGCGCCGCGAAGCCCAGCAAAACCACCATCATGACCAGGGCAAAAACGGCGACGGCGCCGCGGCGGATGTGACAGGCAGGGAAAGGATTCGTGCAATGGGTGAACATAGAGAAGCCCTCCTTCGTTGAACCAATGCTTCTTTCACCCATTAACAGAGATAACCGAACCCGGTCATCCCCATGCAGCGTGACAATCCTTGACATCAGGAAATCAAGGACTCTGCGCTTTGCGTCTCCAGCCTTTCGACTGGGTTGCCCTTGTGGGTCCACTTGATCATACAATTTGGATTTCGCCGCGTGCGGAGCCGCAATTTCATTGAGCCGATAAATCCCCGGATCCCTTGCTCGCGGGTCCGAATACCCGGATTGCATCCAAGAAGATTGTATCCATGCCAAGGGTGTGGCATTGGGCAGATTGAGCAATTCAAGAATCCATTAGAATTCAATTTCCCGCATGGGGCGATAATTCGCAAGGCGCGGCGAGCCGCGCATCGAATGTAAAATTTTGAACGTGGATTGCCTTGCCTTGGACAGTGGTCCATTTCCAACAGGAGAGAAGCTCTTGACGCACTGCGTGCCAGGTAAATTCGGCTTGGGGCCTACGAAGCCGGTTTTCGATCTGACGTGTGGGCAATTGAGCTTTTGACCGGATGCTTGCGGATAGACGGTGCACGCCGAGAATTGGCGCCTCTACTTGGCGTATCAAAATAAGAGGCGAAGCACCTTTCGGCACTCCGCCTCTCATTTTTCTAAACGTCGCGGCCGAAGCCGCGGCTAACTTAACGCTAGATTACGGACAGACCTGCGGTCCGTTCGCTCCGCCGGTCGCACAGGTGCTCGTGCCAACCACGTAGCACTTGTTGCTGATGGCCGAGTTGCAGGCGTTGGAGCTGCCCGCCGGTCCCGGAGCACCGCATGGTCCGTGTGCACACGGCACCTGTTCGGTGCAGATCGATCCGTCGCCGCAGACACCCAAGATACGGTCGTGGCAATCACTGAGCAGACCGTTGTTGAAGGCGTCGAGCGCACCCACGCAATCGACGACTTGTCCGTTGATGTGCGTGGTCGTGCCGCCTGCCGCGCAGGCCGCGTTGCAGGCATTGAACACGGCATCAATGCTCGCCCCGGTGCATGCGCCGCCCTTGCCGCTGACGCAGCAGTTCAACGCCGCCGCGGTCAACTGACGAACCAACTGCAGTCGCTGCGCACCCGTCACAGCAACGCACATGGACTCGAGGGCCGAGTCGGAGTTGTTCAACAGTGTGTTGTTGATCACATCTCCGCAGATGTTGACACAGCCGCCACACTCGTTCAACGCCTTCTGAGTCAGGTTGCTGCTGTTGGATTTCTCGCAGTGGACGCCGTCTGTTCCGCAGGCGTGGGTATCCCAGAAGCCCGGCGTACGGCAGGTTTCCGCGTGGCAGGAGCCGTTGTCCTCAAACACACAACCCAACTGGGCGTCGCACGAATCGTCCGTGCATGCATCATGGTCATCGCACGGCGGGTTCGGCGTGAACACGCAACCGATGTCCGGATTGCAGCTGTCCGCCGTGCAAACGTTGTGGTCATCGCATGGCGGAAGCGGAGTGTACACACAGCCTGTGGCGGGATCACACGTGTCCGTCGTGCATGCGTTGTGGTCATTGCACGGCGGGTTCGGAGTGAACACACAACCGATTGCCGGATCACAGGTGTCCGTCGTGCAAGCATTATCGTCTTCGCACGGCGGGTTCGGCGTGAACACACAGCCGATGGCGGGGTTGCAAGTGTCCGTCGTGCAAGCGTTGTGGTCATTGCACGGCGGGTTCGGCGTAAACACGCAGCCAAGTTCCGGATTACAAATATCCGTCGTGCACGCGTTATCGTCTTCGCACGGCGGGTTTGGAGTGAACACGCAACCGATTGCCGGATCACAAGTGTCCGTCGTGCACGCACTGTTGTCGTTGCACGGCGGGTTCGGTGTGAACACGCAGCCAATGGCGGGATTGCAAGTATCCGTCGTGCAAGCATTATTGTCTTCGCACGGCGGGTTCGGTGTGAATACGCAGCCGATTGCGGGGTCGCAAGTATCCGTCGTGCATGCGTTCTGGTCATTGCACGGCGGGTTCGGCGTGAATACGCAACCGATTGCTGGATCGCAAGTATCCGTCGTGCACGCGTTCTGGTCATTGCACGGCGGATTCGGTGTAAACACGCAACCTTCGGCCGGGTTGCAAGTATCCGTCGTGCAAGCATTATTGTCTTCGCACGGCGGATTCGGCGTGAACACACAACCAATGGCTGGATCGCAAGTATCCGTCGTGCATGCGTTCTGGTCATTGCACGGCGGGTTCGGTGTAAATACGCAGCCAAGTTCCGGATTACAAATATCCGTCGTGCACTCGTTATCGTCATCGCTACAAGTATCCGTCGTACAGGCATTGTTGTCGTTGCACGGCGGGTTTGGAGTGTTGGCGCAAACGGCCGAGCCGGACGCCGACGAACAAGTGTCCGTCGTGCATGCGTTGGAGTCATTGCAGTTTGGCACCAAACTGCTGGCGCTCGCCGTCGCCGAATCGTCATTCGCCGGGCAGTCCGAGCATGCGCTGTCGCAAAGGTCTCGCTGCGTGAAGCTGAATGTGTTCGGAAGGCTTCCGATATCCGTCACCAGGATCGTATACATGTTGCGATCCGCAACCCGCACCGATCCGTTTTGCGGCGCACCGGGGAGCGATAGGGATGTTCCCGCATCGCTGCACCCTTTGCCTCCGGGACCGACCAGGCAAGGAAACGCGCAATTCGCACCCGTCGCGGGATTGCATGCGCCGCCGCTGTCGGTGCACACCGCGTTGCCGACGATCGAAATAATCGGAAGGTTCCCGACCGCAGGATCACGAACATTTCCGTGAACAGTGTTGAACGCAGCCTTCACGAGGACGGGGTCGAGCAACTGATCCAAATATCGAAACGTGGCGGTGCAATCCAATGTATCTCCCACGCACCGATTCTGGCATGCCGCCGTCCCGCCGTTGCCGTGCTCAAGGCCGGGGTCGCAGCTAACCACGCCCGGAGTCCCGGGACCACAACTCTGGCCCCAGGCGGCGCCGCTCACAGTGAAGGCGACACACGCGGCCGTTGCACACAGCCATTTTGATGCCTGCATCCTCCGAGGGCGCGGCATACACGCTAGATTTTTCAAGCTACTACAGCATCCATTTGGTTTCATCGTTCGCTCTCCTCTGAAATGAACTCACCCCAAGTTTTCTTGGGAGGCCGGAATCGGCCAACCACACTTTTCAATAACAACCACAAACCCCATCCGCGTCATCTCCCGCCGCAGCAAATCCTCCTTGTCAAATCAGTTCACAGAAACTCCAGTTCATCGAAACGCGCTGGCCAAGCGACCGGCTGTTCCGTTACAAATTGATTGTTTTGAACCCTTGCGCGAAATCACCTCAACATCGACTGGACCCAAACCGCTGCAAATCGTGCCGAACGTTCCGAAGTTGCGAACGCTCCCCGACGCTACACCTTTTGCCAAGAGCAATGCACCGAGGAGCAACGCCCCCGCGCGCATGATCCGAACGGCACAGACAAGACTCGCGCCGCCTCGCAAAACGCAGAATGCCCGCTTGAATAGATGCCAACATGTGACACCCGGTTGGCAAACGACGATGGGTGCTTCTTCCCATCAAATGATCCTAGGCCGGCAATACTTCAAAAGACAACCGCACGGATCCGTTTTGCCAATGTCAACAATCCGCGCAGCGACGACCTCTTCGTCGCGGAAATAACTACAGCCCACTACGGTATCGCAAAACGGCTCCGACTACAAGTCTATTGTCCTGGCAAAATTCTCTAGATAACCATGATGCAAGACATGGTTGGGCCCATAAGCAGGATGGGATATGTTTGGACCTATAACCAATCTCGTTGATTGAGTTCAAATAAAAAGGGCGGGGTGCATGATGCCACCCCGCCCCAACAAATTCTCAACGATCACTCCAGTTTACGGTTGCTGGCAACTGCCGTCCGGAACCGGGCACCTCCCATTGTTCGAATTCGGCGTCTCCGGGTGGATCTGAATATTCCCGTGAATCAAATTGCCGCCATCGTCGATGTCTGGCCTTCGAATGCCTGGAACGTTCAAGTTTGAATCCAGGGCAGTCGTGCAACATGCCTGGTCAGCCAACACCGCGGCGTCCTCGCCAATCTTGGGAACCCAGATGCGAATGCGATGATAATCGCAGGTGTCATCTGAATTCTTCCCCGTTGACGGCTCGCCACGGTCCTCAGCCTCCACGCGGAAAGCGACCTTGACGTTCTTATGCCCGTTGGTGTCGGTCCAATCGCCAATGCCGGAGAAGCAAATGATGTTGGCAGCGGCCGGACGCGGCAATGGTCCTGTCGTGCGGTCACCGCAAATCTTGCCATTCAATGGATCAGACGTCGCCCCCTGCCGGAAGCAAATTCCCGCATCCGTTGTCTGCGGAGTTCCATTGGTACAGTTTGGCAAGTCCTCACTGCAACATCCGCAAATCAAGCTGTTGAATTGCTTTGCGTGGAAAGTACCCTGTTTGAATTGAGTTGCTCCAGGGTACTTCCGATCATACTGCCAATTACCCTGAATGTGTTCAAACGCGTCATCCGCCTGGGGATCTCCCGTCGTGAAACAACCCGTGCATCCGCAAGGTGCGCCGACTTGGCCGCCCCCTTGGCCCCGAGGTCCTTGAACTCCGCCATTGATGCTGCCGTCTGTACGGTTCGTGCGACCTGCGGTAATGCGGCAACCGCCTGAGCATCCCACATTCGCATCATCACTGCACTTGGAGCCGGATTGCAGACACGCCTGGGCATTCGAAGCCGCACATATTACGTTGGAAACTGAAGCCGTATTCTTACCTTCGACATCCTGACAGATGCACTGGCCATTCGGGCAGGAATCCGCCGGAATCGTAGTGCTTGGGATTTCCTTGCACGCGGTCTGGCCCGGGGCCAGCGTGCCAAAATCAAGGTGAAGCGCATTAGTGATCCCAATGTGCGAATCATTTAGCGTTACGTCCGACGCATTGAGCGACTGTGCATCTGCGCCGCCTGCGTTCGTGATGCAGACCTTGTAAATCACACACTCGATCTTGTCGACGGTAACGTCGTCTACGAAAGCGCTATCCGGAATTCCATTGCAATCCTCGTCAGGCGCCACAGTCTTGGCGATCGTCACCGAACATCCCGATAGCGTACAATTGTTGCGGCAGCTATCCGTGTCCACGTTATTGCCGTCGTCGCACTGCTCGTTGCCGTTCTTGATACCGTCGCCGCAATACGTGCAGTCGGATCGGCAAACACGACCTGAGGGAGCACCCGCTTCAAACTGAGTTCCGTCACAATGCTCATCCGTATTCAGGATGCCGTTGCCGCAACCGTTCGTGCAGTTGTTGCTGCACGTGTCGTTGTCGTTGGTGTTGCCGTCGTCGCACATTTCGGTGCCGTTTTTCGTGGCGTCACCGCAATAGGTGCAATCCGCGCGGCATGGGCCGTGCGTTGAAGGTGCATTGGCCTCGAACAACGTCCCGTCGCAATGCTCGCCTGCGTCAAGAATGCCATCGCCGCAGAGCGGCAGCGTGCAGTCGTTGCGGCAGTTATCAGCATTGACGCTGTTGCCGTCGTCGCACTGCTCATTTCCATTTCTGATTCCGTCACCGCAATACGTGCAGTTGGACCGGCAAACACGACCTGAGGGAGCGCCCGCTTCAAACTGAGTTCCGTCACAATGCTCACCCGTATTTAGGATGCCGTTGCCGCAACCGTTCGTGCAGTTGTTGCTGCACGTGTCGTTGTCGTTGGTGTTGCCGTCGTCGCACATTTCGGTGCCGTTTGTGATGCTGTCACCGCAAAATGTGCAATCCTCGCGACAGGGTCCGTGTGTGGAGGGCACGCCAGACGTGAAGGCAGCGCCGTCGCATTGTTCATCGGCGTCAAGATGCCCGTCGCCACAACATGTGCAATTCGCGCGGCATGAATCTAGTGCCCCGGAACTTGCAGTCGAACATCCGAGCGTGCCCGCGTCCGTACCGTCACATGTCTCACCTGTTGTGTCCCCCGCGATGTTGTCCCCACAAATGGGGACGCAAGCCACGGTGGCGCTATCTTGAGCATGAGCGTTCAGAGGTGGGAACGTCGGCCCTCGCACGCACTGGCAATCCAGGGTGGCCGTATTGGGTTCCTGCGCTTCCAGGGCATCCGTGCAATTTTGGTTGCCGTCCGCAGACCGGCGTCAAACCAATTCACGCCGTCGCAGGAAACTTGTTTGTCAACTTGAACAGCGCAGGTTTCGATCTGACAGCTGGCGCTGCAACCGTCATGGCTCGTGTTGTTGCCATCGTCACATTGCTCGCCGGCATCAAGTTGTCCGTCGCCGCAACAGGTGCAATTCGTGCGGCATGCATCTGGTGCTCCGGAGCTTGCGGCCGAACATCCGAGCGTGCCCGCGTCTGTCCCGTCACATGTCTCGCCTGTCGTGTCGCCTGCAATGTTGTCCCCGCAAATGGGTACGCAATGCACGTTTGCGCTATCTTGAGCGTGAGCGTTTAGAGGCGGGAACGTCGGCCCCCGCACGCACTGACAATCCAGCGTGGCCGTATTGGGTTCCTGCGCCTCCAGGGCGTCTGTGCAATTCTGGTTGCTGTCGGGATCGGTTGGATCGAGCGTCACGCCGAAGCCGATGCTGCCCCCGCTCTCCACCGTGCAGACCGGCGTCAAACCAATTCACGCCGTCGCAGGAAACTTGTTTGTCAACTTGAACAGCGCAGGTTTCGATCTGACAGCTGGCGCTGCAACCGTCATGGCTCGTGTTGTTGCCATCGTCACATTGCTCGCCGGCATCAAGATGTCCGTCGCCGCAACAGGTGCAATTCGTGCGGCATGCATCTGGTGCTCCGGAATTCCCTGCGCTGCAACCATTCGACCCGGCAGACGTCCCATCACACATTTCAGAGCTGTTGGTACTATTGTCACCGCAATAGGTGCAATCCTTCCGGCAGACGTTGCCGTTCGACTGCACGGAGCCCGGCGGATCGCAGGTTTCTCCCGGTGTGTTGCCTACGACTCCGTCCCCGCAGATCGCGTTGCACCCGATCGTCGCGGAATCGTGAGCCTGAGCGCTCAGAGGTGGGAACGTCGGCCCTCGTACGCACTGGCAATCCAGGGTGGCCGTATTGGGTTCCTGCGCTTCCAGGGCGTCCGTGCAACTCTGGTCGCTGTCGGGAGCGGTTGGATCGAGCGTTACGCCGAAGCCGATGCTGACTCCGCTCTGTACCGTGTTGCCTGGGCGGATGACGGTGTTCGATTCGCTCAGCGTGCAGTTGTCTACGTTCACCGCGCCGACGTTGGAGACCTGATACCGCACGTACACTGTGCTGTTCACGATGCACCCGGGTATCGGCCCGCTGGTCCCGTCCTCGTTGTTGGCGACCAGACCGGCGTCGAACCAATTTACGCCGTCGCAGGAAACTTGTTTATCAACTTTCACAGCGCATGTTTCCAGCTGACAGGTAGCGCTGCATCCGTCATGGTTCGTGTTGTTGCCGTCGTCACATTGTTCGCCGGCGTCGAGATGCCCGTCGCCGCAACAGGTGCAATTCGCGCGGCATGCATCTGGTGCCCCGGAACCTGCCGCCGAACACCCCGCCGTCCCCGCATCCGTTCCGTCGCAGGTTTCGCCCTTGGTATCCCCCGCGAGGTTGTCTCCGCAGATGGGGACGCACTCCACGGTCGCGCTATCCTGAGCTTGGACACTCAGCGGCGGCGAATTCGGCTGCACGCAATCGCAATGTAGCGTGGCCGTGTTGGGTTCTTGTGCTTCCAGAGAGCTCGTGCAATTCTGGTCGCTGTCTGGATCAGTCGGATCGAGCGTCACGCCGAAACCGATGGTGACTCCGCTCTCCACCGTGTTGCCCGGGCGGATGACCGTGTTCGACTCGCTCAGCGTGCAATTGTTCACGTCCTCATGGCCGACGTTGGCGACCTGGTAGCGCACGTACACCGTGCTGTTGACTGTACACCCGGGCACAGCGCCGTTGGTCCCGTCGTTGTTGTTGGCGACCAGACCCACGTCAAACCAGTTCACACCGTCGCAGGATACCTGCTTGTCGACCTTCACACCGCATGACGTACAGCATGCGGGACTGGCCGAAGTTAGGGTGTCGTCACAAAGGTCCACCGTGGCGGGATCTCCGTCGTTGCAGACGACCGGCGAAGGCGAATCAGCGTCACACCTCGACTTTTGGTGAACGCCGGTGATCGGATCGCAGCTGCACGTGTGGCACACGTCTTGCGGCGTGCAGGGTGTCGGCGGGTTCGTGCAGCACTGATCGGCTGTACGACCGGGAACCGGATGCGCTGGGTCGATGGTGACGCAGACGTCGTCGGTGCAAACGTTGCTGTCCGGACATGAATTCGCTGGGACGGTACGAATAATGCCGTCAGGATTACGACAGGTCGCGCCGCTGCAATCGCTGGCATGCGAGCAAACGCCCGCCACGCAGCAGTCCACCGTGCAAGCATCGTTGTCGTTGCAATTCGGTACGACCGTGTTGGAGCTCGCCGTCGCCGTATCATCGTTCGCCGGGCAGTCCGAACATGCGCTATCGCAAAGATCTCTTTGCGTGAAGCTGAATGTGTTCGGAAGGTTTCCAACGTCCGACGCTAGAATCGTGTACATGTTGCGATCGGCCACCCGGACCGCGCCGTTCTGCGGCG
Source organism: Planctomycetota bacterium (assembly GCA_016200265.1). Taxonomy (GTDB): domain Bacteria; phylum Planctomycetota; class Phycisphaerae; order UBA1845; family UBA1845; genus JACQFE01. The sequence continues at coordinate 70,025 of JACQFE010000018.1, read as the reverse complement.
CACCAGGTAGATTGAGTCCTGATCCTGCATCGCCACATGCCTTTCCGCCCGGACCGACAAGACACGGGAACGCACAGTTCGCGCCGGTCGCAGGATTGCACGCGCCGCCGTTGTCCGTGCACACCGCGTTCCCTTGAACCGAGATAATTGGAAGGTTTCCGACCGCCGGATCACGCACCGTGCCGCGGACCATGTTGAAGGCGCCCTTCACCACGAATGGGTCGAGCAACTGGTCGAGATATCGGAACGTCGCAGTGCAATCCAATGTTTCCCCGACGCATTTGTTCAGACATGCCGTGGTGCCGCCGTTTCCGTGTTCGAGAGCCGGATCGCAGTTATTCGGGCCGGGTGTCCCCGCACCGCAAGTCTGCCCGAAGGCAGCTCCGCCCGGAGCGAAGGCGACACATGCGGCCATCGCACACAGCCAAATCGATGCTTGCAGCCTCCGATGGCGCGCGCTACATGCCAGGAATTTGGAATTACTGCGTATTACCACTCGTTCCATTTTTCACACTCCTCTGAAATGAACTTACCCCGAACTATTATGGAAAGACCTGAATCGGCCTGTCTCACATTCCGAGAACAACCACAAACCTCGTCCGCCTCGCAAAACGCAGAATGCCCGCTTGAATAGATGCCAACATGTGACACCCCGTTGGCAATCGACGATGGGAGCTTCTTCCCATCAAGTGATCCTAGGCCCGCGATCTTTACAAGGGAAACTGCGCGGATTTACTGTGCCAATAACAGCACTCCGCGGCGGTCAACTCTTCGTCGCGACAATCGCCGCAGCCTACCACGGTATCACAAAACAGCCCAGGTTACAATGGCATTATGGGCGCAACGTTTTCTATATTGCCCATAACAAATCACACAGTTAGGCCTATAAACACGATGAAATACGGTCCTATAACGAATATGATTGATCGCACACAAACTCGCCAAATGGAAAGGGCGGGGTGCATGTTGCGACCCCGCCCTAACAAATTCTCACAAATCACGCCGACGCGGGTGCGTCAATGCGATTCTCAATTCAGATCATTGCTGACAACTGCCGTTCGGAACCGGGCACACGCCATCCGTCGAATGGTGGAGTTCCGTATGAATCTGCAAATTCCCATGCAACAGGTTTCCGCCGTCGTCGATGTTCGGCAAACGAGCGGCCTGGCCTACGGGGTTGGAGTTCGTGCAGCATGCTCCATCAGCCAGCAGTTTCACGTCCTCGCCCGCCGCCGGGATCCAGATGCGGATACGCATCACATCGCATGTGTCATCAGCTTTCGTTCCAGTTGACGGCTCTCCGCGATCTTCGACCTCCACGCGGAAGGCCACGGTGATGTCCTTCTTCCCGTTCGTCGGCGTCCAGCCGCCGAGGCCGGAGAAGCAGGCGATGTTTGCAGGGGCTGCCGGTGGGGTCGGCCCCACTTCCCGGTCTCCACATGTTTCACCCTTGCTGAAGTTCACGGGATGAATGAATCCAGCACCCGCGACTCCCGTCTGCGGACAATTCGGCGGACTGGTGACATCGCAGCCGCAGATCAAGCTGTTGAATCCGATCGCATGGAACGTACCCTGCCTGTTCTTGCGACTATATTGCCAATTGCCTTGAATCTGTTGGAACGCCAGGTCGTCATTCGGATCGGGCGTCGTGAAGCACCCGATGCATCCGCATGGCGCGCCGACTTGGCCACCGCCTGTGCCCTTGATGAGCTCATCGTAGGGTCCGGGGTCAATTGTGCCGTTGAGCACCTGTCGCCCGCCGGTAATTCGGCAACCGATTTGTCCAGCGCATGTGCCGTTGTCCTCGCATACGCCTGTGGCCGGATTGCACGTGTGGCAAGAATCGCAAGAGACATTGGGCGTGTAGACGCACTGCCCGTTCGCCGGATTGCACGAATCGGCGGTGCAGCCATTGTTGTCGTTGCACACGATGTTCGGTGTAAAGACGCATTGCCCGGTCGCGGGATTGCACGAGTCATCCGTACATGCGTTGTTGTCATTGCACGTGATGTTTGGCGTATATACGCATTGTCCGTTCGCGGGATTGCACGTGTCGTCGGTGCAAGCGTTGCTGTCGTTGCAAACGATGTTCGGCGTAAACACGCATTGCCCGGTCGCCGGATTGCACGAATCGTCCGTGCAGGCATTGCTGTCGTTGCACGTGACGTTGGGCGTGAACACGCACTGCCCGTTTGCCGGATTGCATGCATCCGACGTGCAAGCGTTTTGATCGTCGCATGTCACCGGCGTGTGCGAACACGCACCGACTGCACAGCTATCGTTTGTGCAGCTATCGTTGTCATTGCAATTCGGCACGAGGGTGCTGGAGCTCGCCGTCGCGGAGTCATCATTCGCGGGGCAGTCCGAGCATGCGCTGTCGCAAAGGTCGCGCTGCGTAAAGGTGAACGTGTTCCCAAGGTTTCCAATGTCCGACGCCAGGATCGTGTACAGATTGCGGTCCGCAACCCGCACCGAGCCGTTCTGCGGCGCGGCGGGAAGTGAGAGGCCGGTGCCCGCGTCACTGCAACCTTTGCCTCCTGGACCAACCAGGCATGGGAAGGCGCAATTCGCGCCCGTTGCGTTGTTGCATGCACCGCCGCTGTCGGTGCAAACCGCGTTGCCGGAAATCAGAATGATCGAAAGGTTGCCCGACGCCGGATCGCGAACATTGCCGTGGACGGTGTCGAACGCGCCCTTCACAAGCACAGGATCAAGCAATTGATCCAGGTACCGAAAGGTCCCCGTGCAATTCAATGTTTCTCCAACGCACCGATTCTGGCATGCCGCCGTCCCGCCGTTGCCGTGCTCAAGTCCTGGGTCGCAGTCAACCGCGGCCGGACTGCCGGGACCACAGCTCTGGCCCCAGGCGTTACCGCTCCCCGCTAGCACCACACCTGCCGCAACAATACACAACGATGGAAATAGTCGCGCCCAACATCGTCACGAATTCCATCCCAAATCTTTCCCGCTGCATCCACACGTTCGTCGCATCTTTAGCTCTCCTCTGAAAAAAGCCCACCCCAGGTCCACATAGAAGACATCGAATTAGCCCCCAACGTACCGAGAACAATGACAAGCTACTTCCGCCTCGCCCTCACGTCGAAGCAATTCCTCCTTACCAAATCAGCAACAAAAAACGCACCTCAAGCTCCAATGATACCGCTCAGAATATTCCAAAAGTCAATCGCACTATTCACAATAATTGGTCGTCCGACAAAAGAGAGGTTGGGGCGTCGAATCGACGCCCCAACCCAAATTGACCTCCGTTTACCGACAGGTCGCCGTAAGAAATTCGGGCCGACCCGCGCCGGCGTTCAAATTACTCGCAGCTTTGCGGGCCGTTGGCGCCGCCGGTCGAACAGGTGCTCGTGCCGATCACGTAGCACTTGTTGGATATAGCGGCGTTGCAGGCGTTCGAGCTGCCCGCCGGTCCCGGAGCGCCGCAAGAACCGCGCGCACATGGCAACTGCTCCGTGCAGATCGATCCGTCGGAACATGTACCCAGAATGCGGTCATGGCAATCGCTGATCAGACCGTTGTTGAAGTCATCGAGCGCACCCACGCAATCGACGATTTGTCCGTTGATGTGTGTGGTCGTGCCGCCCGACGCGCAGGCCGCGTTGCAGGCGTTGAATACTTCGGCAATGCTAATTCCAGTACACGCACCACCCCCGCCGCTAATGCAGCAATTCAACGCAGCTGCGGTCAACTGACGCACCAACTGCAAACGCTGCGTACCCGTCACAGCAACGCACATGGCCTCAAGGGCTGAGTCGGAGTTGTTCAACAGAGTGTTATTGATCACGTCGCCGCAGATGTTCAGGCAGCCGCCGCACTCGTTGATCGCCAACTGCGTGAGGTTATTGCTATTGCTCTTCTCGCAGTGGACGCCGTCGGTTCCGCAGGCGTGGGTATCCCAGAAGCCCGGCGTACGGCAGGTTTCCGCGTGGCATGTGCCGTTGTCGTCGCACACACCTGTCGCCGGATTGCACGTGTGGCACGAGTCGCACGTTGTGTTTGGCGTGTAGACGCATACACCTGTTGCCGGATTGCAACTGTCGTCGGTGCAGGCGTTGTTGTCGTCGCACGGGGCATTGGGCGTGAACACGCACTGCCCGTTCGCCGGATTGCACGTGTCAGTGGTGCAGGCGTTGTTGTCGTCGCACGGGGCGTTGGGCGTGAACACGCACTGCCCGTTCGCCGGATTGCAAGCATCCGACGTGCAGCCGTTGTGATCGTCGCATGTGACGGGCGTATGTGAACACGCACCGATTGCACAGCTATCGATTGTGCAGTTGTTGCTGTCGTTGCAATTCGGCACAAGACTGCTGGAGCTCGCCGTCACCGAATCATCATTCGCGGGGCAGTCCGAGCATGCGCTGTCGCAAAGGTCTCGTTGTGTGAAAGTGAATGTGTTGGCAAGGTTTCCAATGTCCGACGCCAGGATGGTGTACAGATTGCGGTCCGCAACCCGCACCGAGCCGTTCTGTGGCGCGGCGGGAAGTGAGAGGCTGGTGCCAGCGTCGCTGCAACCTTTGCCTGCGGGGCCGATCAAGCACGGAAATGCGCAATTCGTGCCGTTCGCCGGATTGCACACGCCGCCGCTGTTGGTGCAAACCGCGTTGCCGGTAATCAGAATAATCGAAAGGTTGCCCGACGCCGGATCACGAACATTGCCGTGAACGGTGTCGAACGCGCCCTTCACGAGGACCGGATCGAGCAACTGATCCAAATATCGAAACGTCGCGGTACAATCCAATGTTTCACCCACGCATCGATTCTGGCACGCCGCCGTCCCGCCGTTGCCATGCTCAAGGCCGGGGTCGCAGTCAACCGCGCCCGGACTGCCGGGACCACAGCTCTGGCCCCAGGCGCTACCGCTCCCTGCGGCCATCACACCCACCGCCACAATACAAAACAATGGAAATAGTCGCGCCCAACATCGTCGCGAATTCCATCCCAGATCTTTCCCGCTGCATCCACACGTTCGTCGCATCTTTAGCTCTCCTTTGAAAAAAGCCCACCCCAGGTCCACACGGAGGACATTAAACTCGTCCCCCAACATACCACGGAAATTCGATAAGGAATGGAAGTGTAACGGGAAGGGGCATTATGCTCAATGGCTTCGAGCAATATTTTGACCAAATTCTTTGACAATTGCTAGCTTGGGACCTATAAACGAAATGGGTTGTAAACTTGACCGGACAAGCGTATTTTGAGACCATACCCAGCGGCTTGGCGAGATTTTAGAAAATCTTTGAGTTTCGGCCTGACCGCGCCATAGACTTAGTGACGAGGATCCCCCCCTGCTTCGCCCGAAAATGTCGTTTTTCTTATTTACCCGAACGTTATTTACAGACGAATTGTGTTTTTCTGTCGTAGTCCTAAGAGATTTGACGAAATGAGTGGCAAATTGGACACTTGGGAGTCAAAGGAAAGACGGGGGACTTGCAGGGATGGCAAGGACAGGGAAATAGGCAAAAATTCGGCAGAGGGGGAAGAAATCATGCTTTACACCCGTCATGCGCGTAGAATCGGCTTCATTCGTCGATCAGTCACTGTTGCGCCAAAGTGCTCTACGAGTCCAATATTCAAGCAAGGGAACCAATTGGGCAAGGCGAGCATCGGTGCAACAGTATTCGCCTTCACAATTGCGGCCGTACTTTCCGTCGGCAGCAATTCTTCTTTCGCTCAAACGACTTGTACTGCGACCCCCGGAATCAGACTGGGACCATCGGACGGCGGATCGAAGGATCAGCTTGGAACCAGCGTCGCCGTCAACGGAAGCAGTGCATTTCTCGGCGCACCAGGTCGAGTCGTTTCCGGAACTTTCAATCACGTGGGTACCGTATACGTTGCAAGACAAAACGGTACGCTTTGGTCCATTGCTCAACAACTCACTCCGTCAGACGGTGTTGATGGCGATCAATTTGGAACATCAATCGCAATCGATGGCGCATGGGCCGTTGTTGGAGCACCGGGAACGAATATCTACAGCGGCGGTTCCGCCTATGTTTATCATTACAATGGATCAAGCTGGGTTTATTCGCAAACGCTGATCCCGGCTGACAACACAACGTCCGACATTGTCGGCACCTCCGTTTCGATTTCAGGAACGAACATGGTCATTGGCGCCTACGGCAGGCAGACGTATGCCGGGGGTGCGTATGTTTATAAATTGAGCGGTTCGACGTGGATTTCGGCTCAAACGCTGGTAGCGCCCGACGCCGCGGCGTATGACTTCTTCGGATATTCAACAGGCATTTCGGGAAACGTAATCATCGTCGGAGCATACGGCGATGACGTGTTCGGTTCGAATTCCGGCTCTGCCTACGTATATCGCAATAACGGCACGAGCTGGTCTTATTCTCAGAAACTCACTCCTTCAGGCGGGTTGGCGGGCGATAACTTCGGATGGACGGTTTCAATTGATGGGCCCGACGCCGTCATCGGCGCACCGGATCGCGACGAATTGGGAGCAAGCTCCGGCGCTGCGTACGTATTTCACGACAATGGCACAAGCTGGTCGCAGGTAACAAAATTTCTCGCCTCCGACGGTGGCGCGTACGACTGGTTTGGTCGCAGCGTCTCCATTTCCGGAACAGGCATTTTGATCGGCGCCCAAAAGTGGAGCAACGATCTCACTGGAATTACCGGTATCGGCAAGGCCTATTATTTTGATTACGACGGCACCTCCTGGGCAGAGGCCCTTGGTCTTTATCAGCCGTCGCCGTGGGGTTGGTATGATGATCATTTCGGTAGTGCCGTCGCGCTCGACGGAGGCTCGGCCGTTGTCGGAGCCATCGATGAAGATCCGCCGGCGATGGATACCGGCAAAGCGTATATCTACGACGTCACCTGCGCAACAACGCTAACTCTCGGATGCCAGACCATCACCGACTGCGACCCAGTCAATCCCTGTGCATGGACTTGCGTCGCCAGTACATGCCAACGAGTCGTTGCTCCCAACGGAACATTGTGCAGCGACGGCAATCTCTGCAACGGCAACGAGACCTGTCAGAACGGAGTGTGTACTGCGGGCACGCCGCTGAATTGTGCAGATACGAATCCGTGCACAACGGATTCATGCGTGGCGGCGACCGGCTGCACGCACACCAACCTCGCCGACGGGACCGCGTGCGGCAGCACGGTGAGCGCCGATTGCGACAGCCCCGATAGTTGCCTGAGCGGCGTGTGCGTCTCCAACTATAAGGCCAACGGCACGGCATGCACCGATGACGGAAACGCCTGCACGAATGACGTTTGCAACGGGTCGGGAAGTTGCACGCATCCTGCCAAGACCAATGGCACATCATGCAGCGACGGCAACGCGTGCACCACCGGCGACACATGTTCCAATGGCGTGTGCGTCGGCGGACCAGCCTTGAACTGCAATGACAACAATCCGTGTACGACGGATTCGTGTGCACCGAGCACCGGCTGCGCACACGTCAGTGCCGCCAATGGTACGGCCTGCGGAAGCTCGGCCAGCACCGATTGTGATAGTGCGGACACATGCTCCAACGGCACGTGTGTTCCCAACTATAAAGCCAGCGGAACCGTTTGCACCGATGACGGGAATGCCTGCACGAGTGACGTTTGCAACGGCGCGGGGACTTGCACACACCCGATCAAGGCGAACGGAACGGCGTGCGGAAGTTCAGCCGGCACCGATTGTGATAGCCCCGACTCATGCGCCAATGGCGTGTGCAGTTCAAACCACATCGTTAGCGGAACCGTTTGCACCGATGACGGCAACGCCTGCACCAGCGACGTTTGCGACGGTGCGGGAACTTGCACACATCCGATCAAGGCGAACGGGACGGCATGCGGAAGTTCGGCCGGCACGGATTGCGACAATCCGGATTCGTGCAGTAATGGCACGTGCGTTCCGAACTATAAGGCAAGCGGCACGGCGTGTACCGATGACGGAAATCCGAACACAACGGACACCTGCAATGGAAGCGGGACATGTCAGCACACTACGAGCTCGTGCCCGGACGACGGCAACCCCTGCACCAATGAAGTAATTAGCGGTGGGGTTTGCACACATCCGAATAAGGCGGACGGCACGGCCTGCGGCAACGCCACCAGCACGGATTGCGACAGCCCGGACACATGCTCCAACGGCGTCTGCAGTTCAAACTACAAGGCCAGTGGCACTTTTTGCACCGATGATGGGAACGCCTGCACCAGCGACGTTTGCAACGGCGCCGGCGTCTGTACACATCCGAGTAAGACCAATGGAACCGCGTGTGGAAGTTCCTCGAACACCGATTGCGACAATCCCGACACATGCAACAACGGTGTTTGCGCACCCAACTATGAGTTGAGCGGCACGGCCTGCACCGATGATGGCAACGCCTGCACCAGCGATGTATGCAACGGCGCGGGCACCTGCACACACACGGCAAAAGCCAATGGCACATCGTGCAGTGACGGCAACGTTTGCAACGGCGCGGAGACGTGCCAGAACGGCGCCTGCGCCGCGGGCACGGCGCTCAATTGCAACGACAACAATCCTTGCACAACGGATTCCTGCGTGGCGACGAGCGGTTGTGTGTACACGAATGCACCCAACGGCACAGCCTGCGGCAGCCAAATCTCAACGGATTGCGACAATGCGGACACATGCAGCAACGGAACCTGTGTTCCGAATTATGATCCAAGCGGAACGGCCTGCACGGATGACGGCAACCCCTGCACTGGCGACGTTTGCAACGGTTCCGGCGCTTGCACTCATCCCAGCAAGGCCGACGGCTCGGCGTGCGGAAGCTCGGTGAACACGGATTGCGACAAACCGGATTCCTGCCTCGCCGGCGTTTGCAATTCGAATTACATCGCACGTGATGGGCTGTGCACCGATGACGGAAACGCCTGCACTCGGGACACATGCGACGGGCTTGGCAAGTGTCAGCACACCGCCATCGTGTGCTCGGACGGCAACGCATGTACCACGGATGGCTGCGATCCCGCAACCGGATGCAAATTCACCTGGCCCGCATGCGGCTTGGCGGACTCCTGTTGTGGGCCGCTTTGCCTGCCCGGCAACGATTCGGATTGTTGTGGGGCGGCGGGCGCGACCTGCACATCCAACGGCCAATGCTGCTCGAATAGTTGCAAACGGTCAGGCGGTCGCAAGGTGTGCCGCTGATCGCTGCTCGTCCGGCAAGGAACAAGGCGTTGTAGGCGGAATGACCTTTCCTCCTAAAACTGATCCACCCGTGTGTTTACAGTTTCGGATTGGATCAAGGAGGAAGGGTCAGGACGCTTTCGCCGCAACAAATCAGTGACAAGCCATTCCCGAAAAAGGCACTTCTTTACCCACAGGCGAATGGTGGGGTGAATTGTCGGCCGGCTGCCAGAAGATGTTCGAGCCAATCGATCAGCGCGTCGGCAAGCCGCCGCAAGAGCTTGCGGAGATTGGAATCGGCGGCAAGCACGGCGTTGTCGGCGTCGGCAGACCATGGCGCCAGAGGGCGTACCGTACGTCTTGCTAGCTGCGGAACGTTGGCCGCGAGTTCAGAAGACATGGAAGTTGTGTCGTACGGATGCCCTGTGGAAGCAAAATGCGCTAACATTTCTACCCAGGCCGGGCGAGCGGGATAATCGTTGCACGGCGAATAATTCGCTTAAGAGCATGCGCCCACGCAAAGAGGGCTGAACTCAAATCGAAAGTTCTGCTGATCATTTATACCTTCCGCAAGTCGTTCGGCCAGAACCACGCCAACGCAGGAACACCTCTGCACGTTTCGCAGCGGCTGATGGGCCACACGTCGATAACGACAACGCGAGAGTTTTACTTGCAGGCAGCGGATGCCAACGAGCGAGAAGCCTCGTGCGTTACGAATCCCTTCTTGGTTCACCGTCTGCGAAGACTTGCGTAGGAATTGCGTACAGCAGCGATTCCGATGCCAGCGGAAATGAGTGCAATACCATAATTCCCGTTTCAACAACAAGTAAAGGCACTGGAGCCGACCGGGGTCGAACCGGCTACCTCCTGGTTGCAAACCAGGCGCTCTCCCAAATGAGCTACGGCCCCGCCGAAAAACATTTATGAAAGGCACCTATAGCGGTTTTGCAGCCGGGAGCAAGCTGGCGACAACACCCGACGACGGATCCGAAACTCCCATGACTCTTCCACGATCAGTGGCATTGCGACGGCGCAGGGAACGGAAACGCCAAGTCCTTAAAGGCGTCCACCGTAGCGGCCACATCGCGAATATCCACGACATAATCCGGACGCTGCGGGAACAAATCCGCGCGAGGCATCGGGGCCAACAATGTGGCGGACCCAACGAAGCGATCCACGGTGGCGGCAACATCTCGAATGTCAATCACACCGAGCGGCGCCGTTACATCACCCCAGAGCGCAGTTGTCGCCTCGACGGCGAGAGACTGGGTTGCCCCGGCATCCGTTGCCATAACTTGATACGCTGTATTGGGAAGAATGTCCGCATCACCCAAATGAATGGTTCCCCATTCCGCGGGATCGCGGTACACCGGATCGGCCACCAATCGCGCGACATGCTCCGCCGCGAGCGTCGGATTCGAGTCGAAATCAGCATAGGCGGAAAGGCACGGCAGCGCGGGCGAAAACACCTGCAATGCAACGGGAACGGGAGATTGGCCCGGCGTGATGAGAAGATATCTTGACCCTTCGCCCGACACTGTCGGCGACTCAAGTCCCGTGCATGACTCAAGGTTTGGCGCGACGCCGCCGGCGGTCCAGTTCGCGCGGAACGCGGCCATATCGACGCAGTCCACGTCGCCGTCGAGGTCGCTGTCAAAAATCTTGCAACCGGGCGGACGAAGCACGTTCTCGCCGGAGTAGCAATTCGTCAGCGCATTAAAATCCGTCGAGTCCACCGCGCCGTCGCCGTTGGAATCTCCCGTGATGCTGTCACACGTATGGTTAATAAGGCTGATGTCGTCGATGTTCCAGCCGCAATACGTGACACCCGGATCGGATGGCCCCATATTCCAACGAATGGAAACAGCTTGCTGATTATCCGCGACGCTGGAAATATCCATGTCCTGATAGGTCCAGGCATTGTCCGCGATTTCCGTCGTGTTTTGCCAGATCGTGGTCCAGCTTATTCCGTTGTTACTTGCCTGAACGACTGCATGGTCCCACGTCGGGCTTTCCACTCCCAGCCATCTCCAAAAGGCAAGATGCACTCCGATTTGTCCAGTGCAATTCATCGGTGATGTGGTCAGCGAGTACACCGGCATGTTATTCGGATAACCGCCATTCAAATTGTACCCGTAGACATTTGAACCCGTGTGCCCCGACGTTGGATCAGGAAATCCTGCCTCAACGGAGGCGCCATTGGGATGCCCCCAAGCCCATTGTCCTTGAGTCGTCCAACCGGGATTGGCGCCCAGGTCGTTGAAGTAAATCGTGTTCGCAGGGCCAATCATCAAGGCCGAATAGGTGCCGGCGCCCGGTGCGCCTGCGGGACTTTGGACTTGTGATCCGCCATCGCCTGACGCGGAAAAATAGAATTCCGGCGTCGATGTGCAGTTCGTTGCAGGAAGAGTCGCCTGGTACAAATCTCCGCCCAATGACGCGAGCTGCACGGCAATAAAAGGCCCGCTTGCGTCGTAACGATAGTAAAACGTCTCGCTTCCGGGAACGACCGTCTCGATCTGGCTGACCACTCGAACACCAATCGTCGTGTCCTGACCGGCCGTAACGCTCGTAGGCACGCCATTGGGCAAATCAATGCGAATTGGACTGCGCACCCACCCGGCGTTTGTCAGTCGCAACATTGCCGGCAACACTTCTTCGTTCTGGGGGATAATTTGGTTGGCGGGCAACTGAAATCCAGTTTGTCCCGTATCGCGTAACTCAATGGAGAAAGAAAAGATGCCGCGCTGAGCGTAGGTCCAATCCACGGAAACGCCGCTTGCCGGATAGATCGTCGTATTTATGGGACCAGCCGCATATTGCAGCCCATGCACTGCCTGAATCAGCGACTGCATGTCCAGACCGGTTTCGGCGAAAGCTCCCTGATCCGGAGACAGAGCGTTCGTGTAACCGTAGGGCCAGAGGATTAGTTCGGAATAACTGTGAAGGTCGAGCTGGGCACGAACGTTGGGATGATTGATAAAGAAATCGCGAAGGACTTGAGTTTCGGGTTCGGAAAACGCAAACGGACCATGATAGGTTTCGTTGTTCGTTGCTCCGCTCGATCCAGGTCCGCCAAAGTGTTCGCCCCAGTTGCGATTGATATCGACGCCAAACGTACCATCACCGTTGTTGCGACGGTTTTTGCGCCAAAGTCGATCCGTACTCCAGGTATACACATAACCGTCGACGTTGAAGACGGGAATCAAGAAGAACTCGACGTTGTCGACCAGGTCCGTGACCGTCGCGTCGGTTCCGTAATTCGAAAGCAAGTAATTTCCGAAATAAGGCGGGACCGTCGCCGCGATCCATTCTCGGGCATGTTCCACGCCAAAATACACGACGCCAGGTTTCGTCGGATGGACGTTGCTGGTGATTCGAACGCCCCAAATGGTCCTCCCCTGGAGCGTGGTTCCGACGTTTACCATTGACGCAAGACCCGGATAGCGATTCACCAATTCATTCAGATACCAGACCACGCCACCCGTGCCGTCATACGGGCGATAGGTGAGGAAATAATCCGTGAAGGCGTCCTGAGTATCGGCCACCGCGGAAGGCTGCAGCTCGCTTTGATCCAATGCGGCTTGCAAGTCGTCAACGACTACCTTGGATGCAATGCCCAATGAGGTGACAACATTCAATCGTTCTCCGGGCAACGCAACATCGAGAGGACCTGGTCCGGGATTGCAGTTGAGGATGATCCCGCCGAACGATTCAATTCGATCAACTTCAGCCGGCGTTTTCGCGTTGATGTGGACGATCTTGTATCCGTCATATCGCTTCGTCCCGGCTTCCGTCGTGCCGACGTAGAAAATCGGCGAGAGGGTGACCAGAAGAGCGACGAACCCCATCTTCAATTGACCCTGCATCATTTCCGTCTCCTGCATTGGAACGCTCCCAACTAATTACCGTCAATCAGCGCTTGGATGCCGATAAACCCACCGGCTCAAGAAATCGTGGCTCTTATCAGTGACGAATTTCGAAGTCGTCAATCCCCCCTGCGTGTGGAATCCGCTTCGTGATTATACGCGGCCTCACCGAAGATTTGAAGATCATTTTCGGACATTCTGAAGATCTATCGTTGTGACTCGGAGGAACGACACGGCGGCAATATTGGCACATGGATTCTCGACTTGTATTTCACTGATTGGAATCCGGCGCCACGGTGATCAAGGGCAACCGTCAATCGGAGATTGCAAGCGTTACCGCTATGCGGAGGTTCGGCATCCTGAAGCGGAGAATTCAGGAATTTTAGGCTCATCGCTCCGCCCAGAATGACGAAATCCGACAATTTTCGGGCTGTGGCTGTGTCGTACGAACCGTCGCGGGCCACTTGTTTTCCTGTTGCGACGTTGCGATACTAATTGAGACCTCATTCCCATCAATCTGATGATTCATGGAATCGACGGAGGCCGCGAATTCGAAAATGCAGCAATCCATGGCAATCATTGAAAAAAAATCAGCGGTAATGGTCGCCACTCTTTTTGCGATGATGTTACCGCTCCACGCCCTCGCGCAGATTCCCGCTCAACCCGACCCAAACCTGTCTACGAATGCCAAGATCGCCGCGGATACGCTTCACGGGCCGATCACCGATGATGAATTCAAGCTCCCGCTTGATAACGACACGGCCGCCAAGGTCGATGCCGCCATCGGTCAGCTAGGGTCGCCTGAATACAAGAAACGAGAGGACGCCACGATCTCACTGATCGAAATCGGCGCGCCGGCGTTCTCCAAACTTCGCGAGGCGTATCTTCAGAGCGGCGACGTGGAAGTGCGGCAACGCATCGAGCGAATCACGCGCACGGCCTATCTGAATTATTACGTGCTGGATCAGTTTGGCTATCTGGGAATTCAGATGGGCGGTTCGAACATCGCTCCCAACGGACAGAAAACGCCGGGCCAGCCCGCAGGCATTCGAGTCGGCATGGTGATGCCAAACTCCGGCGCGTCGCGCGCCGGGCTTCGTGTCGAGGATGTCATCATTGCGATCGACGGAACGCCGCTGGCCGAGAATGGTTTGAATGAAGTTGGAAAATTCAGCGAACAAATTCGTTCCCGCAGACCCGGAACGAAAATGAAATTGACGGCGCTTCGTGGAGGAACGCAGCTCGAACTGGAACCCACATTGGGCCGCGCTCCCACAGAGACCGCCCGCAAGCCAGACAATCAAACCCCGGTAACGACGATCACGGTCACGTCCGAGTATGCCCGGCTCGCCGAAGATCGCTTCGAAGCCTGGTGGCCAAAGTATTTCAATCCACATGGAACGCACACAACTTCAGCAACACCCGCGAAGAAACAACCGCAACCAATCGACGGCATCCGGCCTGACCCGGATTGAAGAAGCAGGTCGAATGATCAATCGGGTCCGCCCGTCGCGACAGGTTGCTCGCGTTTTTGTCGCCAGTGGGGCATTTGCTCCGGCGCGACGCTTGCCCACAACCCTCGATGCTCTTTGCGGCTGCGTTTCTCGAGGTCGGCGAATTCTCGCTTGTACGGATGATCGAATCGCGAGTCGGCGTAACCAAATCCGTTCTCGATCAGCATCGCGTTGAAATCTCGACCGGCCCGCTCCAGAAAAATGTACGCGAGCAGCCGCCCATACCGATCGCGCGTCCGCGTCGGCCAGAGCACGATCTGCACCTCGCGATTGTTCAGCGTTTGAAACGCGAATTCGTTGGCCTCCGGGCCATAGAACATGTCCGTCTCGCTCTTGTTGTGGGCGATCTCCGGCGTATCGACTCCCCAAAGACGGATTCGCGTTTTCAGTTTGTCGCCGTCGGGTGCGTCGATGTCCACCGTGTCGCCGTCAACGACGTGAATCACGTGGAATACATGATCGTGGTATCGCATCATGTCGTCGGATTGAACGACTGCCGCGGGTGAGGCGGAGCGATGAACGCGATCGAGAATGCCCATCGCCCCCGCGCCGATCAGCAGGCACAGGGCCGGCAGCATCCGCCGCCATCGGCCCGGCATGATGATGGAACTGGGAATTCGTCGTCGTAAAAATGGCATGACGCGGGTTATAGAATCAGGGTCGCGAACAGGCAATTGATCTCTTCGCACGACGGTCGCGCGGGCCGAAACTTATGATTCAGAAAGCTTCTCGGAGATTACCCGCCCCGTGAACGGGACGGCTCGTTCAATCGTTGCCTCATTGCCTTGCAATCTGCCTTCACGGACAGCTGGCATTCGGTGTCGGCTTGGTCGTCCCGTTCCAAGCCTGATATTGGGAGGCGCCGTTCAACAGGTCGACTTCGTCCAAAATATCCAACGGAGTGACCTTGTTGCTGCGGTCAATGTCCGTACTCAACAGGCCGAATGCGGTGGGCGCTGCGCCGCCACCGAGGAACGTGACGAGTGCGCTGACGTCGGCTGAATTCGACGCCGCGTCGCCATTCACGTTGCCGGGGTGAGAAATGTAAGTCACCGAACCACCGTTAGGGTATGTCAGTTTCGCCAGCGCACCTGGAAAAATGGGTCGGTTAAAGGTCACGTTCAGGCCAGGAGCCACATTGCTGATCGCCAGCGCCGTGCCCGTGTGTGTGGTTTCACACACCGAGAAGCAAATAGCGCTCCCCCACGCAGGACCATTGACCGTAACGGAGCTGATTCCCAAAGGAATGGCCGAGTCATCCGGATCGTGCGGCCTGCGCGCGTCCACCGTGTTGTTGGGCGGAGTATTGGCGGTGATGCTGCCGCTCGGACAAGGAAGGTCGGAATTGATGGTCAAGTTGCCGGTAACTGGATTACCGAGGGAATCGCCGAGTCGAATGCGATAGCATTGCCCCTGCGTCGCGTTGATCGTGCACTTGGATGCGGCACCGCAATTTCCGCCGACAAAGTCACTGGCGCAAACGGGTGGAGGAAGATTCGGCGGGCACGTCGTGCAGCCCTGATAGACGGCCATGGTCGTGTCCGGAGAACTGTTAAAGTCCGCCCCGCAAGTTTGAATGACGATGCTCCCGCTGCGGGTGGCGGTGTAGTTGTACCAGATGTCATCCACCATTGAGGGGAGAACAGGCTCCGCGGGACAATCGGGTGTCGCGCCAGCTAGATTGAACGGCGTTACGCCGTCTGTAACGGGGAACGAATTCGTGCAAAAATCATTGGGCACCTGACTTTGGGGCGTGCAAGGTGAATTCACGTCAAGGACGTATTCCGCGCTGTCCGCCATGGTCTTGGCCGCAAGTGCGACGTAATAGGTCTTGCCCTGCGTGAGATTTGTAACGCACACGTGCGAATTGGTTCCGTTCTCACCGCAACCGGGGGCATCATCATTACAGCCGATGGTGAAAATGCTGTCGCAGCAACTCTGCGCATTGGAATGATCGGTGCAATCGAATACCTGGATCAAGGAGTCGTTCGCCGGGCTGTTGCTGCGGCAGGTGCTTAGCGACACAGATGTTTGCTGAGCCACGAATTGGAACCAGAGGACTCCAACGCCAGATACTGGACCGGCTGTGCGAGTCGGACAGATGCCCCTGAGACAATCCGCATTGGTCGTGCAAGCCTCACCATTCGAATCGCCACCGACGCACTTTGGCGGAAATCCGGAATGACAACAAAATACTGGGTCCTGAGGTAAATTTATGCCAAGACTCGTATCCGCATTCACCGTATCCGGGACAATGACTTGCCGGGCATGAGCGCAATCACCAATGGTCGGACGTCGGTGACAGTAGTCAGGAGATACAAAACTCAACTGCACGCAGGTGTCATCCCACTCGCCACCTGGATTGCAACAATAAGCGCCAATGTCCCCGAATTGCGTGCAAACCGCTTGGCAACAATAAGGATCATCGCAGCCAAGCGTGGCGTGCGGAGTAAAGCAGCTTCCCGTGGAGCTGATGCAATCCGCAATGGGACAGGACTGACCGTTCACGCCGCATTCCTTTCCCTCCTGCCACATGCCCGGACTTACGGGATCCGCGGGAGTGTTTGGCTCAGGCGCGATACACTGGTCGCGAGTGAGATCATGGCAGCCGAGGGCCGGCGCTACCTGATCGGGTTCCTGATACAAACCGCAACAAGCACCAACAGCCCCACATTCGCTGCCCAGCGTTTCCGGGTCGCATGGCGCATCAATATCGAGAAT
The DNA here is from genome assembly GCA_016200265.1 of Planctomycetota bacterium. Classification (GTDB taxonomy): domain Bacteria; phylum Planctomycetota; class Phycisphaerae; order UBA1845; family UBA1845; genus JACQFE01. Next base: position 52,788 of record JACQFE010000018.1, on the reverse strand, counting down.
ATACTCGTATTTTTCAGCCTCGGTCTTGGCAGCGAGCATCACGTAATACGTTTTCCCGGGAATGAGGCCATGCACACATGATTTTGAATTGGTTCCGGTTCCGTACACACCGCAGGATCCGGCGTCGTCATTGCATCCGATCGGAGCCAGGCTGCTGCACGCGGCCTGAGCGCTGCTGTCGTCCGACGGCTCGAACACTTCGATCAAGGAGTCGTTTGCGGGATTGGAACTTCTGCACGTGCTGATTTGAGCTGAACTCTGCGTGGCCACAAACTTGAACCAGACCGTGCCGACTCCCGGATTGGGCTGGGCGATGCGCGGCGGACAAATTCCATCAGGGCAATCGGCATCGGTCACGCAGCCCGCGCCGCTCGACGCACCGCCGATGCAATGGGGTGCGAAACCATTGTGACAGCAAAACTTCGGATCGGTTGGATTCTCCGTGGCGCGGCTCACAAGCGCGTTCGCAGTGCCTGGCAAAGAAATGGGCTGTGCGCCCGCGCCTTCAGCTGGGCCATTACATTCGTCGTTGGGAAGTAGGATCGAAGCACATTCCGGGGTGAGCAGCGCCAGGTTTACACACTCTTCATCCCATTCAACATCGCAGCAAGAGAGCATCTCGCCATACGATTGGCACACTCTTTCGCAACACGCTTGATTGTTGCATCCGGGAGTCGTGTGAGGCGCAAGACAGTCGCCGGGTACGCCGATGCAGGTTAACCGCGGACATTGCTGTCCATTCCTTCCGCACAAACGGCCAGGCTGCCAGATTGTCGGAGAGCGGCCAGGATACAATGGAGGGGCATTTGAGTAGTGCGGAGTCGCATCGCGATGCGCGTTGCACTTTTGTTCCGTCAGATTCTGGCAATCCTCCACGATATAGGTTTGGTCTGGATTGAATGGATCAGGCCTTTCAAAGTACGCGCAGCAGGCGGCCACTTCCTGAGCGTCAAGCGTTTGTGCAGACCATAGCAAAGAAAAGAGAATCAACAAGAATATTGAAAAACGCGGCACATTTGGAGTGAATCGTTGAACCGGCCAAGCACGTTGAAGCAAAGGAACCCCCTTTCGAGAAAGAGACTCGAATTCCCCTATTGCTCCCACGCCGCGACGGGCAATGCTGATTCGTCCTGGTTGCGCCCCGTCGCCGAATTGCACGTAGTTTATAACGACGTTGTCACGCGGAATCAAGTTTCACGCTCAGTCTTCTTGAAAGTTTCCGAATTCATTGACCGGCTCATCGCACGGCCTTACGATCTACTCGCTTTCAGCCGTCACGCGGCGGCTTTGGGCGCGAGAGGTCGGCGTTCGGCCCGGACCGCGCGGGGTGTCTCGAGCAAAGGAGAAACATCGTGGCGAGAACATGCACGTTAAAGGGAAAACCGCTCAATCTCGAAGGACCGGAGCTGAAGGTCGGCGATAAGGCCCCGGACGCGACCCTCAAGAAGAGTCTCGCGGACAAGGTGCGGCTCGGGGAGCTGCCCGCCAAGGCCCGAATCTACAGCGTCGTGCCATCGCTTGACACTCAGGTGTGCGCCTTGCAGACCAAGCGCTTCAACGATGAGGCCGCCAAGCTGAGCAGCGTCGTGTGGTGTACGATCAGTTGCGATCTGCCCACGGCGCAGGCGCGATTCTGCGGGGCCGAGGGCATCGACCGCGAAAAGCTGCAAGTCTTCAGCGATCACCAGGACCTCAGCTTCGGCAAAGCTTTTGGCACGTTGATTCCCGATCTTCGCATCGAATGCCGCGCGGTGTTCGTGGTCGATAAAGGCGGCGTGCTGCGATACGTCGAGTACGTGCCGGAAGTGGCGAATCAACCGAACTACGACGCCGTGCTCGCGGCCGCGAAGCAGTACGCATAAGCGTTGATTGAACGTCATTCTGAGGTCGCCGCAAGCGTCCGAAGAATCCAGGGCGCGAGAGATGCTTCGCTTCGCACAGCATGACGACGGTAGCCGTACTGACATCATGAAGTAACAAACCTGCGCCACCCACAAGGAATGGCGCTACACAGTCCTTGAATCGATTATGCAAACTTACAAACTAGCCTCTGCGTTACTCGCAATCGTTATCCTTCTCGCCTCCGGTTGCAGCGCCCCGAGTCTATTAATCACGCCGGTTTCGGGCAAACGCGAGCTGCAAGAAACGGTCCTCCAAAGCGACTCGGTCTTCGCGTTCGACAAGATCGCGGTGATCGACGTCAGCGGCATGATTCAAAACAGCGAGCGGGGGCAGTTCTTCGGCCGCGGCGAGCAGCCCGTCAGCCTGCTGCTCGAGCAACTCGACAAAGCCCGCTGCGACTCGCGGGTGAAGGCCGTGATTCTGCGGATCAACTCACCCGGCGGCACGGTCGTCGCCAGCGAATTGATGCACGATGAGATCATGCACTTCCGCAAGGTGACCGGAAAGCCGGTGATCGCGGTGCAGATGGATGTGGCCGCCAGCGGCGCGTATTTCATCTCCTGCGCGTGCGATGAGATCGTGGCCCAGCCTTCGACGGTCACGGGCAGCATCGGCGTGATCATGATGACGATCGATTTGAGCGGCACTCTCGCCAAGATCGGCGTCTCGACCGACGCGATCACGTCCGGTGTTCACAAGGATTCCGGATCACCGTTTCGTCCGATGCGGCCCGAAGAGCGGCAATTGTTCCAGGCGATTATCGACGACATGTACGCGAAGTTTGTCGATGTGGTCGTCGCGGGCCGCCCCAAGTTGACGCGAGATCAGATTCGCACGCTGGCCGACGGTCGCGTCTATACGGCCACTCAGGCTCTGCAAAATGGATTGATTGATCGCATCGCCACGATGCGCGAGACGGTGTGCCAGACGAAGGATCGCGTCCATGCCCGATCAGTCAAGGTGGTTACTTACCATCGCGCGGCCGAATACAAGCCGAATTATTACGCGGAAGCTCCGATCGCTCAGTCACACGACGTGAACTTCCTGAAGTTCGACATGCAGGGGCCATTCACGCCGCCCACGCCTCAGTTCATGTACCTCTGGTCGCCGGGGCAATGAACCGTTTTCTCACCAAGAAGCACACGAAGGGCACGAAGTAAATACAAATTCTTGGCGAGAAAATCGCGGCGGTGAAATTGCGGTCTTGGGTTGCAAACGGCGCGACCCGGCCAGGTCGACGAAAAGTGTAACCACAGATTTCGCAGATGGGCGCAGATATGTTTCATGTGAAACGGGATTGGCGCGAAAACCTGTTTCACGTGAAACAAGTTTTGGTGATTGTCTGAAACCTGCAAATCGCGGTTATGCGGTCAAATTCGAGGGCGCTCGATGAAATTCCATTTTTGAGCGAGCGGGGTCCGCAAAAATTTGGACCGTGCCTCACCGCAAACCGAAACTCAGTCCCCCACCTCAAGAGGTGGGGCACCCCACACGATGGTCCAAACTATGGCGCCGGATGGAATTCATTCCCGAACTCTGAAAAATCCCGCAAGGTGATCTGGTGATTCGCATCGAGGACTGAGTTGAACACGGAGCAGCACGGCGTTGGCGTCAGGCCTGTGGGTCCGGTCATACATTCATCGAAGTGCACAAAGTCGCGCAGGTCTACGACGCCGTCGTGATCGTAATCGCCGAATGATGACGGCTCGCATTCATCGGGGATTTCGTTGGCGTTGCAGTCGAGGGAGACCCCGGAACCGATGTCACACGCGTCGGAAATCCCGTTTTGATTGCAATCCGCTTGCTGGTGCCCTTCCGCGTAAAAAATGGAACCGCAATTCTCTCCGCCCCCCAATGTGATTCTGGCTACAGTCCACGAACTATCCATCGCAAATCCCGAGGCGTAGTTCCAATCCTCGGCGATAGTCATGCGCTTGAGGAATGACCACTGCTTTCCATCGAACTTGTACGTGTCAACTTCACTGATTGCCGGTAGAACAACCGCCGCAAATGCTCCTTCCAACGCAACCAGAGGACTTACATAAGTCGTAATCCAGGTTTCGCTTACCCAGGCGTCCCCTCGGCGCTTGTAAATTCCAACCAGACCCGGCACACCGTAATCAGGCGAAGGAAACCCGACGATTATGCGATCGGCAAAAACGTCGAGCGACGGGCTGCCCCGCGCCGATTGAAAATCCGTTCTGGCGATTGTTGCTGCTCGTTGCCAGACACCATGACGATTTTCAAAGATGAACGCCACTGGTCCGGAATCGGCCGCGGCGCTTGCCGGCATGATGGATGCCCCGACTGCGGCGATATTGCCGGATATGGATACCGGTCTCCATTCACTTTCTGCAGAATCGTCTGCGTCAACTACCAAAGGCTGCGGTGTCGACCAATGATCAACTTCCCATTCATAAATGAGTGCAATCGAATTGGTTTTGCTATCCGGCTCGCGCAAGCCGACGATTAGTCGATTTCCGTCGGCGGAGAGACTTGATCCGAAGCCAGCTGAATCGCCAGGCTCAGGAGCAATTAGCTTTGAAGTGAAATTAAGCACGTCTTTCGAATTCGGGAAGACGTAAATCGCGCCGGCTCCTGGATATGGACCGACCGACACGTCGGGCGCTCCCACAATGATCCATTGGTCTGTAATGGCGATGCTCTTGCCGAGTCCTATGATGTTAGGAGCATGTGGAGACCTGATTGAAGGAATGGATTGGAATGAAATTCCATTGTCTCGATATAGATGTACGCTCTCTGTTGCGTTGGCGGCACTGGTCCATGACAGAACGCCAGCCGCGATGAGTCCATTATGCACCGCGACACCGCGGACCGTCGTGCACTCCGGATAGATACTTTTTTCCAGCCACTCACTGCGCAAGTCGCATTCGTCAGGAACGTCGTTGGCGTCACAATCTAGACTTGTTCCGGCCTCAATGTCACACTCATCAGGGACGCCGTTTTTGTTGCAATCCCAGGAATGCTTGCTGGCAAGGTCGCAGCCATCGGGTTGGCCGTTCGAGTTGCAGTCGTTGCTGTTCCAAGTCGGAGCGTTGTAGCAGGGGGATTGGAGATCGAGCTGGAAGAGGCCTTGATCGTCGGTGGTTTTCGAGCCGACGACGATGTAATAGGTTTGGCCGGGCGTCAGGCCGGTGACGCAAACTTTTCCGCTCTTTTCGTTGCCGGGACAACCGTCGTCATCGGCACATGCCAGTGGCACGAGGCTGTTGCAAGCGGATTGCGGATCACTCGAGTCCGTCGCGGCGTAAGCGCCGAAGAGCATGTCGCGAGCGGCATCGGTGTTGCACGTGCCAATGGCGACGGAGTCATGTGTGGCCGTAAATGAAAACCATAGTGTGCCGTAGCCGGCGGCCCCGGAATCCAAGTCATTGCAACAGTTTGGTGGATCAGAGACTTCCTGAGTCGCGAGAACATTGCTCGACGCGGTATGGCTCGTCGCGTCAATCGGGAAGGCAGCCGAGATTGGGTTCACCCAGTAGCATGTATCGTGTGCGGCGAATCGATCACAAATCTGACCGAATAGCTCAACACAATCGCGATCCCATTCCACTTGACAACACCAGGAATCCTTTTCGCAGACAAATTCGCAGCAGAACGGATCATTGCACCCAACGCCATCATGGACCACATTGCAGTCGCCGGAGGGGAAGTGGAAACTCGCGTCCACGCACGCGCTAAATGGGCAAGATTGGAGATTCTCGTTACAGAATCGCGCGGGCTGCCAAATCTTGGGATGATCGACGGGCTCGACGGCGTTGCATTGTTTCTGCGTGAGGTTTTCACACGTATCGCCTGGCTTGCAGCAGGCGGAGGTGCCGCACGGATGTGGAAATGGATTGCTTTCGCAATTCGCGCCGGCGGACCACTGAGGCGCGGGCTGTATGATTCCGCTGTAATCGTAGATCGGACCATATTGTGCACAGTTCATCAGCGGAACGTCGCGGCAGACGGCCTCTCCGTTTTCGTCGCGCTGGATCAGATCGCAGCACGCGCCTGTTGGGGCCGGCCCGGCGCAAGTGATTGTGACGTCGAAAGCCTGCACCAAGTTGTCGGCAGGACTGATGATTCGAGGTGTGCCGGATGGATCCAAGTCACAGAAAAGGTCTTGCGTGGAACCGGTGCAGGCATTTTGGCCGGTCATGATGACGCCTGACGTTGTCGTGTTCACGGTGACGCCGATCCAGAAGTCCTGCGGAATTGGGACCGGAGGGTCAAATGCGAATCGAAGTTTGTTGGGTATGCCAGGTGTGGCCGTAATGGGCTTTTCGCCGTGAGTTCCCGGAATCACCGGCCCGCCGCACGCAGTCGCGAGGTCGAACGAGTAGAAACCGCTGCCTTTGACCATCACTTCGTAGGCCGACATCTGACAATTATCGGAGTTCAAATGAATGTCGTCGTAAATGGTGTGATTGGCCCCGCCAAGGAACGCACTTTTCTTGGGATTGTCGTTTCGATATCCGGCATACGCTGTCGGGCAGGTGGCGTCGGTGAAGAACTCCGCGTTGAAACTCGCGTGAGGCTGGGTCGGAAAGCCGCCGAGATTCGAGTTGCACGCCAATGACGGGTAATCAAAAGTATCGCACGACAGGCCGATCGTGGGCAGGCCACCCATGATGATTCCAACGTTGGCGCGATTCGTGGTCACCCCGAGGTAAAAACTCATGGGCACGACTGTGTTGGGGGGGAGGATGATCGAGTTGGTGCGCAGCCCGTCGTCCGTGATATTCAACGTTCCGGAAGTTCCCGGAATGATCAATGATGGACGATTGGCGGCCGTCACCGACCCCGGACAAAACTGATAGAGCGCGTAGTTGATCGAGTACGGGCCGCCCGGTTGAGCCGGGTCCGCACGTCCCGTCGATTGAAACGTGAACCGCGTTAAGGCACAGCCGTCGGGGACAATCGTGGTGATGTCGTCGGCGGCCAAATAATCCGCGTGGAAGGCGGCGGCAACGTTACCAAGCGTGTTGCTGTAGATCAGGCGCTCGGAAGCGGCCTCACTGGCCACACTCGATGTCCACGAGGGGAACGAGGTTCCTTGAGGCAACGGATAGAATTGAGGGAGGGCAGGCGGACTTTCAACCGCTGGAGCAGCCTCGAAGAAGTTGGAACCAGCGTTTGATTCGCTGTTCGACGCACCGCGGGCAATCTCTTCCTTATTTGGAGCCTGCGCGATGGCCAGGGGAGTGAAAACAAGCAACCCGGCAGACAACAGGTAAGTTGGAATTTTCGAATAGGGATGGTTCCGTTCGCGCGGATCGTGCATCTGATTCCTCCAATTCTCAGACAACCAGCGCGGGTGGATTCTGACCAGGTCTAGGCCATTGTACGTTCCCTCTTGGTGCGTGGGTCTATGTGCCGGCATGAATTCCGAAAAAATTTTCGGGAAATCAATCTCGTCAAGGGATGGGCACTCGTACCGAATCCCAAAAACATAATCGCGATGCCGTCAGGCCCGATCAGTCGTGCCTCCGGCACTTGGCTCTTGAGGCGATCTCTGTTCCCAGCGTTGGAAACGCTGGGCTATTTTCATGCCGTCCCTCCGGGACGTTTGAAATCAACGCGCGGATAGATATTAGGAACCGTCATAGATCGGTCCCAAACTTTTCCAAAACCTTTTCATCGCCGCAAGATGCCACCGCTATCGTACGCCGGATTTTGCCAGCCTTCGGAGAACCGCCGGGAGGATTCCGCCGTTGCGGAAGTAATCGGCCTCAACGGCGGTGTCGATGCGTGACACCAGCATGATCGCGCGAGCGACTTTCGTTTTCGGATCGGTCAGCCGCACTTCAACTTCCTGCATGGGCTTGAGCGACTGGTTCGGGTCGGGGAAGTCGAACAATTCCCGGCCGGTGATGCCGAGCGACTCGCGATTTTGTCCGGCGACGAATTCCAGCGGCCAAACGCCCATGCCCACGAGATTGCTGCGATGGATGCGTTCGTAGCTTTCGGCAAGAACCGCGCGGACGCCGAGAAGCAACGTGCCTTTGGCGGCCCAGTCGCGCGATGAGCCCGAGCCGTATTCTTTTCCGGCGATCACGACAAGCGGCGTATGCTCGGATTTGTAGACACCGGCAGCATCGAAAATGCTCATTGATTTTCCGCTAGGCAAATGAATCGTGACGCCACCCTCCGTTCCGGGGGCGAGCAAGTTTCGCAGGCGGATGTTCGCAAACGTGCCGCGAGTCATGACGCGATCGTTGCCGCGCCGCGAGCCGTAACTATTGAAGTCCTTTTGCGTGACGCCGTGTTCCTGCAGATAGCGCCCGGCCGGCGAATCGGCCTTGATCGAACCGGCGGGAGAAATGTGATCCGTGGTGACGGAATCGCCGAGCATGACGAGCACTCGAGCACTCGTGATCGGCGTGACGTGCGAAACGTTGGGCATCAAATTGTCGAAGAATGGCGGATTCTGAATGTAGGTCGAGTTCGCGTCCCATTGATATGTGGCCGAACTCGCGCCGGCAATCTGATTCCACCGTTCATTGCCGTCGAACACGTGTGCGTATTGGGTACGGAACTGTTCGGCCGTGACACATCGTGCGACGGTGTCTGTGATCTCGCGCTGCGAAGGCCAAATGTCCCGCAGGTAAACGGGTTTTCCATCGCGCCCGTTTCCAAGCGGCTCATGGGTCATATCAATGTCCGTGCGACCTGCCAGCGCGAATGCAACGACGAGCGGGGGCGAGGCGAGGTAATTGGCCTTTACAAGCGGATGAATGCGACCTTCGAAGTTTCGATTTCCACTAAGGACCGCTGCAGCGACCAAATCTCCCTTGGTCACTGCCTCCGCAACAGGCTCGGGCAATGGTCCGCTATTGCCGATGCACGTCGTGCAGCCGTAACCGACGGTTTGGAATCCAAGTTGATCGAGATATTTGCCGAGTCCACTTTCGCGCAGATATTCAGTCACGACTCGCGAGCCGGGTGCGAGACTGGTCTTGACATACTTTTGGACGTGCAGTCCGCGCTCGACGGCTTTTTTGGCGAGCAATCCGGCGGCCAGCATAACCGATGGGTTCGACGTGTTTGTGCAACTGGTGATGGCCGCGATCACCACCGAGCCGTGATGCAATTTGTTCACGTCGCCGTTCATTCGCACATCGACGGATTTCTTGGCGGTCGCATCGTCGAGAGCGAAACCGCGATCTTTTACCGGCGCACGCAGTGCGGCCTCAAACGATGATCGAACTTGACTGAGCGGAACGCGATCGTGCGGTCGCTTGGGGCCGGCGAGGCTCGGCTCTACAGTGGAAAGATCCAGCGACATCTTGTCGGTGAATTGTGGCTCCGGAGTGTCCTTGGTGCGGAACAGGCCCTGCTCTTTCAAGTAGCGTTCGACAAGGTCCACAAGCTCCGGCGGTCGGCCAGTTTGTCGAAGGAAGCGAAGTGTCTCAGCATCGACGGGGAAGAATCCAACGGTCGCGCCGTATTCGGGGGCCATGTTTCCAATCGTGGCACGATCCGGCACGCTCATGCTGGAAACGCCTTCGCCATAAAACTCGACGAACTTGTTGACGACGCCTTTCTTGCGGAGCATTTCCGTAATGGTGAGAACGAGGTCCGTCGCGGTCGCGCCTTCAGAAAGAGAGCCGGTCAGTTTGAAACCGACGACATCGGGCAGCAGCATGTAGAGCGGTTGCCCGAGCATCGCGGCTTCAGCCTCGATGCCTCCAACACCCCAGCCGACGACGCCGAGACCGTTGATCATCGTGGTGTGACTGTCCGTACCAACAAGACTGTCCGGGAATGCGAATGTTCCACTCTGAGTCTTTCGCGTCAGTACGACCGGTGCGAGATATTCGAGATTGACCTGGTGGACGATTCCTGTGGCCGGCGGAACGACACGGAAATTCTCAAATGCTTTCTGCCCCCAACGCAGAAATTGATAACGCTCCAGATTGCGCACGAACTCAAAGTCGGCGTTGATGCCCAATGCGTCCGGCGACGCAAATGCATCCACTTGCACGGAATGGTCAATCACGAGGTCGACAGGGACTTGGGGATTAATTTTTCGCGGGTCGCCGCCAAGACGCCCGATGGCATCTCTCATGGCTGCAAGATCGACGATGCATGGAACCCCCGTGAAATCCTGAAGAAGGACACGACCCGGCACAAACGGAACCTCGCGAGCCGGCCGACCCGACGGTGTCCACGCCCCAATCGTGGCAACGTCGTTGGCCTTCACTGCAAACCCATCGATGCTCCGCAAGGCGCTTTCCAGCAGCACCCGGATACTGAAGGGAAGGGCTTCCAGCTTCACCCCATGTTTCGTAAGTGGTTGCAGGCGATGAAGTTGCACATCCCCTGCGGAGGTTTTAAGCGTTCCAAGACTGCCGAACGGATCATTTTTTGGGCTATTCATCGTTTGGCCTGCCTTTTTTCATCGCAATACATGATTTGGAGGGTCACATCGAGCGATAATATATTCCTATTTTAGCACCCGGTCAAAATAAGTGATCGGTAGGGCGCCGGAGGTATCGGACGCAAATCCTGAAAGGACCGCAATTATTCCATTAAATATGTGTAGAAAAGTCCGCGAGGATTCACTGCAGCTTTACGAGCCGAGTCGCCATTTTGCTCTTGCGTCCGGGTATGCGAATCGAGTACTATTATAGGGCGGAAGGAGTCGCTCCAGGTGATCGGGGGTGGTAAGGAGCGCCCGGTTCGCGCAGATCGGAAGCGGGCATAGGCCGGGTGGTTTTACCGACGGCATCATCCGCCCGAAGAGGAAGCAGGCTGCGGATCAACAGAATTCAGGTAGAATCCGGCTTCGGCCTGTTGTGTGATTGCGTGTTCGTGCATTGTGAACCCTCGTCGCTCACATAAAACACATGGAAGCGTCATGTGGCGCACATGGGACGGCGGCATAATTGAATGGTCGCAAAGTAAAGTCCACGAATGATCATTGATTGAGTGTATTCGCGTTGCGACAATCGGGTATGCAACGCGTTGACGGAGTGTGGGAGTTCGAAGTCTTCGTAAAGCGGCGAAGACCGCTCGACAGATAAGCAAAAAAGGCTCTTGCGGAAAGGAATGTACGATGCGAAAGGCGAATGTGGGAGTGATTACGGGCATGGTTGGTGTCATTGCGGTGACATCAGCTCTTGCGGGACCGAGGACGGATCGTGGCGAGAAGGGCAATGCGCTCGATATCCGTCAGGTCAGTGACACCGAAGTCGCTGGCTATCAAAAAATGGCGTATGGGTCAGGTTCAATGTTCGTCGCGCCGCAGTCGCTCCTGACGGGCGGCGATGTATCGTCTGTGGACGCACAGCCGGGTCGCGGAAGCTCGAGTCTTCTACTTGGCGTGTCCGACAAGTCGGCCGCGAGTTTGGCGTCGATGACCGGCAAGAGCGGCGTCACTGTGGGCATCGTGCTGAACGGCAGACTGAATACCGTCGGCACGCTTGGCAACGTCAACACGCAAAATGGTTCGGCCAGCGCCATCATCAGCGGACTGACCTCCGTGCAGGCGGAACGCGTCTCGAAGCTGGTCAGCACAGGACTTGAGCCGGTTGCCAAGGGCGCCGTCATCAATGTGGTTCCCGTCGGAATGAGCAACGGCACGTATTTTGTCGACGTTTTTGTGGATGGCGCGAAGGGTCTGCGCAGCTATCAGGTGACGTTGGATGTCACCGGCGGTACAAGCGGACAGCTCAGCCGAACTGATCTGACAATTGACCAGAAGCGCACGGACTTCGTATTTGGCACGGACAAGACCATCATTGCTGATGATAAGGCCGGCGGCAGAGCGGGTGCGGTATTGTTCGACGGCAGCGTGGATGTGGACAAGAACGGCTACTTGGGCACCTATGCGTTCCAGCCGACAGCGGATGCCAAAGGCAGCTTTTCGATCAATGTGCGTGTCGGTACCGAGACGATTCTCGGTGATCCGCGCAACAAAGACATGGAGTATTCCGCCGGACCCGATGCAATCATCACCATCGGTCAGGCACCCAATCCGCGCTCAGGAAAGTAAGGTTTGGGGCAGTAGTCATCTTCCCGCTTTCAACCTCGCATCACGAGTCGTTGTTTGAGTGACGCGGTCGGTTCGGCTTACTACCGAGCCGACCGCTTTTTTGTTGATTGATTTTCCTCTCGTGGAAACGGGAAACTCAGCAGATCGCCCGTCGGCTCAGATTGCTTTGTGACCTGCTCAGACTTATTTGGTCGTGTCAAGCGTCTGCCGGCTTGTGTATTCGGTGCGCTACTCGCCGCATTTTCAGGTCCCGTGAGAGCACCGCCCACGGCAATTCCTTCGAGCCGCTTGTTGATCTTCTTGACATAGTCCTTTGAAAGTTCGAGGCCGAGGTATTGTCGGCCCAGTTTTTTCGCAACGGCGAGGGTCGTGCCGCTGCCGGCGAAGGGATCGAGCACGATCTCGCCGGGATTCGAGCAAGCGCGGATGATGCGGCCAAGGAGCTGTTCGGGCATCTGGCAGCCGTGCCAGCCGCGGCGTTCTTTGAATGTACCCGCGACGCGTGAGAAGAACCATGTGTCGCTGTCCGGAGGGAAGCGATCAGGAATGTCCTGCGGGCGCAGGATGAAGCCGTCGCGAACGGCCGCACCCGGCGGAAGCATGGGCGGGATCATCCAGGTATCATCAGGCACGCGGCCATCGGGATCGGCCCGCTTGTCGCCGTAGACGAGTTCTCGCGCGGACGGCACGCGTACATCCAGCGAATTGAAGGTGAATTTTTTGGGATCTTTGACGAAGTAGAACAAATGGGCATGACTACGAGTGAATTTCTGCTTGCAATGGACGCCGAACGTGTAAAACCAGATGACCCAGTTGCGGCAATGCAGACCCAGCTCGCGCGTGCAAAGCACCTTCAGCTCGGCCGCATATTCATCACCAATCGCCAGCCAGAACGTGCCGTCCGGCTTGACGACACGAACGACGCCTTCGATCCACTTTCGTGACCACGCGATGTACTCATTGGCCTCGCGGCGGTCGTCGTACACGTCGTAGTCGTAGCCGATGTTGAATGGCGGATCAGCGAAGACGAGATCGACCGAGCCGGGATCCATCTTATCCAGCAGTCTGACGCAATCGCCTTGACGAATTTCATTATTTGCCACCGACATGCAATCGCCTCCAATGCGAAAGTATTTCGCCTCTCCAAAATTCGAGTGCGGTCATATTCGCCGTTTTCCTAAGAATCTGCAACGCGCCGACGATTCACAGGCCGAAGAAGAAAGTGGAAGCGCGTTGCGCCTGCCTCTTGTCAAATGCGTACGGCGAAACCGGCGCCGACGAAATAGTCATCGGCCTCACGGTTGATGCCGTAACCCGCGCGGAGGTCGAGGTGGAAATCACGGGTGATCACGAAGATGAACCCGCCGGCGTGCGTGTGAGCCGGTCCGCTGTCACGATGGCCGGGGTACACGCCGACGTACTCGGTGTAGGTGATGAGCCAGGGCGTCAGCTCGTAGCTGAAATCGAGGGTGGCGCCGGATTGAAAGAACCGATGCGAGTCTTCGGTCGGGCTGGCAAAGGTAATGTTGCTTCCGACGGAAACTCGGTCGGTGAGGTCATACGCGATCGAAAACTTGAAGATGGGATCGACGTCGCCGGATGATTTGTCCGCCGTTCCGGTCGGCACGGTGATTCCCGCAATGATGGCAAAGTCGGGCCGGCCATGGCCCTGATCGATCAAATGAATTTTCGATCCAATGTACAAATCGGTGCCGCCGTCGTGATGTTGGACGCGTGATCGCTTGACGCCCGCGCAACGACCGCCGAGCGGATCGGGCAGGCGCATCATCAGGGGATTTTGCGGACCGTCGTCGCCGGAACTGATGCACTCTGAAAACTTTTCCTGCTCGAAGGAAAAGCCGTCCCAGCCAAGGCGAAATTCCACGTTGTGGATGATTCCAACGCGTAAGAGCAATTGAGGAAAGAGATTTTCCGAGAACCGATGACCGTCGCGACGGTCACTGCGGAAATCGTAACCGCCTTCAAGTTGCACGTGCCCTTTCGGGACCGCAAGGGCCGTATCCGTAAGATCGGGCCGATCGGTGTCCATTTCACGTTCGAGCGGTTCTGAATTCCACCACGAGCACAAGCGAAGAGGGCTTTGTTCCCGCGCCGCATCGAGCAATTTTGCACCCGCCTCGGCGTCGGTTGCGGAGTTTTCCCCAGTCTTCGGAGTTTCAGTTGGCGGCAAATCTCCGTTTGGCGGCTGGCCGACAGACATCGAGCATGCGACAAATGAAGTAAAGATGATGATCGTTGCCTGTCTCTTGTGACCCATTCCTGGAATTCCCGAACCCTTGTTGAAGGCAGCCGCTTAAATTTGGCTTGCCAAAGTTAATGATTTTGTATGCCAAAGTCAATGGCGATTCAGAATTGATGAAGATCGGGTCGTGGGCCGGCGGATTGTTGTTGCGGGGGAGGCTATCGGTTCATCGTCCAATCAGCGACGGCGTCCAGGCCTTCATTGCGGATGGTGCTGACTTTGAACAACGGGCGTTGGTCACCGACGGCACTGAGGAGTTGAGCCTGGGTGGCGTCGGCGCCGGCGAGGTCGCACTTATTGAGCACGAAGCAACTTGCGATTTCCATGATTCCCGCCTTTGAGAATTGCACGGCGTCGCCGCTGTCGGGCATGAGAAGGAGAATGATGTCTTTGGCGAGACCGCGGACGGCCACATCCGCCTGGCCCGCCCCGACCGTCTCCACAAGAATGAAGTCGAATCCGAAGGCATTGACCGCATGGACGATCTCGTTGCAGCGTGGGGCCACGCCGCCCTGAACGTCCCCTGAGGAGAGACTACGGACGAAGAACTCGGCATCGGGCATGCCGGACATCATGCGGAGACGATCTCCCAGTAGCGCGCCGCCCGTGACAGGGCTGCTTGGATCAATGGCGATGACGGCGACCTTCTTGCCGCGAGCGCGCAGCACTTTTCCGAGTCCGGCAATAAAGCTGCTCTTGCCGACGCCGGGTGCGCCAGTGACGCCGATCACTTTGGCATGGCCGGGCGTTTGAGCCCAAGGTGGAACTTTCGCGCCGCGTTGCAGTGCGGTGAGAAGTCTTGCCAGTGCCAGCATGTCGCGTTTCCTGAAACCGGATTGGAGATCATCGAGTCGCGATGTCGCTCGAGTGGCGGCGAGTTCACGAAGCCGAGCGATGATCGCGTCGAGAGGCGAGCCGGGATTGAACATCGCGGCCACCCCCATCTCCAGCAACTTCGGATGATCAGCGACCGGCACGATACCGCCCAGCACGATCGGAATCTCTTCGACGCCGAGCTCCTTTCGGATTCGCACTAACTCGGGCATGACGGTGAGATGAGCTGCCGAAAGCAGGCTCACGCCGACTACGTCCACGTCTTCCTGAAGCGCCGCGTACATGGTGGCTTCGGAGGTCTGCCAAAGCCCTGTGTAAATCACTTCGAGTCCCGCGTCGCGGAAGGATCGCGCGAGGACTTTCACGCCACGATCGTGACCATCGAGGCCGATCTTGGCGAGCAAGACGCGGGGATGCTGTATGGGTTCTTCCGGCAAAGCGAGAACTCCTGCAAAGGCCGAGACTTCGTGCGGTTCGCAGCCTTCGGGGCAATGGTACATCAAATACGGCGGGCGGAGAAGTTGGACGCGAATCTCAGGAAGGACTTGTTCGAGAAATTGATTGAACAAAGATTAAATCGTTGTACAATATGGTCATACATTGAATTCTCCCCATCTCATTTGGGAGTGACTGCCATGTTGCCCAAGCCCCCGGTAAGAGTTCATTGCATTTCGTGTTGTGTTGCCCTTGTTCTCGCAATATCAGTCTCCGCAGCCGGAGAGAACCCGTCTGCCTTGAACAGACCGCCTGTGTATAAGATCGAGCCGTCGCTAATCAACGGTGACTCAAGTGATTCCAATCCGCGAATCGAAAGCGGATGGAACGATTTCGCTACAACCGGCGGATGTACTTTCGGCGATCAATCTCACTGCCAAACTTATGCACCCATTTTGGGAGCGTATTTGTCGGATTTATGTCCGAGTGATTGCACCTGGTGGGTTTGGCCATATCGGGCGACTGACGACTTTGTGGCGAGCGAGAGCGGCACAATTACGTCCGTATGTGTTGTTGGAGAGTTTCTTGACCAGGATATCGCACACCTTCTTGAAGACTGCAGCGCAAGCAATCCGCCCGAAGATTTTTGGGTGACGATTTATGATCAAGTGGACGGCATGCCTGCGGAACCAGGAAACAAAATCCACGCATCGGTGATCAGCAAGCAGCTTGTTGGCGTGTATCAGGAGTCCCAACAGTTCCAGTGGGAACTAGGCTTGGGGAGCGGCGTACCTGTTTCCGCCGGCTCGACCTATTGGCTGGAAGTGCAGAATTTCACGAATCCCAGCGTCGGTGGGTCGCGATTTTGTGATTGGTTTTGGGTTCAGGCCAGCCCCGCGACAGAAGGGAATGGATTCTTACTACAGGACTTTGACCATAGATACACGCTCGGCGAGGCTCAAGCGGGAGCGGATCTGGCGTTTTGCCTGAACATCGCAATCGAGGCGCCGCCGTCGATGCACCCTTGTTGCACGTGCCCGGATCGCACACCGACAGGCGAGCCGCTTTGTGTTATGCGCTCCCTTGCTGATTGCCGCACAGTGGGCGGTGATTGGCGGATCGATGCGGCCGATTGTGGCGCCGTGTCTTGCCGCACCGGCGCGGACGCGGGGGATACATGCGCCGGTGCAATCCCAGTTACGGAATCTGGAACATATCCATTCAACAATTTTTGTTCCACGACCGATGGGCCGACCACAACGATCTGCACCGGAAGCGCCTCGGTCGGTCGGGATATTTGGTTCAGGTACATGCCAACTTGTTCAGGCTCGGTCACCATCGATTTGTGCGGCTACGATGAGACGTTCGATTCTGTCTTGAGCGTTTATCATGATCCCGCGAACCCCACGGTTTGTCCGTGCTCGACAGATTCATCGATTGAAGTTTGGTGCTCCGATGATGACTGCATTCTGGAACGCAGCACGTCGAAACTGGAATTTGGAGTTTATCACGGAGATTGCTACACGATCCGAATCAGCGGATATCATGGGAACGAAGGATACGGCGAGATGGTCGTCGGATATCTTTCCCTACCACTTCCTCCTATCGCTGTGCCAGTGCCTCAAAACCGATACCTTTCGATCGCCGATTTCAACCCGTGCACAGGGAGCGTGATATCGGGGGCACTTCAGGTCAAACTCCTTTCATTGATGCACCCTGATCCGCCCAATCTGCCGGAATTCCCGCCGCCGGATTATTCGGCATTGGAAGGACAAGCCCGCTGGGTAGGGCCGCCCGCCGATTGCGCAGAAAGCGATGTCTTGCACACGACATTCAAATGCGCCTCTCTCCAGGCGCAGCCGGTTTATCTGAATTGGAGCGACATTCTTCAAGGCCGACCATTGCAAGTTACAGGCGCGGAAATTGTTCCTAGTTCCGTTTACGAAGTGCGAATATACACCATGAACTGTCAAGGCAACGAAGACACGTGTCCAACCGGACCAAACGCATTGCGGCTAACAACCTCGCGATGGGGTGACGTTGGGGCGGCGTTTCAGTTGCCGTCTCCTGCTCCGCTCACACAGCCAGGTATCCCTGATGTTGCCGCCACCGTTGATAAATTCAAGGCGTTGCCGAGCGCACTGCCTGTCGCCAGAACCGACGTTGCTCCGAGTGTTCCCAACGGCCGCGTGGACATTAGCGACGTCGCCAGCATTGTCGATGCATTCAAGGGACTTCCGTATCCGTATTCAGCAACCGCGTCGAGACCTTAAGCAGGTCGTTCCGCGATTAGGCATCTCCTCTTTGCCAACTCACCGCAGCCTTGATAGGTTTGTCAGTCAATTGCCGGATTTACTGTTCGACCCAAACTCCGAAGGAGTTCATTGCATGCATGTGAGGAAATTCCTGATTGCTATTCCGATCGTTGCGGTTTGTTCAATCGCCGCCGCCACTGATACCAAACCGCATCCATTTTCCATTCACGACATGTTGGCCATGAAGCGCATCAGCGATCCCGATGTTTCGCCGGACGGCAAGCGCGTCGTGTTTACGGTGCGGACGACGGACATCGAAGCGAACAAGGGTCGTACGGATTTGTGGCTGGTCAATGTGGACGGCACCGGGCTGCGGCAGCTCACGAGCGATCCGGCCAACGACGGCAGCGGCAAATGGTCGCCCGATGGAAAATCGATTTACTTCGTCTCTTCGCGCGGCGGCTCGTCGCAGATTTGGCGGATCGCACCGGATGGCGGTGAGGCCGAAAAAGTCACGAATGAACCACTCGACGTGGGTGGATTTGTGATTTCGCGCGACGGCAATCATCTCGCCTATTCGATGGAGGTTTTCCCTGACCTCTCGCCAGCGGACACGAAGAAAAAATTGGACGAAAAGGCCAAAGAGAAGGTGACCGGACAACTCTACGATCACCTGTTCATTCGCCATTGGGACACCTGGGCCAATGGAACGCGTTCGCATCTGTTTGTGGCGCCGATCGGAGGTGGGACCGCGGTCGATGTGATGAAAGGTGTTGATGCCGATAGTCCATCAAAGCCGTTTGGGGGTTCGGATGAATTCACGTTCACGCCCGATGGAAAATCAATTGTATACACGGCGCGCGACGTGGGTCGCGAGGAAGCATGGTCAACGAATCTCGATCTCTTCGTTGTTCCGATCGACGGCGCCGCAAAGCCAAAATGCTTGACTTCGTCAAACAAAGCCACGGACACGCGACCAACGTTTTCGCCGGACGGAAAAACGCTCGCGTATTTGGCGATGTCACGGCCCGGCTATGAGGCCGATCAGCTCAGAATCATGATCAAGGCTTGGCCTGACGGCGCTACAAAAGACCTCGTTCGGACACCGACTTCCGATTGGGATGTTTCAGTGGATGATTTCGCGTGGTCACCCGACGGCAAAATGATTTATGCAACTGCTGAAAATCGGGGGCAGAAAATCCTGTCTTCAATCGAAGTTGCCAGCGGAAGTGGCAGACCATTGGTAATGGAGGGAACTGTTTCGTCGCTAGGCCTCGCAGGTGAATGGATCGTTTATCAGCGCGATGATTTGAAATCGCCCGTTGAGTTGTATGCATTGAAATCCGACGGCTCGGAGTCGAAGCAAATCACCAATATCAACAAGGATCAGATCGCCGCGGCGCGGATGGGCGAATGCGAGCAATTCTCATTCGAAGGGGCGAACGGCGACAAAGTGTACGGTTACTCCGTCAAACCCGCCGACTTTGACGCCTCGAAGAAATATCCCATCGCGTTTCTCATTCACGGCGGGCCGCAAGGTTCATTCGGAAATCACTTTCATTATCGTTGGAATCCGCAGGCGTATGCCGGGGCGGGATATGCGGTCGTAATGATCGACTTTCACGGTTCGACGGGCTACGGACAGGCGTTTTGCGATGCGATTCGCGGCGACTGGGGCGGCGGGCCGCTGGAAGATTTGAAGAAGGGTCTCGATGCGGCGCTCAAGAAATATCCGTGGATGGATGGCGATCGCGTGGGTGCGCTTGGTGCGTCATTCGGCGGATATATGATCAACTGGATCGCGGGCAATTGGCCCGATCGGTTCAAGTGCCTCGTGTGCCACGACGGAAATCTCGACGAGAAGATGGCCTACTATGATACGGAAGAACTATGGTTTCCTGAGTGGGACCATCAGGGATTGCCTTGGGAGCAGCCGGAGCACTACGGCTTTCAAAGCCCGATCAATTTCGTGAAGAACTGGAAGACGCCGATGCTGGTGATTCACGGCGGTCAGGATTTCCGCGTTGTGGCTACACACGGAATGGGCACGTTTGCGGCCCTTCAGCGCCGCGGCATTCCCAGCAAATTCCTGTACTTTCCGGATGAAAATCACTGGGTGCTCAAGCCCGCGAACAGCATTTTGTGGCACGACACGGTGATTGGCTGGCTGGATCAGTGGACGAAGAAATAATACCTCCGTTCAAGAGGTGGACGCAGATTGGCTGAAACTCTTCTAGCACGTTTGGGTAACGACACGGCGACACTCGATCCTGTTCAAAAAAGGGAACAGGACGAATCGGAGCCGAGAGCAAATGAAATGGCGAGAGCTGGTGACAATGTTCTTTATTATGGGGATAATCTGGATATCCTCCGGCGATATATCAAAGACGAATCTGTAGATCTGGTTTATCTCGATCCTCCATTCAACTCCAGCGCCGACTACAACGTGCTCTTTGCCGAGCGAGACGGCACGCGTGCTCATGCGCAGATCAAGGCATTCGGGGATACATGGACATGGGATCAGGAAGCCGCCGCCAATTTCGAAGACGTCCTGCACAATGGCGGGGATCGTGTGGCGCAGGCGATGCTGGCTCTCCGAACATTTCTCGGAACGTCAGACATGTTGGCCTACCTTTCGATGATGGCTCCGCGGCTGGTCGAACTGCGTCGCGTGCTCAAACTGACCGGCTCGATCTACCTGCACTGCGACCCCACCGCGAGCCATTACTTAAAGCTGTTGATGGACTCGGTCTTTCGACCGCAGAATTTTCGCAATGAGATCATCTGGCGGCGAACTCTCTCCAAGAGCCTGATGCGCCGGCGGCTGCCACGAAATCACGATGTCATCATCGCATTTCAGAGAAGCGATCAATCCACATGGAATGACGAGGTTGTGTTCACTCCCTATGACGAAGAAAATCTGGGCGAGCGCACCGCCGATAAGTATCGCCACATAGATGCCGACGGGCGGAAATATCGTCTTGATAACCTTATCAATCCGAATCGCAATCGTCCGAACCTCCGTTACGCGTTTCTAGGGGTTACACGCGTCTGGAGATGGACCAAGGATCGGATGCAAAAGGCATACGATGAAGGATTGATCGTGCAGACTCGGCCGGGAAGAGTACCGCAGCTCAAGCGATATCTTGACGAACAGCGTGGAGTTCCATTTGGCGACGTATGGACGGACATACCTCCCATTAACTCCCAAGCCCGTGAACGCCTCGGATATCCGACGCAAAAGCCCGAAGCCTTATTGGAGCGTATCATTCGTTCGGCGAGCAACGAACGTGATGTCGTGCTCGATCCGTTCTGCGGCTGCGGCACGGCCGTCGCAGTGGCGCAACGGCTCAAGAGGCGATGGATCGGGATTGACATCACACATTTGGTGATCAATCTGGTGAAAACGCGCATCCGAGATGCCTTTGGGCCACGGCTAAAATACCGCGTAGTTGGCGAACCGGTGTCGTTGCCCGATGCACGCGATCTGGCGCGCAACGACGCCTATCAATTTCAGTGGTGGGCGCTGGGGTTGGTCGGCGCCCGACCTGTTGAACAGCAAAAAGGAGCGGACAAAGGGATCGATGGCCGGCTTTATTTCCACGATTCCGCAGATGCGAGCGAGATCAAACAGATTGTTGTCTCGGTCAAAGCGGGACAAAATATTGGCGTCTCGATGGTGCGAGACTTGGTCGGCGTGGTTCAACGTGAGCGGGCGGCGATGGCTGTGCTCATTACAATGGAAGAACCAACGAAACCGATGCGGACCGAGGCCGCGAGCGCGGGCTTCTACGAATCGCCTTCTCTCAAGAAAACGAGACACCCCCGGGTGCAGATTTTCACGATTGAAGAGTTGCTTGCGGGGAAGAAGATCGACATGCCCGGTTGGCACGAACCTCTGACATTCAAGAAGGCCCCGCGAGCCAAGTCTCTTTCGACGCGACAAAGCACACTACCCTTCAAGGAAAGTGACGATGAATAATCTTCAAAAACTTCACGCCCTCGGTCAATCAGTTTGGTGCGACAATATCAGCCGGCGGATGATTGATTCGGGGGAGTTGCAGAGGCTCATCGACATCGGCATCGTCGGCGTGACTTCTAATCCGACGATCTTCATGAAGGCCATCACCGGCAGCGCCGACTACGATGTGCGAATCGCTCAAATTCTGGCCGGAGATCATGGCAGCGGATCGGATGGAGATGATTCTGATCGATTCGACCTCAACGGCATCAAGAACATTTATGAGAAATTGGTCATACCCGATATCGCCGACGCCGCGGACATTTTGAGGCCTGTGTACGATCGCACGAACGGAGTTGACGGATACATCAGCCTTGAAGTCAGCCCGAAGCTGGCCTACAACACGCCCGCGACGGTGGCCGAAGCCAAGCGGCTTTTCAAAACGCTTAACCGCCCCAATGTCTTCATCAAAGTGCCCGCGACTTCGATGGGCATCCCCGCGATCGAAATGCTCATCGCGGATGGAATCAATGTAAACGTGACGCTGATCTTCTCGATTGCGGTGTATCGCGAAGTGGCCGCAGCTTACATTAACGGGTTGCAAACATTGCAAAAACGTGGCGGCGACTTGAGCAAAGTTGCGTCCGTCGCATCATTCTTTGTGAGCCGCGTGGATACGGCCGTGGACAAATTGCTCACGGAACGACGCGAGAAGAACAATGCGAAGGCCGCACATCTGTTGGGCAAGGCCGCGATCGCCAATGCGAAACTCGCCTACGCGCGATTCAAAGAGATGTTTGATCCCGCCGGTCCGTTCGGCGCGCTGGCAGCCTCCGGCGGGCGAGTCCAGCGACCTCTCTGGGCGAGCACAAGCAAAAAGAATCCGGAATATCGCGACACGATTTATGTGGATGAGCTTGTCGGCGCGAACACGGTCAACACCATGCCGCCGGAGACGATCCAGGCGACGTTCGATCATGGGCGGACGGAAATCACGATCGATCGCGGCGTCGAGGATGCTCAAAGGACGTTGGCCGAGTTGGGGAATTTGGACATCAATCTCACAGCCGTCACAGATCAGCTCACCTTCGACGGCGTGAAGCTGTTTGCACAATCATTTCAGGATTTGCTCGAAAACATCGCGAAGAAGGAAACACAGCTTCGCGCACGAAGTGCAGCGTCAGGTGCATAAAGCTCGAATTTCGGTCGGCCGGCACTCGCTCATCGTAACACTTTGCCCGGAAGCTTTCTGACGCCAGGCGACAACGGCAAGTAACACACCGAGTAGTACTACAAGAACAATCGAGATCGCAATCGCGGTCCAACGTCGGGCCGATTGCTGCCGCTGGAATTCCTCTTCTTCGACACTCGGTCCATCAATGTTGCCTAGTGCTTGCGCCAGGCTGGCAAGCGCGGGCAGGGTGGCGGGCTTAATTTCGCGCGAGAATCCCGAACGCGGAATTGGCGATGAGGGTGTGGTCATTGCCGCAGGCTGTGTGGTTCCTCCACGCGAACCAACCGGCTCCAAAGCCGTCCTCGCACGCGGCGGCGCGGCTGCCGCCGGCGGCACTGTTCGATTCATCATCGCGTCGAGCGACATCGGTGCAGGAAAATGAGCTGCGGTCGCTCGCGGTGCATCCGCGGCGCGTGTGCTCTCAAAAGCCAAATGACTCAGACAATTCGGGCAGTACGTGTCCGTCGCGGAAACGCCATGGTGACAGCGCCAGCATTTTCCGAAATAGCGGCATAAGCCGGGCGTTTCGACCGCGAATCGCCATTGGAAATCAGTGGCCGGACCGCGAACGATGGAAGTCTCAGTGACGAAGCCGCGGCGAATTTGCCGCACGATCCGCTCCAGTGAAACACCCGGAAACGGACGGATGTGCTCGAGTACGAACCACGGTCCGGCGTGCTGCCGCATTTTGTCAACCATCTCGTCGGAGAGGTCCTGGCCGCAGTCTTCGCACGTCGCCGCCCCGCGCTCCACAAGCTGCCCGCACGATACGCACGGAGTAGCCTCGCCGTGCCAGATGTTTTTGCCCTGTGAGCTAAGCGGACCGAATCCTCGCCGAGCGGCCACCTCGAGGGCGTGATTGCCCGGCGGCAGATCATCATCCGGACCCATTTCGGCCAATTCGAGCGATACTTTGTCGGCTGGTTGTTCCATATTTGACGCTCCGCATTCCGGTTCGAAACCTCGGAAAATTCTAGGCGAGAAAAAGCGTCCGAACAATATGAATCTCTTCAGGATCCACGACGCTCCCATCGCAAGCGGACGCCCATTTGATATAGTACGCTGGCAATGAAAATTGAACGTAACAATACGGATCGAAGTGAAGAAACCGTCAAACCCGGTCGGTACGACTTCACCGCGATTGAGGCCAAGTGGCAGGGATATTGGGACGAGCATCAGACGTTTCTCGCGCCAAATCCGGGAGAGGCGGGCATCGCATCGGCTCCTGCGGCGAACCTCCCTGTGTCCCCCCTTGGTAAGGGGGGAGGCGTGCGCGAAGAGAATCTTCGCACTACCCAGCCCAAATACTACATCCTCGACATGTTCCCGTATCCCAGCGGCGCGGGGTTGCACGTCGGGCATCCGGTCGGCTATTGCGCGACCGACATCATCGCTCGCTACAAGCGGATGCGCGGTTTCAACGTGCTTCACCCGATGGGATTCGACGCCTTCGGTCTGCCGGCCGAGCAATACGCGATCGAGACCAACGTGCATCCGGCCGTCACCACGAAAAAGAACATCGAGATGTTCCGCCGGCAGCTCAAGCAGTTCGGCTTTTCGTACGACTGGAGCCGCGAAATCGCCACGTGCGATCCGAGCTACTACAAATGGACACAGTGGATGTTCGCGCGGATGTTCGAAAGCTGGTACGACGAGGAGTGCGAGTGGATCGGGCCAGACGGACGAAAGATTCGCGGCCGCGCCAGGCAGATCGGTGAGCTAATCGCGGAATTCGAAAGCGGGAAGCGCCAGCCTCCCCCCTTACCAAGGGTGGCTGAGGGCGACCAAAGCGGGAGCCCAAAGGGGGGGTCTGCCTCCTTGCCCACTCAGGGAGAGGGCAAGGGTGAACGTAATGCATCTCAAGTCTCGTGGAAGCATGCGACCCCAACGCAGCGTCGTCAAATTTTGGACGGCTATCGCCTGGCCTATCTCGCCGACGTGCAGGTCAATTGGTGTCCAGCGCTTGGCACCGTGCTCTCCAATGAAGAAGTGGACAGCGAAGGTCGCAGCGATCGCGGCGGGCATCCCGTGTTTCGGCGACCGCTGCGACAATGGATGCTGCGCATCACAAAATACGCCGACCGACTATTGAGCGATCTCGAAGGTCTCGATTGGCCCGAACCCATCAAACTCATGCAACGCAACTGGATCGGCAGGAGCGTGGGCGCGGACGCCGTGTTTTTTCTCGCCGATCGTTGGGACGTAAAAGACGGTCGATTCGTGCATCGCGCGAGCGGAAAATCGCCGGCACTGAATATCCCGCTCGAATCGCTCGACGACGTGATTCGCATTTACACCACGCGGCCCGACACGCTTTTCGGTGCGACCTACATGGTCCTCGCGCCTGAGCATCCGCTGGTCGATTCGCTGACCACGCCCGATCACCGCGCCGAGGTCGCTCGCTATGTGCACGCCGCTGCTCGAAAAAGCGATATGGCCCGCACGGCGGACAGTAAGGAGAAAACCGGCGTATTTTCCGGCGCGTATGCATTGAATCCGGTGAGCGGCCAGCCGGTGCCGATTTGGATCGCCGACTATGTGCTGATGGGCTACGGCACGGGCGCGATCATGGGCGTGCCCGGAAGCGATGAACGCGACTTCGAATTCGCGACGGCAATGAATATTCCCATTGTCGCCGTCGTGAAGCCCACTGCGGAATGGATTGCCCAGCGTGTGGCCGCTTATGCGGAACAAACTCAGCGAGCTGCGATGGAAGGATTCGAGCGTCTTCTCAAGGAGAATCCGGAGATTCGCGACAGCGTCCAAGCGCATCGTGAGCAATCGAAACACTTGAGCGACAAGACCGCGTCCGTATTGAAAAACGTTGTCGGCGCTGAACGTCTCATTGAACACTACGTCACGCACCCGGCCTCATGGGGTGCGGCGTTTGTCGAGGAAAGCATCGCGGTGAACTCGCCCGCTTCCAGCGCGCCAATCGCGCTGAAGGATGTGTGCGAACTTAACGGACTAACTACGCCAGGCGCCAAAGAACGGATCACGCGATGGCTGGAGCGAATGGGCCTGGGTCGAGAGGCCGTCAATTACAAATTGCGAGACTGGCTATTCAGTCGGCAGCGATATTGGGGTGAGCCGTTCCCTGTACTGCACGGCGAAGACGGCGAAACCATCGTCGTTCCGGATGATGAACTGCCCGTCGAACTGCCGGCGATGGAAAACTTCAAGCCGACGGCGTCTGCAGACGACGCTCGATCGCTGCCTGCGCCGCCGCTAGCGCGAGCGAAGGAATGGCTCAGCGTGGTTCGCAACGGTAAGCGTTATCAGCGCGACACCAACACCATGCCGCAGTGGGCCGGTTCATGCTGGTACTACTTGCGGTTCATGGATCCGCACAACGCGAACAACTTCTGTGATCGCGGCGCGGATCAATATTGGATGCCGGTCGATTTATACGTCGGTGGCGCCGAACACGCCGTGCTTCACCTTCTGTACGCGAGATTCTGGCACAAAGTGCTCTTCGATCTTGGGTCTGTTTCGACCGTCGAGCCGTTCCAGAAACTGTTCAATCAGGGAATGATCCAGGGCTTTGCATTCCGCGACGCGAGGGGATTAACCGTCGGCCCGGACGCCGTCGAAGAACGCGGCGACGACTTGTTCGTACTTCGGCAGGGCGGCGAGCCGGTCACGCGCATCGTGGCCAAGATGAGCAAATCGCTCAAGAACGTGGTCAATCCCGATGAGATCATTTCCGAATACGGGGCGGACACTTTCCGGCTCTACGAGATGTACATGGGGCCGCTGGATATGGCCAAACCGTGGAACACGCGCGACGTGCCGGGATTGCACAAATTGTGCCAACGCATCTGGCGGCTCTTTGTTGATGAATCGACCGGCGAATTAAGCGGCTCGCTGACCAATGATTCGCCGGACGATGCCACACTCCGCGCCCTGCACAAGCTGGTGAAGAAGGTGACCGAAGAGCTGGAGCAGCTCAAGCTCAATACGGGCATCGCTGCGATGTTCGACTTCGTCAACACCATGACGCGCGTCACGCAGCGCTCGCGGGCAGTGCTGGAACCGTTTGTTCTCGTGCTGGCCCCGTTCGCACCGCATTTGGCCGAAGAGCTTTGGTCGCGGCTGGGGCATTCGCAATCACTGGCGTATGAACCCTGGCCTGCGTTCGACCCAAGGCTCGCACGCGATGAACAGGTCGAGATCGCCGTGCAAGTCAACGGCAAAATCAAGGCCAAAATCATGGTTGATGTGGATGCGCACGATGACGCCGTTCAGGCGACGGCAATGGCCGATGCCAAGGTGATGGCCGCAATGGAAAATCGATCCCCTCGCAAAGTCGTGGTCGCGAAGGGTCGGCTTGTGAACATCATCGTTTGATGACGAGCCCATATCGTGCCCACCGAAATCGAGATCAAACTCCGCATCGCTTCGCACGAGCCGGTGCGACGGCGACTGATCGAGTTGCACGCTCAGCGCATCGATGATGTTGTCGAAACCAATTGGATTCTGGATCGCCCCGACGGCTCGCTTCGCAGGCAAGGTTTCGGGCTGCGCGTTCGCGCGGCCCGAAATGTCGACGGAAAAGAAAAAGCGATATGGACATTCAAGGGGCCGCCGGTCATCGGGGCCGTGAAATCACGCGAAGAACTTGAAACGCGAATCGATAACGCGCAAATGGGGGTTCAAATTCTTCAGCGCCTGGGCTTTATCGTAGTTCTCGAATACGAAAAAAGACGCGAGAGCTGGTCGCTGGACGATTGCCAAATCGAGCTCGATGAACCGGCCAAGCTCGGACTCTTTGTGGAAATCGAGGGCGAAAGCGAATCGGCCATTCGAAGTGTTCAGAAGAAGCTTGGCTTGGAGAGTGCGGAGTCGATTGCATCCTCCTACGTTCAACTTACGGCCGATTATTGCGATCGAAATTTCATTTTCCCACGCGTGCTGCGATGATGACTTCCAAAAAGCTTGATGGGCGGCGAAACGACCAGCGCATCTCGGCGCGCGCTCGAAAAACGATGGACTTTCCCATTTCTTCCTGGACCGTCAGCCAACTCCAATGGGCTGTCATGCTGAAAACGCCATTTGATGAACGGACGTATGGGAACTCTCAGTTACAATTCTCATCGAGATCTTGATTACTTATCGGCCCAAGAACGGACGCTTTTCTTATAAGACCTTGGCGCAATGTATTCGTGACTCACTTTTGGGGCTCCAAACCGGCAATCAGCCTTGTGAATTGCCCCGATTATCGGTAGCGTAATTAAAAGCGACTTTGTGCGATGGGGAGGGGCTGGAGGCAACGGGGCATCGCAACTGACACCAGAGAATTTCGTGTTTTTCTTGCGCGGGTTGCCTACCTAAGATTGACTAGTCAATGGATAGGCGGACTACGCCATTCGTCCACCGCGGCGCGGAAATCGGCTCGCAAAGTTCCTCGATGTAACATCGAGCAATGAAGAGCGCTGGAGCGCGGCGGTTGTCGGCGGGCGTGGTAAAGCGTCTGCCGCTGTCATGATGATGTTAGCATGACAGTGTCGTGGCGATCATAGGCGTCGGGGGTGAGTTCAATTCCGGGGAGGGTATGGCAATGCGAAGAACGGGATTCTTCTTTGGTAGATGGAATGACTTCGCGTATACGTCGCGCCGATATCGAGCCGCAATGATCCGATCGTTGTGGATAATATCGGCGGGCATTTTGGCGGCTGGAAGCAGCACAGCCAGCGGACAAAGTTGCGGTCCGGCGACTCCCGGCGCAAACATCTGTAACAAGCTCGAACACGGGAACGGTGCCACGGCCGCGTGTTCCAGTGCCTGCGTAGGCGAAACGTTGAACTGCACGGCGACATTTCGTTACCTCGACCAATTGTTAGATCCCGTCCTCGTAAGAGGTGCGTTTGACATGGTCCTGGGTACAGTGCGGGATCCGGCAATCGGAAATTTGCCAATCATCCTGATTTCCGGCAATGCGGTCTGCACGAATAGCGGCGGCGTGTGCAATGCTGCGACCGGTGCCAACTGTGTGTTTCCATGTCTGGTCGGCCCCAGCGGAAAAGCGTGTGGCGATGCTGGTTCCGGGCTTTCGCTCCCCGGCACAGCACGAGAAGGCTTGGTTCGGGTGGCGGATCGAAACATCTACACGATTCTAGCGTCGAATGTGGGGAATCTCCCGAACACATTCAGCTTTGCGCAGAGAGATCTTTGCGATAGCGGATGTTCAGACTGCCCCGGGAACGATGACATCGTGACCGCCAGTTCCGGCACTTTTGTGCCGAATTGCAACGACAACGACACTTGCACGACGGATTGCTGCTCGGCAGGTATCTGCTCGCACACCAGCGACTGTATCACCGTAAACGCTTGTCGCGGAACAGATGGCGTGGTGCGAAACGTACCGCCGATCTCCTGTGACGATCAGGATGCGTGTACCACGGATGTATGCGTGAACGACAAGAATCCGGCCACGGCATGCTGCTCGCACACACCGGTCGTGTGCCCCGACGACGGCAATGCATGCACCCAGGAGATTTGCAGCAAAACGACTGGCAGTTGCCAACACGTTTGCGCGACGCCCGGCATCATTTGCCCGCCCGACAAGTCGTGCGAGTGCGATGACGCCCCCTGTCGAATCACTGATCCTCAAGCGATTGACGATTGCAGCGTCCACCCTGTCGTCCATTGTGACGACGTCACGACGCCCGGAAAGTTCCCACAGGACTACACCATCGACCGCACATGTAAGATAACCAATGATTGCGGAAACACAGCAAGCTGTACTCAACGCATCAGCGTGGTCGACACGGAGCCTCCGATCATCACCTGTCCGCCGGACAAAGATTGCGAGTGCGGACAACCGTGTGACCTGGGCCAACCTACCGTCACTGACAACTGTGACCCCAGTCCCATCGTCACGGTGGAAGTGCAGGAGATTCCAGGCAATTGCCTGGCCGCAGTTGTGGTGGCCGGTATCACGCCGCCTCCAAAACTGACTGTCAAACGAACTTATACCGCCACCGACGGCGCCGTTGCCTTAGCCGTTGCCTCCGGACAACCAAATTCGACCCAGTGCATCCAAACCGTCAAGTACTTCGATACCACGGCTCCAGTGATTGGAACCTGTAAACCGGATTTCTCCGTGTGCGCCGGCGGTACCATTGAATTCACCCCACCAAGCTGCACTGATCTCTGCGGCTCTTGCACCATGAACTGCGTGCGAAGCGACGGCCAACCTCTGGACGCCCCGGCGCCTTCTCAGGCAAGTACGCTGACGATAACGTGCCAGGCCACGGATGAATGCCGGAATCACTCTTCCTGCAATACGGATGTCACCGTAAATGATTCGGGATGTACATCGGTTCCCACGGTGTCAGCGTGGGGAGCGACGATCATTTGCTTGCTGCTCTTGATCGGCGCGAGACTTCGTTTCTCCAAACCCATGGGTAAGCTGTAGCGGCTTGACGGAATCGATTCGGATCCACGGAAATTCGGCGAGCGCCCTTCGATTGTTGCATGGCCCCGCTGGATTCCGCACAAAGTCTCACGCCGCACCACATTTGAATCACTGCACACGCCAGATCGCTGTGGCGGACAGCGCCCGACTGGAAACGCACAACGTCCGAGAATATGAGATGCGGCGGTCGTTATCTACCGGAACATCTGACCCGTCAGAACATTGGCGTTGGCGTGCCGCAGTTTCCTGGCTCAGTTCAAATCAAAACGAAATCCCTAATTTGTCGCTTGAATAAATCCGGCCGTTCGGGGATACTGAGCGGCCTAGGCATGTCGATTCTGGCAGTCTAGAGAATCGCTTGTCCAACAACCAGAGAATCGAAATCTAGTACGGTCACGCTACGGAACCGTGGAGGAGGAAGCTATGGGACTGAAGAAAAATACGCATCGGATTTCTCCCCAACCGCTGCACTTCCGAGTGGGCGAAAACGATTGCCGACTGCTCGCGTGGTTGTTTATCGCCTCCTTGTTCGCCGCGGCAAGCGCGTCAGGACAAGTGTTTCTCGATTCGAATGCAGGCAAAGATTTCAAGCAGTGTGCAAATGCAGATCCCAATGTGTCCGATCCTCTCCACTGGATCAACAGCATCCTGCAGCAGAACAATTCAATTTATGTGGAAGGCATGTCAGTGCCGCAGCGAATCATTCTGACCGACATTCCCGGCGCGCCGTCCGATATGCACACGTTGACCATGAGCCATCAGTCGACCAAGCACTCTGCCGGAGTGCATGCATACGATTTCCTAACCTCCTGGCAACAAGCGTACGATGCGGCCAATGCGATCACAGATGGCGCCGGACTTCTCACTAATTTGTTGACGACCGAGGCTTGTGAGGACGAGTTCAGCCCAAGCGCAAACGCCGCTCTTTGCAACTCCTTGCGGGCATCGTTCAGCATGACCGCATCAGTTCCCGATGCGATGCCGGATCCTGGCATTGGCGGGGGAGTGGCGTCCAAGATCGCGGCGTACGAGACCTTGTTCGGCAACCGCGTGATCAAAATTTACGGTAACGCGGCGATTACGGCCGCATCAATCGCATTCGGCTCGCCCTTCTACACCGGTACCGATGACGACGCGAACTATGTAATCAGCTGGACTTCCTCGTCAACGAATATCCTGATCGAAGTGGCCGGTCACGTTTCGGTTGGGCTCGATCCGCTGGGAGCGGGAATCGGCTATGGAGCCGGTTTGGGAGCGTCGAGCATTTCCGGCGGCCCGTACCACTTTCATTTGTTCAAGCTGGACGGAGCCTCACTGGGCTCACAGGACAATCAGATCAAGGGCGCGGACGTCCAGGCGGATCCTTGCAACCCCAATCCGTGCGACGACGGGATCGCGTGTACGGTGGACACCTGCACGCGGGATTTTTCCGTGATTCCGGCAACTTACACGTGTTCGCATGTGCCGAACGATTCGCTCTGCCCAAGCGACAACAACCCCTGTACGGACGATGCTTGCGTGGTGGGAGTAGGCTGCTTGCACACGTCCAACGACAGCAATTCGTGCAGCGATGGGTTGTACTGCAATGGCATGGAGTTCTGCCAGGGGGGGGCATGCCATGCGGGGACGCCCCCATGCGACGATCACAAGACATGCACGACCGACGGCTGTAATGAGGCGACCGATACATGCACGTACACGTCCAACAATGCGGCCTGCGACGACGGCTTGTTCTGCAACGGCGTGGAGACGTGCAACCCCACCAAAGGGAATGCTACCACGGGATGCAAGGCGGGGACGCCGGTGGATTGCAGCGGATTGACCAATCAATGCAACGTGGGAATTTGCAACGAATCACTGGATTCCTGCCAGGCGCAACCCGTTGCCAACGGAACGAGCTGTAACGATGGACTTTTCTGCACCGTCGGAGATTCCTGTCAGAGTGGTGTCTGTACTGGGACACCGCGGGATTGCAGCGACGGCATCGGCTGCACCAACGATTCCTGCGACGAGACAATCGATGCCTGCGTGCATGCCCCAAACAACAGCAAATGCGACGACGGACTGTTTTGCAATGGTCGCGAGATCTGTGATCCTGCACACGGCAATCCGACAACGGGTTGCGTTCCAGGTTCGGCTCCCTGCACGGCCCCGTGCGCATGCGACGAAGTACACGACCTTTGCGACTGCGCTTGTCCCACTCAGCCCTGTCCGCCGGCCTTGGAATGCTACGTCGTTCAATGTGTGAACCCCGGCCCGAGCGGGCAGTGCGTCTACTCGCCCGCAGGTGCGGGAACCGCCTGCAGCAGTGATGGGATCAATTGCACGACGGACGCCTGCGATGGAAGCGGAAACTGCGTGCACACGCCCAACGACTCGCAATGCCCGGCGGACGGTAACCCGTGCACCGACACGATTTGTCATCCCACGGCGGGCTGCATCAATGTGAACGACGATTCCAATGCCTGCGACGATGGGTTGTATTGTACTGTGAATGACCATTGCGCCTCAGGAACGTGCGTGGGCGGTCCGCGCAATTGCAGTGATGGCGTGGACTGCACGACGGACCAATGTGATGAGACCGGCGATACATGCCTGCATTTTCCGTCGAATTCTGATTGCCCCGGCGACGGCAATCCGTGCACGGATGAATTGTGCGACCTGCTTCTCGGCTGCCAATCCGTTCCCAATGACGCCAACGATTGTAGCAACGGTTTGTTCTGCACACTCGGACACTGTGCAGGCGGGCAATGCGTTACACAACCTCGCGATTGCCACGAAGTGCCGGATATCAACTGTACAATCGACACATGTGATGAGGTGAATAACGCCTGCGTTCATACGCCGCAGAATGGCATATGCGGCGACGGCTTGGGTTGCAACGGCCAAGAGGTCTGCAACGCGCTGACAGGTTGCCAGCCGGGAACACCCGTCATCTGTCTCGACGATGGTAACGCCTGCACGATCGATATCTGCAAGGATCCCAAGGGCGTTTGCCAGCACAACTGCGAGTCACCCGGAATCAATTGCCCCGGTGACAGAGTTTGTGAGTGCGATGATGCCGCTTGTCGAAACATTGTGGCAACGCCCGTGGACCCATGCAGCCACACGCCGAACGTCCAGTGCAGAGATGTGATTACCCCCGGCAAGTTCCCGCAAGACTATCAGATCGATCGCACTTGCACGGTAACGAATGACTGCGGGAATCAGGCCAGTTGCTCGTTCATCATCAAAGTCGTGGATACGACACCCCCGAGCATCACATGCCCCCCCGACAAGGATTGCGAGTGCGGACTTCCATGCGATTTCGGCGTGCCCACGGTCACTGACAATTGTGATCCAAGTCCGATTGTAACCGTCGAGGTCCATGAGATTCCGGGCGATTGCCTGGCCACCCCAGTGGTGGCAGGAATCACCCCCCCACCGAAGCTCACGGTCACTCGCACATACTCGGCGTCCGATGGTTCAGGTACGCTCGCGGTGGCCACCGGCCAGCCGAACATTTCACAATGCACGCAAACCATCAAATACTATGATCGAACGCCGCCGCTCATTACCGCTTGTCCGGCGGATTTTAAGATCTGCGGCGGACGAACGTTCCATTTCACGCCGCCGACTAGCACCGACTTGTGCGGCGGAAGCACCGTGCATTGCACGCGCAGCGATGGTTTGACGCTAAGTGATCCCACGGGCACCACGGATTTCACGATTACGTGCACGGCGACCGATGATTGCGGAAACACATCAGCATGTGAGACGCACGTCGATGTGATACAGACACCGGAGTGCATCAACGTCCCGACGCTCTCGCAATGGGGAGCCTGCGTATTGACTCTGCTGCTGCTATGCGCTGCGAAAGTCTCATTTTCGCGGCGACAAAAGGCCGCCTGATTGCCGGTCGGCTTGAAGTAGGACGATACTACGGCGGGGGTTGCAAGAGACGCTCGATTGCCGCCCTCAGTCCCAGCCATTCGTCCGCTGTATCAAACCAGAGCACGCCGTCATCGGCAGTGACCCGATACTGCCCTGCAGACTGCAAATCGTCAGGCCAGTTTGCTCGTGCTTCGGTGAGTGCGGCTCGTGCAGCATCCAATTGTCCGAGTTCGGCCTGAGCGCGGGCGATGATGAGGTGATCGATGGTTGAAAAGTCTTGCAATTTCATTGCGGCTTCGGCTTGCGTGACGGCGGCATTGAATTCTTTGTTTGCCAGATAGGCGAGCGCCAAGAGTCGCTTGGCGTGGACGTCCCTTCCCTCAGCGAGTTCATCGGCATGCTTGGCGTCGGAGTCCTTGCCGACGGCGAGACGATCGGCGTGTTTGGCATCGTCTAGCGCATCGGGTGGATTGATGAAGCCAGTGAGCTCAAGTTTCATTCGCGCCATCAGCACCCAGCTCGGAACATCGTATGGGTTTCGCTTCACCGCATTGGCAAGGTGCTCCGCCGCCGCCGGTTTTCGCATGAAAAGCTCGAACGAAGCGAGATTCCGAAATGTGTTCGCCCGATCGGCCAGCCGCTCAGTTCCATGCTGGGCAAGCTCCATGCCTTTTTTCAGGCAATCTTCGGCCTCCTTCATGTCACCCTTCATCGCGTAACCGGTTCCAAGGTTTGACCATCCCGCGAAATAGTCCGGCTGTGCTTTGGCGATCTTCTGAAGGGCCTCGATCGCCTCCGGGTAGTGTCCGAGCCGGCGCAGCGCCACGGCGCGGTAGTTCAGGGCGTTAATGTCATTCGGATCTTTGGCCAGCAACCGCCGGCAAAGACCATCAACCTCGTTCAACGCGGCCAGTTTTTCCGCCCCGGAAAGATCCTTCACGTGTTCGAGTTGCATCCAGGAAATCCCAAGCAGCGGCGTCGGATGATCGGGAGCGATCGCCAGTGCTCTGCTGAACTGGGTTTTTGCCGCATTCCAATGGTGATCCTTGGCAAGTGAAACGCCCCGCTCGTAGTAGGATTCAACATCGGCTTCGCGCCGCTGCCGATCGGCCTCGCGACGACGCGATTGTTCACGAAGTGTGATGCCGACGGCCGCCGCAACCAGGACTACAGCGGTTACGGCGGTCACGGCCGCACGATGTCTCCGGACGAACTTAGCGGCTCGCACTACGATGCTTGGACGTTTCGCGACGATGGGAAGGTCGTTGGCGTATCGCCGAAGATCGTCGGCAAGATCGCGTGCGGTCAGGTAGCGCGCATCCGGCGACTTCTCCATTGACTTCAGGCAAATCGTCTCCAGCTCCGGCGGCACCGCGGGATTGATTTTGCGCGGCGAGGTCGGATCGCGAGAGAGAATCGCACCCAGGATGGCTTTCTGATCAACGCCGGGGAACGCGGGCTGAAAGCACAACAATTCGTACATCGTGGCGCCCAGGGAGTAGATGTCCGTGCGGTTGTCGACGTTGCCGCGCTTGGCCATCGACTGTTCCGGGCTGACATAGCGAAGCGTGCCGAGAAATGCGCCACTAATGGTCACGGACTCTTCGTCTTCAGTCTTCGCAAGCCCGAAGTCGGCGATCATGATCCGTCCATCCGACGACAGAATCAGATTCGCCGGTTTGATGTCACGATGAATCACGCCCTGGCTGTGCGCATAGTGCAGCGCATCCGCTGCTTCGGTCATCCATCGGGCTACGAATTGAAAATACGTTCGCCCTCGACCGGGCGTGCCCGGCACAGACATGCCTCCGCTTGAATCCTCGACCGACACCTGACTGCCGAGGGTCTGCGAGCTTGCTTCTTGCGCATCCGCGATGTGCGAGCGGATCATCTCCGCGAACTTGAACGAATTGGCCTGCGATGCATCCTGACTGGCGAACGACTGGATCAGCACGTTCAGTGGTTGGCCGATGACCAGCTCCATCGCATAGTAGTGTGCGTCCCGCGATTCGCCGAAATCGTAGATGGGAATGATGTTGGTGTGGTGCAGCCGCGCGGCGGCGGTGGCCTCACGACGAAATCGCTTGACCGCGGCCGGATTGGCGCTGCCGACGATCGCCGGAAGCACTTTCAGTGCCACCATTCGGTTTAGTCTTGCCTGGGTGGCGCGATAGACGATTCCCATGCCACCTTGCCCAAGCACGCCGGTGATATGGTAGCCTTCGATTTTCGGGTAATGTTGTTCGGGTTTGGAATCTCCCACGCGACGTGAACGCGGGGGCGACACGATGGTGATTTGGGCGTCGGCGGTCGCATCGGCGTCGAACGACGGCAACGCTCGCGTTTTCAGTTCTTCGAGACGTTTCCGGCATTCATCGCATGAGGAAAGGTGCTCACGAATGCGACTGCCGGTGCCGTCATCCAGCAAGCCGCTTGTGAAACTCTCCAATTGTTGAATGCTAACGCAGGCTGCGGCCATAATACCTCACGGCAAGCATTATATCCCCTACAATATAAGCTGCTTTGCCTTGTCGCTGAAGACATATTGCCTGACCTGTCATCCGTTCATGCAGCACTTCTTGTATTTTTTGCCGCTCCCGCAGGGACATGGGTCATTTCGTTTGAGTCGGCTTCCTGGTCGAACGATTGGCTTGGCCTTGCCGGACGCGGCGTCTTCAAACGCATCGTTGAGCGCCCGGACATACGCCCCCAACAACTTTCCTCCGCTGAGGCGACCCTCCGTCTCCATGTGTCCCAGGAGCGCGCCGCAAAGCGCAGGTACCTTACTCTTGACGCCCGCAGGAAGATTGAGCTTCGCGATCGGGCCAAGCAAAGCGGCCTTTACGTCGGCCTCTTCGAGGTCCCCCGGCTCGACTTCTCGGACGTCACAAGCGACGATGATGAATTTGATCAAAACACTGGAGGCATACTCTCGAACGCTGCTGGGGAATGCACGGATCGCGTCGGAAGAGCAAAAGTCGTCGACCCAGTTTTCGATTTGTTGACGTTGGAATTGCCCCTGCATGATGAACGATCCAATTACGGCTTGCTCGAACGTTACAGAAACGACGTGAATGACATTGCGTTTCCGCAACGGCGTCCTTCGTCAATATTTTTTCGATTGCTCAATGAGCCGTCAACAAGACGACAAGCAATCCAATTTGAGCGTGCTGGAGTATAGCAGGGACATGAAATTCGCGGAATTTTTCGACGGCGCGAAGAGTTTCCCGCCGGTATCGATCATCCGGGTCATTTTCGGCTATGCACTCAGGATAACCGCGATCAGAGCTCGATCTGCAAACGTCGAACCTCTGCCATTTGGTAGAAGCAGCTCATTACCGTCGGGACGAGGAGTACGAAAGGCACAACGATGGCGCAGGTGGAAGACATCGATCGGAAAGTTCCGAATAATTCCGGAGAAGAGACGATCCATGCGGTCAGGCCCGATATGATCAGGATCGCGCCGAGGAACGCTGTCACCAGGATCACGACCTTGCGTTTGTTGATGACCGCCATTCCCGTGCATGCCAGGCCTATTACGCCCGCACCGGCCCATTGGATGATGGGGTCGGCTTGCAAGAACTCAAGATAAAAGTATCCAATCGCGCCGCCGATGATCCCGCCCAGGAATGAGACGGAGTAATTGATCGGCCAGGAGCTGATGGCCGCCAGCGCCGCGCCGGAAACAAAGGCCACGAGCCATCTGTCGGGCGCTTCATGAACGAAGCAAGTGGCCACGCCGGCGCCGATCAGTCCGAAGCAAAGGACCACGCAGAATTTCCACAATCGCCAGCCGAATAGTGCGAGAGCGGTCCCGGCAATGATCAAGGGGATGCCGCTGGCGCTGGAGGAATCACGCAGAAATGAAATCCAGTCTTCAAGTGAACCAAGCACGAATTCTCTCCTGAAAGCAAGTACCTTTGGCAGCGAAACCCGCGCAAGAGCAATAGGTCTGCGATCACGCCAAAGGAATTCGAAGCCCGCCGCAAACGCTCCGGGCTCTGATTCATTTTGCACCAGTGCAATTGGCAGTCCGATGGAACGAGCAGCGAACTTCCGTTCGCGCGGACTAGTGCATCAGAAAGGTACGATATCGAGATGGTCCTTCACTCAGGCCGGCGCCGGTTGTGAGGACTTTATCGCCCCTTTGCGAGAGAGCATGAATTGGAGCACCAGTGATGTCAGCAGGAATCCTCCCAGACCGATGCCGATAAGACCCGGGTTCTGCTGAAATGCCTGACAGGATTGCGGCACGGAGTGCGTCAGCAAAGTCGCCATTCCCGCAGTCACCAAAGAAGTGCCCACTAACGATGTTGTAATAATCAACGCGGCACGAGTGGCCAATAGTCCAATGCAGAGTCCGCTAAGGAGCGCAACAGCGGCAATCGTCTCACTCACGCACGCGGAACTCCAGTGATGCTCGCGGATGTAGCTCCAGAATCTGGATGCCCATTCGCTCGGCGATCGATCTCGATAGGCCTGCTGCTGCTCAGGTGTGGGGATTGTAAAGGTATTCGCGCCGGAGTCTTTTGCGGCCATAATGCCCGTCGTCTGCTCAAATTCTCCCACGTGCGGGATCACGTTGTAATATCCAAAGAAGCCGGCGGCGGCCAGGCATAGAACGATGCCCGTCAGCGCTCCTACCCACAACCTGAAAGTAAGAAACCCAAATGCACCGACAAGAGCCGCGCCGACTGCCGCACCGGCCAATGGTTGAAAATTGCGCTCGCGCGCGAATGCCAATCCGGCGCTCGCTCCCAACAGGATGAAAAATGTGCTAAAGCCAAAGCGAGCAAACTTGGCCCCCAGCACGCTCAACAGAATGCCGAGAATCAGAAGGCTGACGCCCGCAGGGACGGCCTGTCGCAGAATGTCCGCCGGCGCATGCTGTTGCACGAATAACGTCGCTTGTTCCAAAATTGTCGGTATGTCGCCCATGGTTCAAATCCCCAAATAATTATTGCATCCTACCACGGATTCGGTTGCAGAGGCGTAATATTTCGTCGATTTCTGGCCAAAGTGCAGGCTCTCCCGAAAAAAATGGCCCATTTTAGCCAAGTTCATAACAGACAATGAAACGATCGGGATACGTGGCCACATCAATGACCAGGCGATCGGCATCGGCCCGGCCCGTACTGACAAAGTTCTGTCGAAGAAGGGCGAGCTTTTGGGCGATGGAGTTTTCCTCCAATTCGCGTCCGGGCGCTGATCCCCATCGAATGCGCCCTCCATGTCGATCGGTGAGCAGCTCGATATGACTGCCGCGTGGGTCACTGCGACCGCCGAAATTGTCGACGAGGATGCCGGTGATCTGATCGAAAAATGACTCTGTCGCCAGGATTCGGAGCAATTTCAGACCGGCCTGAAGGTCGCCGCCGTCCCAAATCTTCCCGGCGGTCGGTGGGACCGACGCGACCCCGCGAAGCACCTTCCACGATGCGTTGAATGTATAGACGCCCGGCAGCCGAACGCCTTCAGCATCCACAAGAAAGAATTCTTCGCCGCGCTGAATGGCTGCCACGGGACTTCGATAGATCGCGGAAATTTCAAAACGTCCGTCGCCGGTGCGTCGAACAGCGCGGATACTCTTGACCCACGAACTCTGGGTCAGACGATTGGCCATGACTTCGCAGAGATCGGCGTCGGTCCAGCGACGTGTGCGGAGGTCGCCCACCGCATCTTGAAGATCGGCTGCGGCGAGAACGAGAAGCGATTCGGGCAGGCCGGTAAATTGCAATGTCGCGCCGGCGCGATCCGCGAGAATCAATTCGTTCACGTGATCGGAGATTCGAGCCAGAGCAATCGACCCGCCGAACAGCGCGCCACCGACAGTGACGATGCTGACGACGAACCCGACCGTAAGAAGAGCAATGCGGCCCGTGCGCTTCGAGCGAGGCCTGGCGTTCGAGTCGGAACCTGATTTTGGGCGTTTTTTCCGTCGCATGGAATGACGCTTTCTATCGCTTGGCAGCAAATGAGAGTTCAATGATTCGTTGACAGAGGCCGTCGAAGCCGATTCCGACACGAGCGGCAGCCTTCGGAAGAAGCGAATGACTCGTGAAGCCCGGAATCGTGTTGATCTCCAGCAAATAGGGTTCGAGCGTCTTCGCATCCACCATCACGTCGGCACGGGAGAAAACTTCGCAGCCGAGTGCGCGATGTGCTCCCAGGCTCATTTCCTGAACTCGGCGTTGCAAGTCGGCCGGCAAGTCGATGTCGAAGAGATATTGCGTGTCGTCGTCGATGTACTTGGCCTGATAGTCGTAGAATTCGCGACGCGTGCGAATTTCGCAAATGGGGAGGGCGACATCACCCAGAATTCCCACGGTCAATTCGCGTCCAGAGACATATTTCTCGACGAGAGCGGCGCCATATTTGCCAACGACTGCGCGGGCCGAGGCTTGCAATGCGGTCGACGTGCGGGCGATCGTCGTGTCGACGCTGCTACCGGATAACACAGGTTTCACAACTGCGATCGGTTCGAAGAGCGAGGCAATTTTGCCGACATTGTGCCTGTCGGCGACCACATATTTCGGTGTCGGAATTCCACGGTCCTCAAGGCGGCGCTTGGCCTGCACCTTGTCCATCGCCAGGCGCGAGGCGGTCGCGTTCGAGCCGCAATACGGGATTTTTCTTCGTTCGAGTTCGGCCTGCACTGTTCCGTCCTCGCCAAATTCGCCGTGCAAGGCGATGAACACGAAATCGGCGGGTCGATCCAAAGCCGATACATTTTGCGGACCGATATCGCACAACTCCACATAATGGCCGAGGCGAACGAGCGCATCGCGAACGGCCTGACCGCTGTTCAGACTCACTTCGCGTTCCATCCCCGGGCCGCCGGCCAAGACCGTAATATCAAGCGTGGTTGGCTTATGCGGCGACATTGAGCGAGTCGAATTGCGTTTCGCGGACCCGACTGGTGATTCGTGAGTGGTCGTCGTGTTCATTCGACTCTCCCTTGTCCGGTCGGTCGCCAGACATCCACTTCCATTTCCAATTCCGTGTTGAATTCCTTGCGCACGCGATCGCGGACGAGGTCGATCAAGTGCAACACATCGGAGGCCGTTGCCCCTTCTCTTGCGACGATGAAGTTCGCGTGTTGCTGCGAAACCTGGGCCTCACCGAAGCGAGCGCCCTTCAAGCCCGCGCGATCGATCAGCGCACCCGCTGACTGTCCTTCCGGATTCTTGAAAATGCAACCGGCACTGTGATCCGCCAGCGGCTGAGTGCGACGCTTCAGCTCAAAAAGGTCATCGAATGATTTTCGCACGCGGGTCGGATCATCTTCGCGAAGCTGAAGTTGTGCCGAGAGCACCACGTTTTCGTTGATGCCGCTGTGTCTGTAACTGAATCCAACTTTCTCGCGAGGCCAGCGCTCGATGTCGCCATTGGGTTTCATGACGTCAACGCTTCTTACGACTGCACCGAAATCACCAAATCGCCCACCGGCGTTCATCCGAACCGCCCCACCGATGGACGCGGGGATGCCGGCCATACATTCCAGCCCCGACAATCCTTCATTGCTGCATTGTTTCGATAATTGCATGAGATCGGCGCCCGCGCCTGCATTGATTTGGTCCCCATTTCGCCGAGTGCGCCGGAATGCGGGGGCATCAAGACGAACCACAACGCCGTCGAATCCATCGTCACTGACGAGGACGTTCGCGCCGCGACCGAGGACTTTCACTTCGATCGATTCCTCACGCGTTCGCGAAAGAAAGGTCGAAAGCTGTCGGGCGTCACGCGGCTGGAACAGATACCGCGCAGAGCCCCCCAGTCGAAACCAGGTCTTTTTCCCCAGCGGCGCGTTCCGCTCGATCTGAAATTCGAAATCGCTCCACCAACTCATCCGCCACCTTCCACACGTCGCCCGCGCCCATGGTCATCACCAGATCGCCTTCGGAAAGACGACTGGTGAGATGATTCGTGACTGCCTCGAGCGAAGACAAATACGTCGCCCGACCGCCTCGGCGACAGATTCTTGACACAAGTTCTTCCGCTCCATCCTTGGTCGGGTCCTCGCGGACCTCGCGCGCCCCGTAGATATCCGGCACGATGACTTCATCCGCGTTGGAAAACGAATCCGCGAACTGGTCCATGAAGTGCCGCGTTCGTGAATATTGATGAGGTTGAAAAACAACCAGCGTGCGGCGCGGTCGATAGCGCGACCGGGCCGCATCAATCGTCACCCGGATTTCCGTCGGATGATGCGCGTAATCGTCAAGCAAAGTAATGCCGTGGCTTCGCATCCGCAGCGTCATGCGTCGATCAACGCCCGCAAACGTGCCGATCGCTTCCGCAATCCGATTGCAATCCGCACCCCCGTGATGAGCGAGAGCGATCGCCGCCAAAGCGTTCGATACATTGTGCAGACCGGGAATCGCCAGGCTCGCCCTCAGCAAGGGCTCTTCGTTGTACCGTACTTCGAACGAATACCGGCCTTCATCCTCGTGCAAGTCGACTGCTTGCCAATTCAGTCCGTGGGAAAAGCCAAAGGTGTCGATGCGTGCGGACGCAAAGCTGGCGGCGCGAACCGCTCGCGCATCCTCGCCGTTGCAGACGAGCAACCCATCCTGCCTGACGCCGGCTGCAAATTGCGAAAACGCATCGACGATATCTTCAACATTGCGATAGCAGTCAAGATGATCCGGTTCGATGTTAAGGATCGCCGCTGATTCGGGCCGCAAATGAAGGAACGAGCGGTTGAATTCGCATGATTCAACGACAAAACTCTCGCCGTTTCCGAGCCCGCTGCTGCCGCCAAGTTGGTTCGACCTCGCTCCGATGACAAACGACGGCGACAGGCCTGATCGTTGAAACAAATGCACACACATTCCCGACGTAGTGCTTTTTCCGTGCGTACCGGCCACGGCCACGCCGCGCCGCGTGGACATGAATTCGCCGAGGAACTCCGCATATCGAATGACGCGAAGTCCCCGCGAGCGGGCGAGTTCAAGTTCCGGGTTCGTCGAGGGAACGGCCGCACTGATGATGACAAGTTCCACATCCGGCGGAAGCTGGCTCTCGCAGTGACCGATAAAAACGCGCACACCACGACTGACAAGCTGACCGAGGCCGTCGAAGGCCGTAAGGTCAGACCCGGATACGACCGCGCCGTCCGCGTTCAGCAGCGACGCCGCGCCGGACATGCCGCTTCCGCCGATCCCGATCAAGTGAACGTGAAGACCGTTGAAATTTGCACGCGATGTGAATCCAGAACAGGACCGTCCGCTGCTCGCTCCGTCGATGCCGGTGTGCATTTCGATCCCTCAGTCATTGATGAAAGTACATGCGAGTGACGGGCCGACCAAAGCTCGTTCGTCGCGATGAATGCTGCATCATTATCGGGTCGCACGCGACTGCCGCTGGAGTTCAGAAGTTTAATGTTCGAACTCAAGCAATCGATTCGCGATGTCAGAGGCCGCATTGGCGCGACCCAGCTTGCGAGCGGCCTCTGCCATGCGCACTCGCGCCGCATCATCGAACATCATCGTTTCCAAAATTCGGCGAAGTTGCGGAGCGTTCAAATCAGGTTCGATGGCATCACCAAGTACGATCGTCGCGCCGCACCGTGCAAGGCATTCCGCATTCGCTCGCTGATGCTGATCCTTATGATACGGGTACGGCATCAAAATGGAAGCCCGACCCATCGCTGTAATTTCGGCGAGAGTTGATGCACCGGCGCGAGAAATGACCAAAT
Organism: Planctomycetota bacterium; assembly: GCA_016200265.1. Classification (GTDB taxonomy): domain Bacteria; phylum Planctomycetota; class Phycisphaerae; order UBA1845; family UBA1845; genus JACQFE01. The sequence goes on along the minus strand of JACQFE010000018.1, from coordinate 8,905 downwards.
CCGCGGCGGCGAGTGCTTCAGCCATGTGCTCCGTGTAAGCGATCGCGACACCACGGATACAGCATTCATTGAAGGCCTTCGCAGTACGCTCAAAATCAGCGTTTCCGGCCAGGTGCAGAATCTGCCACTGATGTGCATTGGAAAGAAACTCAGATAGAGCGAGCACGGCATCGTTAATCGAGCGAGCACCCTGCGATGCGCCGGTGATAAGAAGCGTTCGCAGCTTGGCGTCCAACCCAAATCGCTTGATGCCTTCTTCACGGTTCGCTGAGCGAAATTCAGGACGCACGGGGCAACCGAGAACTTCAACGTGAGATCTTCGGCAAAGATGCTGCCTGGTCTCCTCGAATTGGGCGAAAACCACGTTTACGCGCCGGCCAAGGCGGCGATTGGCTCGGCCAGGTCTTGCATCAGGGTTGAGAATCGCGGTTGGAATGCCCAATTGCAAGGCCGCTTCGACTCCGGGAACCGACGCCAACCCCCCGGTTCCGATGACAAAGGTCGGTCGATCGGCGGAAAGCGCTTCGCGGCATGCGTTTTGAGCTGCCCGCAATGCCGCAAAAATTGCCGGCCAGCGCCAAGGATACGGTGACAGGGCGTGGAGACGCTGTCGGACGACATCGCATTTGCGCCCATCGAGGATCTTCGAATCGATCGCCCGCTGCGTGCCATAAATTGTGAATCGTGCCTGCGGAACCTTGGCGCGGATTGCATCGGAGACAGCCAGCGCGGGGTAGAGATGCCCGCCCGTGCCACCGCCCGCAAAGACAATCAGCGGATCATCCAAGCCGCTTGGTTTCTCAGTTGTCGGCATGACGGTCGGCGGCGAGTCAGTCGAGATCATGTCCTTAAGTTGCGAAGGCCGACTGAACGATGGCTGGCGCGGCTTCCATTTCATCCGCAAATTCGTCGTCGGCCTCGTGGGCTGCGACACTCACACCGCGTGCGGCGATCGCGGCCAACAGTCCCACCATCGTGCAAGTGATGAATATGCCGCTGCCTCCTGCGGACACAAATGGCAACGGCACCCCTGTGGTCGGGGCTACCACCGTGACGACTGCGATATTCAAGATCGCTTGCAGTGTAATAAGGATCGTCAGGCCAAAGGCCAGCACTCGTTCAAAACGGGTGGCCGCAGCCGTCATTATTCGCAAACCCAGCCAAGCGAAACCGCAGAACAAGAGAATGACGAAGACTCCACCGAAAATTCCAAGTTCCTCGCAAACCACTGCGAAGACGAAATCGCTATGGCTTTCCGGTAAGTAGCCATATTTTTGAAGCCCGGTTCCCAAGCCGGTGCCGAACCAGTTTCCGGAGGCAATGGTGAGCAACGACTGGATGGGCTGATATCCCTTGCCTTGAGCGTCGGCCCACAAGTTCTTGTAGGTATTCACGCGATCAAGGCGATATGGCGCTGCGTAGAGGAGCAACAAGAGGCCGAAGCAGGCCAATCCCACAAGTATCAGAAGGTAATGAACTCGGCAGCCCGCTACGAGCAAAATCGTGAACGCGACGGCGGCCAATAGTGCGGCAGTGCCGAGGTTCTCCTTGCCCACAAGCCCGACACAAACGCCGGTGACGATGGTCGCCGGAACGAATCCCTTGAAAAACGTTCGAGGAGCGGATCGCTGCCCTCCCAAGAGCGACGCAAGCATGAGAATTAGGGCCAATTTGGCCACCTCAGACGGCTGAAACCCGACGTCGATTCCACCGGGTGTGAATCGAAGCCATCGCTGCGACCCATTTCGCGAGTCGCCGATGCCGGGGATCAGCGCCACGGCGAGGGCGGCGACCGTCAGGACAAAAAGAAATCGAGGAAGCCAGTATTGGATGGACTGGGAACCGAGTAGCGTCGGCGCGATTCGACACGTCCCAAGCATCAATGCAATGCCGACAAGGATGAAGATCAACTGGCGTCCGAATGGGCCGGTCCACATGCCCGGTCCGAGGATGGGTCGATCCAGCGAAGCAGATGCCGACGCTACCATGACCACGCCAAGCGCGATCAGGCTCATGGCCGCAATAATGATCGACACGGGACTGGCTGTCGTCCGCTCCGTAGACGCTGGCATGTTCGCTCCGTCGAGAACCAACTTTTCTTCGCGGTCAGATTGCTACAGATATCGGTTCAACGCTGCAAAGAAGCACATCGCATTGTTTCGAAAGATGACCTTTGAAAGCACTGCTCCACCCGCGGGCTCACGGGAGCGGAATTACATGTACATGCCGCCGTTGACATTGATGATCGTGCCCGTAATAAATGAGGCTCGCGGATCAGCCAGAAAACGAACGGCAATGGCGACCTCTTCGGGTTTTCCGAGCCGCCCCATGGGCGTGAACTGCTTGACGATATCAATCACATTTTCGGGCACAACCGCGGTCATGTCGGTTTCGATGTAGCCGGGAGAAACCGCATTCACGGTCACGCCCTTCATCGCCACCTCGCGAGCCAGGGTCTTGGTAAAGGCCATAAGCCCGCCCTTGGCGACGGCGTAATTGGATTGTCCAAAGTTGCCAATCTGCCCGACGATCGAAGTGATATTAATGATTCGGCCCCAACGAGATTCGATCATCCCCGGAAGCAGGCGACCCGTGAGATTAAACGCCCCGTCAAGGTGCGTAATGAGTACTTCGTGCCACTGCTCGGGACTTAGTTTGAGAAAGGAACGGTCGCGAGTGATCCCCGCGTTGTTGACCAGGATCTGAATTGGACCAAGCTCCTTTTGGGCTTGGTCCACCATGAGGCCGACCTGCTTGCGATCGGAGACATCGCCCTGAATTGCGATCGCTCGCCGACGGTGCTTCTTGACCTGCTCGACGACTTCCAGCGCGGCCGACTCATTGGAGACATAATTCACGATGATGTCGCTGCCCGCCTCGGCGAGCATGATGGCGATCGCCCGCCCGATACCGCGAGACGAACCCGACACGAGGCTGATTTTTCCTGTGAGCTCCATCCTGCACCCGATCCGATTGGAGAAATGAATCGCTCCGGCTGAATCACTCCATTCAGTCAGAGTGTGATTGTCGCGGGTATCGAAGCGCAGGTCAAGACTCTTTGTTGTTGGGAGCGAGCCACAACTCGCGGAATCCCCAACCGAAAGGGTGAATTCCGGATTCCAAATCGTCCGCTCGATGTCGGCTCACGCCCGCGGGTGCCAGCCCGCGTCCGCCCAAAGCGATCCGCTGACGGCCGAGTTCTTGAGCAAAAAGCAGATGGCCTCGGCAATCTCCGTGGGACGGATCAATCGGCGCAGTTGGGTATTGGGAAGGATGTAGTCATGAATCAGTCGTTCCCCCATCGCCCGAACCATTGGCGTGTCCGTGAATCCGGGGTGGATGATCGCACAGCGGACGCCGTAAAAAATGGCCTCTTTGGCGAGAGTGGCCTGGGCGCCCTCCAGTCCGGCTTTAGCAGTTGCATAAGAGATTTGACCGCGGTTTCCAGCCGACGAGATCGAACCGATCATCACAATCGCCCCTTGTGTGGTCTCTTCCGGCTGCCATTCGCCTTTGTTCCGTTTGGAGCGGTCCATGGCCACAGACGCGACGGTCCGCATTGACCAGTAGATCGGGGCGATCAGATCGACGTCAATTACGCGGCGAAAATCTGTTTCGCTGTAAATGTTGAGGTTCACGGACCCGTTGTCGCGTTGCACTTTGACCGCGAGTCGATCGCGGGTGATTCCCGCGGCGGGCACGCAAAGACCGACCACGCCGAATCGTGATTCCATCTCACTGAAGACACGCTCGCGAAATGACGAATCCACGACGTCTCCGCGAAACGGAATCAGCACGTCGCTGCCGAGCTTTTCGTTGGTCTCTTTGCAGTAGGATTCCAACTGGTCGGCCATGTCCACGATTGCGATGGCCTTGACCTTCTCATCCGCTAGTTTCATGCAAGTGGCGCTGCCGATGCCGCTGGCCCCGCCGGTGATGACCGCTACTTTTCCTTTGAGATCCATATGATGCCTCAGACGCGTATTCTCGCGCCGTATTTTCAAGAGACAGTCGGCTGGGGCGCGAGTCTGACAAACGCCGGACTCCGGAAGCCAACGACTCGGACGCGAGGTTCATCGCTTGACGCCTGCGCGGTCCGATCGCTCCGCCAGCCAGTCACAAGCCTTGGGCCAAAGCTCGCGATTCGCCCGCGAGCCGACGGCAAGACCGATATGTCCCGCCGCAAAATTAATCGTCTTACGATCACTGGAGCCTACCGCATCGTTGAACGGCAAGCACTGCTCCGGCGGCACCAGATGGTCCTGCTGGGCCATCAGGTTCAACACCGGACACGTGATGTTCTTCAAGTTTACAATATGTTTGCCGATCACCAGCTTCCCTTGGATGAGCTGGTTCTCCTGCATGCAGTGCTTGACGAACTGCCGGAACATCTCACCGGCCACCGGTATGTTGTCATTGAGCCAGGTTTCCATCGCGAAGAAATCTTCAAGGTATTTTTCATCCTCGAGGTTTTCGTAAAATGAGAAATACTTCTCAACCAGCGTGGAAACCGGCTTGAGGAGCAGGAACGAACTCTGCAACAGCTCCGCTGGTGCATTGCCATAGACTGCGATCAGCTTGTCCACGTCGAAAACGCTCTGGTCAGTCCACTTGGCCAGAAGGTGCTCACGCGAAGTCCAGTCCACCGGCGCCGCCATGAGGATCAGGTTTTTCACTTTTTCAGGGTGCAGAGCTGTATACATGGCCGACATCGAGCCGCCCATGCAATAGCCGAGCAAATTGATGCGATCCTGCCCGGTGCGTTCGCGAACATTGTCCACCACGGCATCCATGTAGCCTTCGATGTAGTCTTCCATGTCGAGAAAGCGATCGCCGTCGGTGGGAATTCCCCAGTCGAGGTTGTAAGTGTCGAATCCGCGATTCACGAAATGGGAGACAACGCTCTTGCCCGGTCGAAGGTCAAGAATGTAGGGACGATTCACAAGAGCGAATACAACTAGAAGCGGAGTCGAATACTGCGTTTCAACCTCGCTCGTGTATCGTAAGAGCCGGAGCTTGTCGATTCGCAAGACAGGCTCGGAAGGCGTTGCGCCTACCCGAACTTTCTTCGCAACTTCCATCGCCTTGGGCAGGTGGGCCATTTTGTTCGCAAAGTCATCCCACCACCATTGCCAGTCGGCGGGAGTCGCCATCCAGGGCGTCAAATCAGGCCATGCCGTCGTCGTCATCTGTCTATCCGCCTTTCACCCATTCCGTTTGATGTGATTCTCCAAGCCATGCGATCTCACTTGGGGCCTTTTGCGCGACGCGCACCGGCGGCGGACGACTCCGGGTCGGTTCGTTCACCGCCCGGGGCGCCACCTGCGCCCATGTGCTTTTCCAAATTTCCAACGCGGTTGGAGAGCCCGTCAATTTTCTCAAACAGCCGCTCCTCCAAACTGCGAAGAACGAGCATAATGGAATCCGTGTCGCTCCGGGCGGGCATTTGGGTTTCGTGCAGGGTTCGGGTGAGAAATTCGTTGACCTGCTGCTTGAACGCCAGCGCTCCGTCCATCGTCTTCTTCATGCTTTCAAGAAACTGATCGGATCGCATGAACTCGTCGCAATGATGAGCCCACGCATCGAAGAATGCGCGGCGCATTTTCTCCACGGATTCAGCGCGGGCGGGTTGCTGGGCACTGGCCGTCCCGCTTGACATCTTGGACATCATGTCGATCCAAAATTTCGAAAACGGATCCATCATCCCGTTGTGATCATCGAAGGAGTTTGCTGCGCTCATAGTTCAACTTCTTCCGGAAAATGCACTCGTCATACTTCGATCGAATCCGTCTTGACTGACGTTTGGTTCGCAGTGCCCCAAGGCCCAACCCCAACTGTCACATCCGTTCCACTGCAACCGCCGTCGCCTCACCGCCCCCAATGCACAAACATGCGATTCCAATCGTCTTGTTAAACTGATGCAACGCATGAACGACCGTATTGAGAATACGCGCCCCGGTGGCCCCGATCGGATGACCAATCGCCACCGCCCCGCCGCAGACATTCACCTTTGTGGGATCGAGCTTGAGCTCGCGGATCGCGACGACGGCCACCACTGCGAACGCCTCATTGATTTCATAGAAGTCCACGTCGCCGGGCTTGAGCTTCAACTGTTCACACAGCTTGCGAATCGCGTAAATCGGCGCGATCGTGAACCAATCGGGCTCCATCGCCACATTGGCATGGCCGAGAATTCGGGCCGATGGCTTTAGCCCCAACGCCTTCCTGGCGTCGTCATCAAACACCACCATTGAGGCCGCCCCGTCATTGATCTTCGACGCATTGGCGGCCGTCACCGTGCTGTTCGGGCCGAACGCCCCAGGGAGCGCCCGGATCTTCTCTTCGCCGTGAAACTTCGCGACATCCTCGTCGTGATCCACCAGGTGTGAACCGTTCTTGTCTTTCACCTCGACCGGAACGACTTCCGCGGCATAGAAGCCATCGTCCCATGCGTGGATCGCACGCTTGTAGCTTTCGATTGCAAACGTATCCTGATCCTCGCGAGAGATGTTGTACTTCGTGGCGCACAGATCACCGCACGATCCCATGTGCTTGCCGGTGTAGACATCCCAAAGCCCGTCGTAAATCATCGCGTCGACGAGCTCCGCGTTGCCCATTCGATAACCGGTTCTCGCTTTGCGAAGCAAATACGGCGCATTGCTCATGCTCTCGCAGCCGCCGGCGACAACCAATCTCGCGTCGCCGCACTGGATGGCCTGAGCAGCGATAATCGCCGTCCGCAGACTGGAACCGCACACTTTGTTGACCGTCGTCGCGCCGACTTCAACACCCACACCGGCACCGCGAGCAGCTTGTCGGGCCACGTTTTGGCCTGAACCGGCCTGAATGACGTTTCCGAAATAAACCTCGTCAATCTCGCGGGGATCGACCTGGGCTTTCTTGAGAGTGGCTCCAATCGCGATACTGCCGAGCTGGGGAGCTGTGAACGTGGAGAGGGCGCCGTTGAATGCGCCAAATGGCGTGCGCATGGCACCGCCGACATATACGTTTTTCAGCATGGCCGACTCCTGTCCCTCGCGCTTCCACTCGCTGCGGACATCCTGTCGTCAATCCATCGCTGCCGTTGTCGCTCGCTCAGTCGGCGGATGCACAAAGACTTCCGCTTCGAAGCAGCCTGACCCCATCAATACTACATCAGACGGACAAATGACGCATGCTTCGTTCGATCACGCACCCACGTGCTGCGTCTGCTGCTTGGCCGGACGCTGCGACTGGACATTCTGCGGCTGATTGCCCGCACTGTGCTTCATCGAATCCTCACAGCAGCCGACGGTGTCGCAGAAGTTCGAGCAGGCCTGCATCGTCCGGGCAGTGGCCTTCGCCATGACTTCGAAGTTCGAACGCATGACGTCGAACGCCGAGTCCCAAAGCTGGCGAGTCTTGGCATACAGGTCACCCTCGTCCGGGTTCGTCGTGACTTCGAGCGTGTTCTTGCAGATGTCAACGCCCTTGCGGATGTTCATTTCGCAGGCATCCGCGAAGGTGTCGAGATTTCGCGACATCAGCGGCGCCCACTCGCGCATCACTTTCGTGGTGCGATTCATGAAGCGGTCCATGTCCGCCGGACGCTTCCAGGCGTCCTGGGTCGTTCGCCAGAAGGCCTCATGCGTTCGTTGTCCGGCATCGAAAGCCGCCCGGACGCCATCACCCATTGTGTCGAAAAACTTGTTCATGTTCTCTTTCACATCCGTAACCATTTGTCCGCCACTCCTTCCATCTGTCGCATCCAATTTCGGCTGCCCGCTACGCTTGCAGGTCAGATAACTATCACACTTATAAGCCTACCTCTTTTTTGCACTCGCGTCAAGAAGTTTTTGTGCGATTGCATAAATTTCGACCAAATACCCCGTTCGGCTTGAGGTTCCGTGATTGAAATTATCAGTAAGTCGTTTGTTTACAATGGATTAAGAATTATTTAATGATTCTGGTGTTCGGACTCCCAACTGTGGCAAGTATCTGCGATAATCGTGCCATCATGCAAAACGGCTACCCACGCGAAGTCGTTCACATCAAGAAATATCCGAATCGTCGGTACTACGACGCGACGCGCAGCCGGCATGTAACCCTGCAGGACGTCTACGAGCTGATCGTCGGCGGAACGGATGTGGTCATTACCGATTCGCGCGACAATGAAGACATTACCAATCTTGTCCTCACGCAAATCATCCTTGAACACGACGAACCCAAGTTGAATTTGTTCCCCGGCGCCATGCTTCACCTGATGATTCGATCCAATCGAAATGTCGTACGGCAGTGGTTCGAGCGATTCTTCGGACCATTCGCGGGTATCCTCAATTCGTCCCAGAGGCAGTTGGACGCTTTTCTGCGACAGGCCATGACGCCGGGGATTCCCAATCCGTTGAAATGGGCCAATGACATGATGAGCGCGTTCACGCCAAACGCGTCAGCGCCGCCGGAAGAGCCGCTTCGCGACGAAGTTCCTCCAGTTGTAGAAGCCGCGAACGAAAGCGAACTCGACGAACTTCGTCGGAAGCTCGCCGAGCTAAGCACCAAATTCGATGAAATAAGTAGCGATCGACCTGCAAAGCCAGCGTCACCGTCGCCCAAGCAACTGTAGCGCCGCTGCGTGTGGGCGGCGCAGACGGCGTAATACAAGCCAAGGCGTCGTGTCCGGCCTTGTTCAGTGAGGTGGCTCAATTACGTCGCCATCCGGACGCGACGGAATTTGTATACAGAGGTATTGCGGATCGGTGTCCGTCACCAATAGTTGCATTTCATCCCACCATTTAGAAACTATCTCAAAAAGCTTGAATTTGCCGATGGAGTCCGTGGGCCTTTTTTGAGAGGAGCCACGGATGGCGAAGAGAACCAGGAAGGTAAATGGGTTGCCGACGATCTGGCGTGTGCCGGACGAGCTATGGGT
>JACQFE010000001.1 GCA_016200265.1 Planctomycetota bacterium | reverse complement strand
TGAAACGTGGCCACATCCATCACCGCCGGCATGGGCCGCTTGTTCCGGTTGTCAGGCATTTCGCGTCTCCTTCCTCGAATCGCGTAAAACCTAACAACTACCGTACTTAATAGCCGGAGTCAAACAGAGAATCAGGAAAAATAATTCAAATTCTCCTTGTCAGGTAGCTAGGCTCTGTCTGAAAACAGGATCTTAAGGTATCGATGGATCATGGCCAGTTGAAGCATTCCGTGGAAGTTGACGGCCAGTTTTTCGAAGCGGGTGCCGATTCGTCGGCATTCTTTCATCCATCCTACGCACTGTTCGACGACGGCGCGTCGGCGGTAGGTGTCCTTGTCGAAGGTGGCTCGCAGGTCGTTTCGCAAAGACTCGTTCTCCTTGCGCGGAATGATGGCTTGAATGCCGTGAGCGCGCAGCCAGTCGCGGATGCGCCGCACACTGTAACCCTTGTCGGCCGCCAATCTCCTGGGCCGTTTCCGTGGCCGGCCCAGTCGCTGCGGAATGGCGATGCCGTCCATCACCGCTTCGACTTGCGTCGATTCGTGGACCTGCCCGGCCGTGACTTCGACGGTAAGGGGAGTGCCGCGACCGTCAGTGACCAGATGGAATTTCGATCCAAACCCGCCTCGGCTGCGGCCCAATGCGTGGTCCGGCGGTTCGTCGGCGTGCCGCTCGAGACTTTTTTGTCAGCGCCGGCGGCAGCGCGAGCGGCGCGGACGTTGGCGCCGTCGATGCACCACAAATCCCAATCGATCAGCCCGCGATCATCGAGTCGGATTTGCAGACATTGGATGATTTCTTCGAAGATTCCTTCGCGCCGCCATTTTGCAAAATGGTGGTACACGGTCTGCCAGGGGCCGAAGCGCTCGGGCAGATCGCGCCACGGAGCTCCGGTGTGCAGAATCCAGAAAATACCGTTGAGAATGATCCGTCGATCCCGCGCCGGGCGACCCGTCCGCGCCGGGCGATTCGGCACGATCGGTTCCACCAGCGCCCATTGCTCATCCATGAGCTCGTGGCGTTTCATAGGCCGACCTCCTGTCGTTACCCAGGATTGTCGGCAAGAAAACGAGTTTTCAGACAGAGCCTAATAGAATGTTGCGGTCTTCAGTTTCTTCAACAGCAAGCCGCCATTTCTAACACAAGCAATGACGATGAATTGCCGAAGCAATCGGTAGAGAATAATGCATCATCGAAAATCCCTCGACAGCCTTGGCATTTTGACGATCGCGTGATCCATGTTCCTCATGTGCTTTGCCATGACATGCAGGACTTGGCCTTGGTGTTCGACGACACCTCGGACAAGCACAAGCTGAGCATACACCGCCGCGTCGCGGTAGCGCTCGTAGATCGTCGGGCGCACGATTAGATCGACCCGCCCGGTTTCGTCCTCGATGGTCATAAACATCACACCCTTGGCCGTTCCAGGACGCTGACGAAAGAGAACGATTCCCGCTACGGTAACGAATCGGCCCGTCGGTGTGCGTTTCAAATCTTTAACCTCTGCCGCAGTAATGACGCCCCTTGCGGCAAACGCTTTGCGGATGAATGAGACGGGATGGCCTTTGAGCGAGAGGCCGACGGCGGCATAGTCCTGTCCCACGTCGAGCGCCGGCGGTGCGATGGGGATTGCGGATTCGCTTCTTTCCTGCGGTAGCGAATCAAACAGCGGCAGAGCATGATCGCCTAGTTTTTGGATCTCCCACAAGGCACGACGACGATTCAATTGCATCGAACGAAAAGCGTCCGCTCGGGCGAGCTTCGCGAGTGCATTTTTCGAGACGGCGCTGGCACGCCAAAGCTCGAATGGCGATGAAAACTCCCCGTGCCCTTCAACGGCTTCAATGATCTTTCGAGCTTCACGTTCGCGCAGACCATTCACCATCCGCATTCCGAGAGGAAGCGAGTTGCCATCTTCTTCGATGGCGCAGTCCCATTCGCTCTTGTTCACGTCAATGGCACGCGCTTCGACGCCGTGGTCACGGGTATCGCGGACAATTTGCGCAGGAGCGTAAAAGCCCATCGGCTGGCTGTTGAGCAATGCAGCGGCAAAGACGGCAGGGTAATAACACTTGATCCACGCCGACGCATAGACCAGCAAGGCGAAGCTCGCCGCGTGCGATTCGGGAAAACCATATTGACTAAATCCTTTGAACCGCTTGAAACACCATTCCGCGAACGCACGATCGTAGCCATTCCGAACCATGCCCTCGACGAATCGCGTCGGGAAATTCGCAATGTCGCCTTTGCTCGTCCAAGCGGTGATGGCGCGGCGTAGCTTTTCGGCCTCGCCCGGCGTGAATCCTGCCGCCTTGATCGCCAGCGCCATAACCTGCTCTTGAAAGAGCGGCACGCCCAGCGTCCGGCCCAATACTTCGCGGATGGTTTCGTTGGGATACTCAAATGTTTCTTCACCGACGCGCCTCCGCAGATAAGGATGCACCATTTCGCCGACGATCGGTCCGGGCCGCACAATGGCAACCTCGATCACCAAGTCATAGAAGCAGCGCGGTTTGAGTCGCGGAAGCATGGTCATTTGCGCACGCGATTCAATCTGAAACACGCCCAGCGTGTCGGATTTTCCAATCATGTCGTAGACGACGGGGTCTTCGGAGGGAATGGTTGCCAGCGTCAACGTGCGTCCGTGATGCTGTTCGATCAATTGCATGGCTTTGCGAATGCAGGTGAGCATCCCCAACCCCAGCACGTCCACTTTGAGCATTCCCAGTGCTTCGATGTCATCCTTGTCCCATTCGATTACGGTGCGGTTGTCCATTGCCGCGTTCTCGATGGGGACCAGTTCGCAAAGCGGCCCGCGAGTCATTACGAACCCGCCGACGTGCTGCGATAGGTGGCGCGGAAAGCCGATGATCTCGCGTACCAGAGCGACAAAGCGCCGCACGGTGGGATCGTTGGCGTCAAAACCGAACGCCATCAGTTGTGCGGGCACGTCGCCGCCTTCGGAATCCGTAAACGGATTCTTCTCCCATGTATCAACTCGCTTGGCGATGTGATCCACGGCGTCGAGCGAAAGACCGAGCGCCTTGCCCACGTTGCGGACGGCGCTGCGCCGTCGATAGGTGATGACTTCCGCCGTCAGTGCCGCCCGTTCGCGTCCGTATTTCCCGTAAATGTATTGAATGACTTCCTCGCGGCGCTCATGCTCGAAGTCGATGTCGATGTCGGGAGGCTCGTCACGCTCGCGGCTGACGAAGCGCTCGAAGAGCATGTTGATACGATCGGGATCAACGGACGTGACGCCAAGGCAAAAGCAGACGGCGGAGTTCGCTGCCGCACCCCGTCCCTGACATAGAATCCCCTGCGAACGGGCGAACCTCACCAAATCATGCACCGTCAGAAAGTACGTCGCGTATTGCAGCTCTTCGATCAAGGCAAACTCGTATTCGATCTGACGACGCACTTTGTCGGGCACACCCTGCGGATAGCGATCGTTCGCGCCTTGCCATGTCAGCCGTCTTAAATGCTCCATCGGTGTCAGGCCGGGCGAGCACGTTTCGTCGGGATATTCGTAGCGGAGTTGATCGAGATTGAAGCCTCGCACTCGATCGGCGATGTCAATGGTGCGTGCGAGAGCTTCGGGATGATCGACGAACAACCGGGCCATAACGTCCGGCGCTTTCAAGTATCGCTCTCCGTTGGGAAAGAGCCGGAATCCGGCCTCGGAAAGCGTGCAGGTGTGGCGAATGCAGGTGAGCACGTCCTGCAAGGCGTGACGTTCCGCGACGTGATAATGCACGTCGTTCACCGCGACCAGTGGTATGCGCCATTGTTCGGATAGCGTTTGTATTCGCAGAATCTGACCGGCGTCGTCGGGACAATAGAGACGTGTAATCGCCAGTGAGAGTCGATCGCCGTCGAAAGTGTCTCGCAAAACGGAAAGCGTTTGCGAAACATCGATGGGCGCTGGGGACGAAAAAAATGCTACGGCCAACAATCCTTCGTGATGCTCTCGCAGGTCGGTCAGAGTGAGATGGCATTCGCCCTTGGGCGCTCGGCGCTTTCCGAGCGTCAGTAAGCGACACAATCGTCCGTAAGCGGCGCGATCGGTCGGATAGACGAGTACGGAGAGCCAGTCCGGTTCGGTGAAAACCAGTCGGCAACCGACGATGAAAGGAATGCCTGCTTCCTTGGCCGCAACGTGAGCGCGGACGACACCGGCCAGCGAGTTCCAATCCGTTACTGCAATGGCCGCGTGATGGAGTTGCGCCGCCTGATGAACCAGTTCGTCGGGATGACTCGCCCCGCGCAGGAAAGTGAAGTTGCTCGTAACCGCCAGCTCGACGTATCGCGGACTATTGTGTGAAGGATTTGCAATCTGACCATTCGCGCGGTTTGTGGAGTTTGTCGCCGGACGATGGTACGGATGGGCGTGAGCTTTTGGATGGGGAAGGTCTGGCATAAAGTCACGTCCATTCGCCGTGTACGAACCAATTGCTCGTCTGGCCGTCGCGGAACACCCACAACCAGTCGCCGTCCATGTCCACGATCATGTAGTAATCGCGAGACAGAGCTGTTGATGAAGCGGAAGGCGCAGGTATTTCCCACCCCGAAAGAGCAATTCGTTCCGGGCCGATGCAGCGATAGACTCGTCGTTCTCGTCCTCGCCAGTTCAGCCACACCAGCGGTCCATCGGGCGTGACGGTCAACACGCGAGCCGGTTCCGGTTGTGCAAACAATCGCGACGGTCGCGCGGCGGAATGTGTTCTCGACTCTGCGTTTCGGCGTGACCCATTCTTGTTGGCGCAATTCTCGTCACGCCATGACTGAAGCGGATAGGCTTGCTCCGGAACGTAGGATTCTTCAACGTACGCCACCATCACGTTCGCAAGCCCCAAACGCTCAATGAGGTGATCGAGCAATTGCGCCCAGTCTGATTCGTGCGCCGACGGCGATGCTAACCCTGCGTCCGGCCAAAGCCCGGCCTGCCCATGCTCGATGGGTTCCGTTTGCTCCGCGCGAAGCTGAATTTCCTCGACTCCATAGCCCAATTCCACTCGTTCGAGTTGAGGCCGCAGCAATGACCACAAGTGATTCGGATCGCGGCTGGCGCGTGCCAGGCGCAGCGATACTTCGGCCGGCGCAGCACCGACGCGTCGAAATAAAAAACTCAACCCACACGCACCGCTTTCATCTCGCGCGAGCCGTTGAACCAGCTCAGCAAGAAGATCATGGCACGTCGTCAGGATCGCTTCGAGGCACGTCACCGGGCCGTCAAAGATGCGCGAGGCTTCCAGCTGTTCGGGTTTACGAATCGGTTCGATGACTTCGGGCACGCCGCGTCCCAGTGCTTGATCCAAACGTCGCATCAGCGTGCCACCGAATCGCGCAGATAGCTCTTTCCGTTCGAGGGCCAACAACTGACCGATCCATTCGACACCGATTTCCAAGAGTGATGCGCAAACGGCAGGTTCCACACGCAAGGCCGCGATCGGCAATGGCGCAAGAGCGTCGCGCATTCCATCGACGTCAATGAGCGTAATGACCTTGTTCGCGCAAGCCGCGATCGCTTGCGCACAAGCGAATGTAGGAGCGACGGCGAGCCGGGCGTGGAATCCAAGTCGTGTAAGAGATTCACTGACTCGCTGGGCGAGCTTTAATGCTCCGCCGTATAGGTGCTCGCAACCGGCGATGTCCAATAGCAGCCCGAGAGGTTCATCGGGGGCTGTAATCGGCGAAAAACGAAGCGCCCATTGCGCCATCCTGTGAAGCTGTCGGACATCATCTTCATGGTTGTACGATTCAATATGCACCACGCATCCGTGAACCAGCGACCGGGCATGGGCCAAAGTCATTCCTGCGAGCACACCCGCTTGTTCGGCGCGCGAACACGCGCAGGCCACAACGTCGTCGCCTTTCGCCGATTCGACCAGCAACATCGCTTCCGCCTTACGCGAGCCGACGACTGGATCGTTTTGAAGTTGCCGACGGCGCTGCGCCAACTGAATCGGCCACTTTGGTAGATAGATGGAGAGCGCATTCCGCACGGTCCCACTCCACACGCCAGATATTCTCTGTTATTCCCCAATGCACTCCCTTGCATCGCAAAAGTTCAATGGTCCACACAGGATTTGTGCTTCCCGTCGAGTCAGCGTTTGCCGCTACGTTTCGCACCATCCAACGGGATTGCGCCGCCGACAGTTCGCATTGTTCCCACGGGGGCCGCACGAGAAACGCCTGCGCTGCGTGATTGCTCGCCACGAGCTGGATTCGGCGCGTTGCGGCCATGTCAAAGCCGCTGCCGTCGGCGATGACGACACCCACGGCGGGTGAACGCAGGGCCAAGTCAATCGCCCACAAACGATCCGCTGAATTACGCGGAGCAACGAACAATGAGCGTTGCAACAAAAAACGATCCCCAGCGTTTCGGTGGAGAGTCGAAGGATAAGGAAAGCATTTTCGCCCGATCCATATCACCCGGCGTCCGGGTTCGGCGGTTTCCAGCCCACGTCGAACAAGATGAATCAACGCGCATAATGGCGGTCGCCAGAATTTTCGATCCGGTGAAACATTTGCCGACGCGGGAGCAAGCCCGAACCATTCGTGCAGTCCGCAGGGCAGGCCGCCGCCCAGCGCCGTATCCACTTCAGCCCATCCGCTGGAAAGAATCGCGGGTGTTTTTCGCTGTGAGTCGTCATGCCCGACGTGCTTGCGTTCGATGGCCCGGATTTTTTCGACCAGAGTTGATTTCAAGTTCGCCGCTCCACTTCCAAATTACGTTAGGATTATGTTAGCATGTGCATCCGGGCGCAGGCAAGCGCATGAAAATGAAGGGTTATCTTCGCGGAATGGCGAAAATTATCGGAACCACCGATCGTGAATTGAAGAACTATGCCGTTTCCTGAATGCAGTCTGGATCGTCGAACTTCGGCGAGTTCACCCGCATGCTCACCGCGTTCATCACAAAATCCGTATCCGGGAACGGAGGAAAGAGCGGTTGCAGGCGATTCGTATCCTGCATGTCGGGATCGAGCCAGATCGCGTAATCGTCGCGGCGCACGATCACCGGCATTCGATCATGCAGTGAACTGAGTAGCGCATTCGGTGTCGTAGTCAAAATGGTATACGACTCAACCGTCGATCCATCCGAGTTCTGCCAGCGATCCCACAGGCCAGCCAATGCAAATAAGCGTTCATCCCGGCGACGAATGTAATATGGCCGCTTTCGCGGATGACGTGATTGCTCGTCGGCGACGAGCTCCCACTCAAAAAAGCCCGTACAGGGAACCAGACACCGCTGCTTGCGCAATGGAGCGCGGAACGCGGGCTTGTTGGCAGCGTCCTCGGAGCGGGCGTTAATCATGCGGCTGCCGACCTTGATGTCTTTGGCCCAATGAGGCACTAGCCCCCACCGAAGTTCATCGAGCCGACGGCTCCCGTCGATCACTCGCACGACTGGAACCTGTTGCGTGGGCGCGATGTTGAATCGAGGCCGTAGACGTCCTGCAACGATGGGGTTGAATTCATCGTCAAGCTCTTTTTCCTCGGCTGCTAGCGTGTATCGTCCGCACATGGCAGATACCTATTACCTCCTGTCCAAGGGTGGAGTCAACGGAGCTTGATTGATCATCTCTAACGCCAATCCGCACGTCATTCCTTGGGTTGGTGCGCCGATCAAATCAGTCGATCGACACATCTGAAAGTGAGTATGACAGCACGATGCACGAAGTTTTGTTTTCGATTCTTGGTATTCGCACTTCGATCTTGGTTCCGCATTCGGGGCAAGTGCCAGAGATGTTGCCCGTTAAGTCGTAGGCACATTTCATGCATTGCCCTCGCCGCCGTCGCCGCGCGCGTCTGAGCGGTCCGCGAGTAATACTTAGGATCGGATAGATTGCAAACAGGATCGCAGGTAACCAAAACGGGGCTGCGAATAAAACGACTAAGATAGCTGACCCCTCTGGTGGCATAGGGTTGGTAACAAGCGGACATATGTAAAAAATACTCGCATCAAAATCCCACCACTGCACGCCAAATTCATACTTTCGCGCAAGGTCATAGCTGCCGCAAAAGAGCAAATCGATCGACAAGATTGGCACGATGTTCCGCCGAAAGGCGCGCAATTCCGTCGTAAAGTTGGCAGGGAGAGCCGAGTAATCGTGCTCCCAGCCATATGCCGTTCGGTTGCTGAATTCGGCCCAAATTCCCAAATATAGACATTCCGCAGTAGCAACCGAACAGAGCGACAACATCAGGCTCCGTAGAACATTCTTGAACGATTTTTCACGGAGTTTCGACCGATAGGCTTTATAAGCGACAATGACTGCCAGAATTGTGAGCCAAATTGGCGCAACTACTTCATCGCCAAAAACCACGAACTTGTGCTCGCCAAAAAGTCTGGAAGGTATCCACCTAACCGCCAAGACGAATGCCAGCAATATCGCAGGGACCGTCCAGGCTGCATGCCGAATGTACCGATTGGAAGTTAAGCGCAGAAAACCTTTTTTGATCTTCGCCATTCGCACTTCGATCTTATTTTCTTATGAGTGATCTCAGCACCTTCAAATTCATCTTGTCAAAATCCTTACCGTTATCGTCCACTCCCTTTGGCGTTTCAAGGATCATCGGGATGCCATGCCAGCGGGAATCGTTGATGAAATTTGCGAAGCCGGATTTGCCGATCTTGCCTTTGCCGATGTGTTCGTGGCGGTCGACGCGGCTGCCGAGTTCGCGCTTCGAATCGTTGGTGTGGATGCACTTGACCGGTGCCACGCCGATGACACGATCCATTTCGTCCATCATGGCCGCATAACTTTCCGGCGTGCGGAAGTCGTACCCGGCCGCGATCTCGTCGAGCGATTCCGCGATTCGTTTGATTCCGTCACGCTCGGCGTTTCTGATCCCGTTCTTTTCAATCGGCAGTTGGAATTCGGCAATTGGCAGTTGTTCATCCGCTCCCTCACGGTCGCGGCTCTGTAAAGCGTCCCCTCGCTTTCGCTCCGCGCTCTGTTTTCGAACTTTGACCTTTGAACTTCGGTCTTCGCTTAAGTGCGCTCCCGGATGAAACATCAGGCAGGCGATGCCCAGCGTTTCGCAGCGAGTCAACTCGTCCGCGAGCACATCAATGCTTCCCTTGCGAACGCGGTCGTCCGGCGACGCGAGATTGAGCAGATAATTCGCGTGCGCGGCGACAAGTGTCATGCCAGTGGCACGCTTGGCCTCCGCGAAGCGTTGAACTTGATCGTCCGTAAGCGGCTTGGATTTCCATTGCCGCTGGTTTTTGACGAAGATCTGCACGCAATCAAAGCCATATTCCTTCGCGCTAATCAACGCGTTTTCCAGCCCGCCGGCGATGGAGAGATGCGAGCCGAACAGCGGTCGGCCTAAACTTGTTCTTGCGGATGAGTTTTTCCGAGTAGCAGCCTCTTTCTTCGTCTTCATGCTGCGATTTTCGGTGAATTAGCCATGAAAGCCAGTTCAGAAGTTGGACCATTCTTAGGCCGCAGGCGTTCGCCTGAGCGATCGGGGGTCGCACAGTCCCAAGCCGCTGGTCGGAAGGCTCCTCCGTCCCCAATGAATCCATAAATACATGGATTCACAAAAGCTTGCGCCAGTTCCGAACTTGCCATTGATCTGGGCACCTTAAGCGGCCTAAACAATATTGCTGCGGGGGGTTGACGGCCTCCCCAGCGGTGATATGCTTGCTCTTTCCCCCTCGCGGCAGGGTTTTCGGCCGTGTCGTGGGAAATGCTCTTTGACAATTGAAGAAGTGGACGCCATCCGTTTGGCTGAAATCGTGATGTTTTTCAGAGCCGCGCCCGTAAGGAAGCGGTTTTTGAGTTGCGAGTCGGCGAAGCGGATGAAAAGGTTTGTGAATCAGAACCATTGATTTCATTTGAGTTGCTTGTTTGCGTGGATCAGATACGCGTCAAGGATGGTGTGGCACCTTTCCGGGCTATCTCCATTGATGACTCGCCTGATATTCTGCAAACGACATCTTTAAAGAAATCCGAGCGCTGGAAGGTAGCTTGACACAGTCTCTTATGAATGTGGTCAAGCTTTTAAGAGTGCATGGGGGATGCCTAGGCGTCGAGAGGCGATGAAGGACGTGGTAGGCTGCGATAAGCCTCGGGGAGCTGTCAAACTAGCTTCGATCCGGGGATTTCCGAATCGGGAAACCGTGCATCACTGGGCAACCAGATGGTGCAATCGGCGGCTGAATGTATAGGCCGCAGGAAGCCAACCCAGGGAACTGAAACATCTCAGTACCTGGAGGAAAGAAAATCAACCGAGACTCCGTCAGTAGCGGCGAGCGAAGGCGGACATAGCCCAAACCATGGTGCTTGCACCGTGGGGTTGCGGGCCCTCGAGGAGTTACAAAGGCGTTGTTAGCGGAACGGTCTGGAACGACCGGACATAGAGGGTGACATCCCCGTACGCGAAAACAACAGCCCTCCGTTGAGAGGTGTCCCAGAGTAGCATGGAGCTCGTGAAACTCCGTGCGAAGCCGGGGGGCCCACCCTCCAAGGCTAAGTACTACTCGACGACCGATAGTGAACAAGTAGGGCGACTGAAAGGTGAAAAGAACCCCTTTTAGGGGAGTCAAAAGAACCTGAAACCATGCACTTACAAGCTGTGGGAGCACGATGGATGAGCTTGCTCTTCCCGTGTGACCGCGTGCCTTTTGCATAATGATCCGGCGAGTTATGGTCTGCAGCATTAGGTTAATCCGTTCTGCGGAGGAGCCGTAGCGAAAGCGAGTCTGAATAGGGCGATTAGTTGCAGGCCATAGACCCGAAACCACGTGATCTACCCATGGTCAGGTTGAAGCCACCGTAAAAGGCGGCGGAGGACCGAACTCATTAACGTTGAAAAGTTATGGGATGAACTGTGGGGAGGAGTGAAAGTCTAATCAAACGTGGAGATATCTGGTTCTCCCCGAAATCGCTTTTGGGCTAGCCTTGGGAAACTACGTCGTGGGGGTAGAGCTACTGAATGAGACGCGGGGGCCACCAGCCTACCGCCCTCAACCAAACTCCGAATACCACGACGACTATCCCGGGAGTCAGTCTGTGAGGGATAAGCTTCATGGACAAAAGGGAAACAACCCAGACCGTCGGCTAAGGTCCCTAATCCATGCTAAGTGCGTAAGGAAGTCCTTTCTCTGTGACAGCGAGGATGTTGGCTTAGAAGCAGCCACCATTTAAAAAGTGCGTAATAGCTTACTCATCGAGAGATTGGGCGCCGATGATGAACGGGACTAAAGCATGGTACCGAAGCCGCGGGAACAAATGTCACTTCGGTGACACTGTTCGGTAGGGGAGCGTGGATAGATAGATACAGGCCATACCGTAAGGAGTGGTAGCGGATCTATCCAGTGATTATGCCGGAATGAGTAACGATAAAGGAGGTGAAAATCCTCCTCGCCGTAAACCTAAGGTTTCCTGGGGAAGGGAAATCCGCCCAGGGTTAGGCGGAACCTAAGACGAGGCCGAAAGGCGTAGTCGATTGGACAGCAGGTTAATAGTCCTGCCCTTCGTATGACCTATCCGAGTGTGCGTCCTTCTTAGCCGCAGCCCACGATATGTAGTGAGGGTTGTCGAAAGACCGAGGCCGATTTGTTGCCGAAGTGCGGAGCGGAGGGACCGAGAAAAGCTCTCGGGATTTATCATGCGGATCCGTACTAAAACTGACACAGGTAGGTGAGGCGAGTAGCCTCAGGCGCTCGAGAGAACCGTCTTTAAGGAACTAGGCAATTTGACCCCGTAACTTCGGGATAAGGGGTGCCTACCCACTTCGGTGGGAGGCCGCAGATAATCGGCTCTGGCGACTGTTTATCAAAAACACAGGTCTCTGCTAACACATACAGTGGACGTATAGAGACTGACGCCTGCTCGGTGCGGGAATGTTAAGGAAGGCGGTCAGGGGGGCTTGCTCCCCGAAGCTGGCAACCGAAGCACCCGTAAACGGCGGCCCTAACTATGAGGGTCCTAAGGTAGCGAAATTCCTTGTCGGGTAAGTTCCGACGCGCATGAATGGCGTAACGACTGGAGCACTGTCTCAAAGACGGACTCGGTGAAATTGTATTTGTGGTGAAGATACCACATACCCGCGGCAAGACGGAAAGACCCCGTGAACCTTTACTGTATCCTGATATTGGTCGCAGGCATCACATGCGTAGGATAGGTGGGAGGCGATGATCTGGTGGTTCCGGCCATCAGGGAGCCAACGTTGAAATACCACCCTTGTGCTGTTTGTTCCCTAACCCCACTCCGTGAAGCCGGATGGGGGACAGTGTTAGGTGGGCAGTTTGACTGGGGCGGTCTCCTCCCAAAGAGTAACGGAGGAGTGCAATGGTCGGCTCAGCGCGGTTGGCAATCGCGCGTTTGAGTGCAAAGGCATAAGCCGGCTTAACTGCGAGATATACTCATCGAGCAGATACGAAAGTAGGCCTTAGTGATCCGGTAGTCCCGTGTGGAAGGGCTATCGCTCAACGGATAAAAGGTACTCCGGGGATAACAGGCTGATCTCCCCCGAGCGTTCATAGCGGCGGGGAGGTTTGGCACCTCGATGTCGGCCCATCACATCCTGGGGGTGAAGGCGCTCCCAAGGGTTCGGCTGTTCGCCGATTAAAGTGGTACGCGAGCTGGGTTCAGACCGGCGCGAGCCAGGTCGGTCCCTATCTGCCGTGGGCGCACGAGACTTGCAAGGAGGTCTCCTTAGTACGAGAGGATTAGGAGGCACGTGCCACTGGTGTACCAGCTGTCCCGCTCGGGGCAACGCTGGGTAGCTATGCACGGAAAGGATAACCGCTGAATGCATCTAAGCGGGAAGCCCCCCTTAAGATGAGGTCTCGATGTCATCAAGTATGACGGTAGGCCCGTGGAAGACCACCACGTCGATAGGCGGGAGGTGTAAGCACAGAGATGTGCGAGCTGACCCGTACTAATGGCCTAGTGCTTGACCACTTTCATAAGTGGCTGTAACAACAAGCCACCTTCCAGCATCTCTCTCTCCACTAACAACGGAGAGTGACAGATGAAGATTCTGTTTCACGATCCCGCGTCCACTTCTTCAATTGCCAAAGATATCAAAGCCCCAAGCGAAAGCGAGGGGTTTTTTTATGCGCGGCGTTAACCGTTCAATGCTTGCGTGTTCGCGTTCGCTGGTCTACGCTACTCTGGGAAGTGGGCCAAATCATGTCAAAGGCGAAATTCTCATTTGTAGATCTAATTGGTTGCATCGTCGTGCTCATGATTATTGTCATGCTCGCCGGGCCGGCATTTGCGCAAATTCGTTCGCTGAGCCGGCGCGACCAATGCGCATTGAATGTGCGTGGCATTGGTAACTCAATGAAAATCTACGCCAATGATAACCAGGAAAAATGGGCAATACCCGCATTCAAGAGAGGTCTGATTGACAACGGCGGAATTGACTACCTTAACAATCGGAGTGCAACCGATGGCGAACCGACTGATTCTGGGGAAGTTGGTTTCGACCGTGCAAACGAAACAACCAGCGAAACTCCAGGGAATCCGTCCGGCGGAAGCACGGCCGTTTCCGTGACCCGCTCGTTTTGGATGATGGTCCGCTCCGGAGATATCGCGGAGCGCCAATTCATCTGTCCAAGTAGCCGCGACGCGGTTGACCCAGGCGATTTTCTCTTCGACGGTGGCGACTATTACGACTTCGCCGGATATGAGAACATCAGCTATGGTTACCAAGTGCCGTTTGGTCCGCGCGACACGCAGCCTCGGGAGGGCGCCGACGGGCGTCAAGTTGTCGCGGCGGATAAAGGCCCATATTACCTCGACCGGTTGGACCCAATGTTCGAGACTCGCCGCGGGAAGCCGCTTTATTACGACGACTCTCCGCTTCGGTGGCGTCCGTACAACTCGCCGAACCACGGCCGACAGGGACAAAATGTGCTTCGCGGCGATGGTTCGGGTTTGTTCTTCGATACGCCCTTGGCCGGCGTGAACGGGGACAATATCTATACCCTGATGACTGATGATGGCTGGGATGAAAACGGCTCAAATCGAATCCACGGCGAGTCGCCGCATTATAGTTCGTTTCCGAACCCGTATCCTGGACAGAACGCCTTTGGCCCCGGGCCGAATCGCTATTCGTCAACTGACTCGCTCATTTATCCGTGAACCTAACATTCTCCGCAGCGAGAAACGAATAGCAGGGTGGCCCATGTTGCGCTGTTTGCAACGTGGGGCCATGATTTTTCCGCCACTCAATTTGCTGGAGCGAGAGTCCTTTCTCTCGCTCGATTCGGTGGGAACTTTTCGCGGAAACGTGCGGGGAAATGCACCTCAAAGGAGAATCAAATGAAACAAATACCGAAGCGAAAACTTGGAAACGGCAATCTGGAAGTCTCGGCCATCGGACTCGGCTGCATGGGAATGAGCTTCGGGTACGGTCCGCCCGCGGACAAGCGAGAGATGATCAAGCTGCTCCACGCGGCCGTCGATCGCGGCGTCACCTTCTTCGACACCGCCGAAGTGTACGGCCCGTTCACCAACGAAGAACTCGTGGGCGAAGCCCTCTCTCCCATCCGCACGCAAGTGGTCATCGCCACCAAGTTCGGGTTCGCGCCGGATCCCAACGGCGGGTCGAGATGGTCCGGCCTCAACAGTCGTCCGGAGCACATCAGGGAAGTCGCCGAGGCCTCACTCAGGCGACTCAAGATCGATGCGATCGATTTGCTCTATCAACATCGCGTTGACCCAAACGTGCCGATTGAAGATGTGGCCGGGGCGGTTAGAAAACTGATTCAGGAAGGCAAGGTCAAGCACTTCGGCCTGTCCGAAGCGGGCGTGAAAACGATCCGTCGCGCGCACGCCGTTCATCCCGTGACAGCCTTGCAGAGCGAATACTCGCTCTGGTGGAGAAAACCCGAAGAGGAAGTGCTGCCGATATGCGAAGAGCTGGGAATCGGATTCGTTCCATTCAGCCCACTGGGTAAAGGTTTTCTCACGGGAAAAATCGACGAGAAAACCACGTTCGACAGCTCCGACTTTCGCAACCTTGTCCCACGCTTCACGCCGGAAGCCCGCAAGGCCAATCAGGCAATGGTTGATCTGCTCGGCAAGATCGCGACGCGCAAGAAAGCGACGCCCGCTCAGATTGCGCTGGCATGGCTGCTTGCACAGAAGCCGTGGATTGTTCCGATTCCGGGCACGACGAAACTGCATCGCATGGAAGAAAACATCGGGGCCGCTGCAATCGAGCTTACGCCGGCCGACCTTCGCGAAATCGACAGCGCCGCATCAGCGATCAAGTTGGAAGGAGCTCGCTATCCCGAACAAATGGAGCAATTGACCGGCCGCTGAGAACGGTGGGAATTGGCGTTGTTTGTTCGCTACGCGACCAACGTGATTCGATGCGGCGAAGACGCAACAACGCGTCCAATGATCGCTGCTGCACGAGTCTTGTGTCGCTTCAGTGAGATGACAAGGGCGTCGGCGCGATCGGCGGCGACGGAGAGCAAAAGTCCCCCGGAAGTTTGTGCGTCGGTGAGAAGTTTGATCAATTCCTCTTCGATTGCAGCATGCCCCGCGCTCACGCTTGGGGCTCTGATTTGCAAGCGCGTCCCAACGTGATCCAGATTCGACTGACACGCTCGTGTCACCACGCCGTCGCGAGCCAGGCGAAGCGCGTGCTCCATCAGCGGAACAGCGTGCGCATCAATCTCAATCGTCACATCGCTCGCTTCTGCCATCTCAAACGCATGACCGATCAATCCAAACCCCGTGACATCCGTCGCCGCGTGAACTCCAATCTCCAGCGCCGCCGCGCACGCTCCCGCATTCAAATCCGTCATCACGTCGATCGCTTCGGCCAGGTCGGATTGCGAAATTACGCCCTTCTTCGCGGCCGTCGTGAGCTGGGCACTGCCGATCGGCTTGGTGAGCACGAGCACGTCGCCGACTTTCGCCCCGCGATTCATCAAGATGCGATCGGGATGCACCAGTCCAGTGACCGACAGGCCGTACTTGATCTCCGCATCGCGAACGCTGTGCCCGCCCGCGACGATCGCCCCGGCCGCACTCACGCGCTCGGCCCCGCCACGAAGAATCTCGCCGAGAATTTCGATCGGCAGTTCCTTGTCCGGAAAGCCGACGATGTTTAGCACGGTGATCGGCCGACCGCCCATCGCGTACACATCGGACAAGCTATTGGCCGCGGCGATCCGCCCGAACTCGTACGGGTCATCCACCAGCGGCGGAAAGAAATCGAGCGTGAGCACGAGTGCGGTCGAATCTTTGAGACGATAGACCCCCGCGTCGTCGAACGTGTCCGTTCCGACGAGTAGATTTGGATCGTGCGATCCCGCTTGACTACGCAGCACCTGCGCCAAAACTCCCATGGGGAGCTTGCCGGCTCAACCGGCGCAGCTTGCGTAATCGGTCAATCGCTTTTTGCGAGACTCGTTCATGCAATAGATTGTACGCGCGCCGACGCTCAACCCCAAAGCAGCAGGGGGAGCGCAAAGATTCTCTTTGCGTCAACTCAATCCGAACCCCAAGCGCGAGCGCGGGGCGGTCTTTCCGAGCCGCGCCCGTGAGGAAGCGGACAGGCGGAACCACAGATTTCGCAGATTCGCGCAGATTTTTTCACCACGAAGGGCACGAAGTTCGCAAAGGCGGCGTAAAGCGAGGCTTTCAGATGGGTTCGTTTGGAAGGGTATTTTTTTCAGAGTGTCATGGCGTGGCACTCGCGTGAAACATCGAACGTCGAAAAGTCGAAATGTCGAAACGGGGAAACACGGTGACGTAATCCGCAGATTTCGCAGATTCGCGCAGATTTGCTTGACGTGAAACTTAGACCGATTCTCGCGGCAATCTTGTTTGTCGCCGGTTGCTCGCTCCGAAGGAGCGCCGGATTGTTGCCACGGGTGAAGCGCAGCGGAACCCGTGGAGAAGGATGACGCCTCCATCTACCCTTTCGTGTTCGGTACTTCCTCCGCCCCTGGTCGGGGCGGAGGTAGCATGAAAAAAGAGAATGAATTTTCGGCCTCGCTATCCACGGGTTCGACTCGCTGCGCGAATCATCACCCGTGGCTACAATCCGCGACCCCATTCGGGGTCGAACGCTTTGACGAGGGTGGGCTACCTCAGTCCCGCCGCTTCGCGGCTACGAGTGTGACCCAAGTTCGCAGTCCGGCGGCTCCTAAGGGAATAACGTCAATGGCGCTCGGCGGAATTTTTCAATTCGGCGAATGTGAGATGATCTCTCGCAAGTAGAATTTTTCTTGGGAACGGTGTCCTATGCCACTCGAAACTGAGCTAATGATTATCGGTAATCGCGCCTCGAAGACTGGTAGGGGAGCTAAGCGACGCCTACTTATCAATTGGAATTTTTCCGGCCGCTAATGACCATCGCTGCCAACTATTGTCGTCTGCGCCAGCGTTTTTGCGCATCCCCCGTATTTCAAGAGAAATCGACGTTGCATCGCTCTCGACGCCATGGAAAGTGAGTTCCCCTTGTACTCTTGTACCCGCCAAAAGTCGCCCTTCAACGAAGCCATTGTGTTCAGCCATTCCAAGCTTGGGTTCTCTTGCGCGGTATGACATTGCATTGTTGGTCACAGCAGTAGAACTTTCATGCCAGTCACCCCAAAGGCTAAGATCGAGGTCTCGTCTTGTCGACGTGAACGCCAATTCAACCGAGACATTCGTCCCTTTTCGTACGGCTCGTACAATTTCAATAACTACACCATCAACGTTTGAACCGTGTCTGGGGATATTACCAGTTTTTTTCTCGACTGCGTCCGGCGTTTCTTTCGGCGGGGCTTTCGAATCGTCGGCTTGTCCTGCGACAGCGATTTTGTTAAGTAACTCGCTGACCGAACCTAGCTTTCGTATTCGACGACGGTCAACTGCTGTGATGCGCCCGGTTTCTACAGATATAAGGCGCGAGTTGATCTCAATTTGATCAGTTAAATCAGTGATCGTGCCGGTGGCGATCTCCTGGACTTGCAAGAGTTTACCTATCCTTGATAGGGACTTTGGATCAAAAAGCTGATTTGCAGCGATCTTTTGCTCCATTAGAACCAATGCGAGGTGTCGACGTTCGACTACTTCAAACTTGTAGGGTGCGACACGGAAAAGTTCTGTGATAAGGGATTCGGCCAAGTGCTGGCCGAGCGTTGTGACAGTACCGTCAAGCATCGCGAAATCAGCGACAGCAATTGTCCGCGTAGTAGGTTCGTGGGTACTCTTACTTATCATATCGGCAATCTGGTTAATTGCTTGGTCAAGTTCATCGTCAGCAAACGTGGCGGTCACTGGAAATAGAAATGAGGCCACATAGATGAAGCTACGAAGTAAACATCGCTGATGGTTCTTCACTGTAATTCTCTCATTCTTTGTCAAAGTTTTGAAACGAGAATCTTGGCAGTTTTGTGCTCATAATCGACGTTTGAAATCAGAATCGAAAACGATCCCAATTGTGTTGAAATTGTAATGGGATTTATAGAATGAATGGGAACTACGGACGGAGCACTCCCTTCGGTAGCGATGGTCAATCGCCCCACAAGTTCATTCTGAATCGAGAAGAAGTTGCAAGTCGCGACGAGCGGATACGGCGCCAAGTTAGCGGGCTTATCCATCGTGAGGTCGAATTGACGTGGATCTAAAGTAAGAGTACGGCCAACCACACGATCGTCGCCGGTCCGTGAGAACACACTGCGAGTAAGCGATTTCAATTCGACGAGTTCGTGACGGTATGAGTTCGCGCCCAGCGGTCAGGCAGGAAGTGATCGATTTCCTGGATCGGCG
>JACQFE010000079.1 GCA_016200265.1 Planctomycetota bacterium | reverse complement strand
GGACGGCTCTGCCCAGCATCCATTTGATTCCATTCAGAAGGGCATTGATCATTCATTTCCGGGTGACACCGTTGTCATTTTGGACGGGACCTATTCCGGGATTGGCAATCAAAGTATTGACTTCGGCGGGAGAGGTATCACAGTTCGCTGCGCAAACGGTCTGGGGCATTGTTTCGTTGACCTGCAGAATACTGGGCATACTGCATTCATTTTCCAAACTCGAGAACCTCGGTCCGCGCGGCTTGAAGGAATGTGGATCATAAATCCGAGCATTACGCCAACGGTTCCCGGACCCTATCCTCCTTCGCCGCCGGCGCCAATCATTGTCAACGGCGCTGGACCCACCATCGACTCGTGTGAAGTTGATTTCGATGCATCACATAGTGTTCAATTATCTCCATATCAGGGGCCCAATGTCGTTTCATGTATAGAGGGTAGCTCACCCTTATTTCATAACTGTCGAATCCTGTCTCACAATACACTGTTTTATGTAACCGGCGGTTCGGTCCTATCAGGGGAAAACTGTCTGTTTGATGGTGTGCACGTCCACGCCAATGGCGGTACGGTTATTTTGAGCGGCTCTTTGCTGACACATACTGCCGTTATGGGTTACCTGGGCGCTCTCGACCTTGAGAACTCAGCAAGCGCATTGCTAACCAATTGCGCTATCATTGATGGTAGTGGAAACGGGATCGACATGGTAGATGTTACTGGCACTGGTATCTTCCCAGGAACGGTTACGGCCCGAAATCTTCTTGTCGCTAACTGGAGTAATGTGGGGATCCATGCATACGGTGGGCTCTCGCTGGAAAATGTGGTCATTGTCGGGAATGGAGCGGGGATCGACCAAGTCGGGACCACAATTGCCACCGTCACGAACTCCGTGATCCGCGGCAATAGCCTTCGCGAAATTACCGCGGCATCGCAACAACTGGTGCAAGTAACCTACAGCAACATCCAGGGCGGCTGGCCGGGGACCGGCAACATCGACGTTGATGCGATGTTCGTGGATGCGGTCAATGGCGATTACCATTTACAACAGGGATCGCCTTGCATCGACGCAGGCGACAGCAATGCTACTGGTTTACCGCCAACGGACTTCGACGGCGGACCACGATTCGTGGATGACCCTCTTGTTCCCGACACCGGCCACAATCATGGCGTGCTTCCCATCGACATGGGCCCCTATGAATTCGCCGACTGCAACGGCAACAATGTCGATGACGCCATTGACATTCAGCAGGGAATTTCACTTGACTGCAATCTGAACGGCATACCGGACGATTGCGATCTATTGAGCGGTGGAATTCCGGATTGTAATGCCAACAACATTCCTGACAGTTGCGATATCGCCACCGGCCTCGACCCCGACTGCCAGCACAATGGCATTCCCGACAGCTGTGACATCGCCGTCGGCGTCTCCATCGACGCTCAGCCGCATGACGGCGTGCCCGACGAATGCGTATTCATGGCGGCAGTGCTGGCAGATCCCACTGGCATTAACAAAAGCCGCTACATCTCAATTCAGGTTCCAGGTTCGGTGACGGCCGCTGCTGCGGATACGGCGCTTCAAGTAAAACTCGTGAGCCTTTTGCATCCCGATCCTCCGAACCTTCCGCAATATCCCCCGCCGAATTTTGCCGCATACGAAGGCCAAGTTCGCTGGATCTGGCCGGTGAGTGATTGCCCGGAGACCGAATCGCCGCCAAGCACGTTCAAGTGCGCCATGCTGCAATGCACACCCAGCTACAATGACTGGGCCGGCTCGTTGGCTGGAAGAGCGTTGCACGTGGCCGGCATCGAAGTCATCCCCAGCTCGGCGTATGATGTGCGGCAATTCGCGGCGAGTTGCCGTGGCAATGAAGGAACTTGTACGGCGGTTTCGTCGGCTCTTCGCGTCAATACTGGGCGATGGGGTGATGTTGCAGCGCCGTTCCAAGCGCCATCGCCTGCGCCGCTCACTCAGCCGAACATTACGGACGTCGCGGCGTGTGTGGACAAATTCAAGGCGGTTCCGGCGGCGATCATCGTCGCTCGTGCCGACGTAAACCCGGCGATTCCAAACCACGTAGTAGATATCGCTGACGTCGCGAACATCGTCGATGCGTTCAAGATCCTTGTGTACCCATTTCCAGGACCAGCGGCGTGCCAATAAAGTCGCCCCGAATCCAGCATGACCTCCGCCTTTGGCCAACTTGACAGGTTTTGAGGGTGCCATTTTTTTGGCATCGGTAGATGAGAATTTGTGCAGGGATATGTTGAAGCGAATTACCGCACAAGCGAGCACAGGCAAACGCGTCGATGCTCACGGCCTTCGTCACACTCACGCCGCTCAACTCCGCGCCGAAGGCGTTGACATCGGAATCATCTATAAACAACTTGGCCACACATCTATCACTACAACCGCACGTTACCTCGATCACCTCGCCCCAAGAGCGGTCATCGAAGCGATGCGAAGTCGCACATGGACGGATTTATAATTCACACTGCTGACGTACTGTTGGGCACGACAACGCTGGACTCCAAGTGAACATCCGTGCGACGATGATGGGAAGGGTGTGCGAGTGTCCTAGCCGGTGGGATTGAACGAAGTCGCACCAAGTTGGCGGCCGAAACCAAGGCGCACGAGTCTGCGGGCGGATACAAAAATTCAATTTCGACGGGAGGCTTTAGTATCAAACAAGGCCCGGCGGACTTGAACATTTAGTCCGCCGGGCCACAATGCACCGGACGAATTCATCTGCCCGAAGCGCGAGTCGGCGCCTTGCCAATTTTCAGCGGGCCGACCGGCGCTGCTTGCACGTCTCGATCTTCAATCAGGCCTCGTGCGCGCAATTCCTCCACCTTGAAACCTCTTGACCTTGCGTAGTCAGGCGTCAGTTTGAGGTTGATCTCGCTTCGCACCTGCGTCAACTTGCCCTTATGTTGGACGGTGAATTCCGTCTGCGTGGGCACGAGTTCGCTTCCCACCTCAGTGATCGTGAACTGTACTGCCTTTAGGTCATCGTTTACAAGGGTTGAAAGGGCATCGTAGTCAGCAACGAATCCTTCAGGTGGAGTGACAGCAGCCGTTACGCCCCAATCGCCGATGGACTCAAAGACGAAGGGGTACAATTGCACAGTGTCATTCCAGACGATGAACTCGGGTTCGATGATGAGCAGCTCGGATCCGGTAAGGCGAGTTACCTTGCCCGGTCGCGCGTCTCCCGTGGCCGTTATGATCTGCATCAGATACTTCTGATGCGTCTCACCGCAATGCACGTCCCCGACGCTTACGCCAAGTGGGTCGGGAAGAACAGTCTTGGTCGCGTCGCCCGAGACGGCCAGATAGTTGCCTGGTGAAACGTCAATATCCACGATTCCCGAAGCATCCGTCGTTCCGCAATTCGTGGGCGTGCAATGGTCGAGGATGCACTGGTAACTCGCGGGGTTGATGCCGCATGTTGAGGCGACACAACTCCCGTTGCTCTTGTCGTATATGCAGGCCAAGATCCCCACCAGGGGCACTTTGGTGGCGACTGGATGAGAGCCGGTTTGCACATAGTGGCGCTCGGCTCGAATCTCCACAGTGGCCCCATAGTGAACGGTTACGCTCAGGTCGGCAGTGCTGGTGTTGCCGCAGGTGTCGGTCGCAGTGTAAGTGACCGTAGTCGTTTGCCCCGCGGGAAAATTCAGCGGCGCGTTCTTCGTTACCATCACGCTCCCGTTGCATGCGTCGGTTGCCGTTCCCGTGGGTAGCGTTAATGGTTCGGAGCCGTTGCAATTGGTGTCGGTCTTGACGATCGGCGTGGTGTTGACGGTGAGC
The DNA here is from genome assembly GCA_016200265.1 of Planctomycetota bacterium. Classification (GTDB taxonomy): domain Bacteria; phylum Planctomycetota; class Phycisphaerae; order UBA1845; family UBA1845; genus JACQFE01. The sequence goes on along the minus strand of JACQFE010000079.1, from coordinate 3,716 downwards.
ACGGGCGGAACCGTATCGATGGTGGCCACTGTCTGATTGCACGCGGCGTGGTTGCCACAGTCGTCCGTCGCCATCCAAGTGCGAGTGATCGTCTGCGTAGCTCCGCAACCCGGCGTGCTCACATCCCCGTTGACGACGGTCACGCCGCCGCAATCGTCGCTACCCGACGCGGAGCCGTTGGCGACGACGCCCGTGTTCGCCGGACACTGCAGCGTTTTATTCGGCGGACATGTGATCGTCGGTGGCGTCGTGTCCACGGTTGCGATCATTTGGTTGCAGGAAGCGGAGTTACCGCAATCATCCGTCGCCGTCCAAGTGCGGGTAATGGACTGCGTGTCGCCGCAGCCCGCGATCGCGGCGTCGCTGTTGACGATGCTCACTCCGCCGCAATTGTCGCTGCCCGTTGCGGATCCGTTGGCGGCGACGCTGGTGTCCGCGTGGCATTGAAGCGTCGTGTTCACGGGGCAGGCAATCGTTGGATTCGTCGTATCCACGACGGTAATAGTCTGCGTATCCACATCGGTATGTCCACAGTTGTCGGACGCAGTCCAAGTGCGAGTCAACGCGTAATAGTCAGGGCACGAGCCAGCGGCCGTCGATTCTGTGAATGCAACGGCGACGCTCCCGTCACAGTTATCCGTAGCGCTTGGAGACGCCGGAGCAGGCACCGCATCGCATTCTATGGTCATGTTGGCGGGTATGCCGGTCAGCATGGGACCGGTGGTGTCCACGACGTTGATGACCTGAAACGCCATGGTCGTGTTGCCGCAATTGTCGACTGCCAACCACTGGCGAGTCAACGTGTACTCTTCATCGCAAGCGCCGTCGAGATGATTCTCGGTCATGTTCACGGCGACCGAGGTGTCACAGTTGTCGGTTGCGGTGACGTTCGCCGCACTGGGAACAGAGTCGCATTCGACGGCCACGTCGCTTGGAACTCCGCCGAGCACCGGTTCGGTTGTGTCCTGTACATTGACAAGCTGTGACGCGCTGGCGCTGTTGCCGCAGGCGTCGGTCGCGGTCCAGGTCCGCACCAGTTGATATGTCGCCGCGCATGGCCCGTCGATGCGTGTTTCGCTGAAGCTCAAAGTCGTCGTTCCACCACAGGTATCGAGTGCGCTGACATTTGCCGGCTCAGGCACGGCATCGCATTCCACGGTTACGTCCGCAGGCACACCAACCAGAGATGGAGGCGAAGAATCACCGACGGTGACGATCTGTTTCGCCGTGGAAGTGTTTCCGCACGCGTCGGTGGATGTCCATGTCCTCGTCAAAATGTAGGCGTTGGGACAGGCCCCGCCGGTGCGGGTCTCCGAGAGAGCAACGGAGGTCACGGATCCGCTGCACGCGTCCATCGCCGTCGGCGCTCCGGTATTGGGGACTGCGTCACACTCGACGCTTACATCCGTTGGCACGCCGCTCAACGCTGGTCCAGTCGTGTCAGTCACGGTGATCGTTTGCATGCATGAGGCCGAACCACCGTTGCCGTTGCTCGCCGACCAGGTGCGGGTGATCGTGGAGGTTCCGCCGCAACCCGGCGTTGTCGCGTCGCTGGACGAAACCGTGATGGTTCCGCAGCCGCTCGTCGTTGGCGAACCCGTTGACGCCGGACTTGTATCATGTCCGCAGGCCACGCTCGCGTTGTTCGGGCAGGTCATGGTCACCTGGCCTCCACCGCTGACGGTTACGTGCGCAATGTACATGCCGAAGTCGAAGTTGTTGAACACCGCAAGAAACGCAACATCATTGCTCGCGTTGAGCGAACGCAGGTGCCCGTGACGGCCCTGCAACTGCCAGAGGTCATAACGGTTGGTGCTGGGATCGAATAAACTCCCAAGTTGACTCAACGAAATCGTACTGTCGGAAATACGCACTAATTCAGGCGCACACGCATCAAAGAAATACGCGCCTAGGAACCCAGTGGTTGACGTCAAGCTGCCGTTGGCAGCGAATGACATGTTGCCGGAGTCATTGATCGCGCAGCTCTCTTGCTGAAAATTCGAGAATCGAGGAAAGCCACCGGACGGAGGAGACAATCCCGGAGGGGCCGTGGACATATTCGCCACAAGCGAAATTGGCGTTCCGTCGACGTCGGTGGAATAGAAACCTTGCGGGGAAATACCGGAAGGCGGCGGCGGAGTCGTGTTAATTACGAAGGAGTAGACGCCGACATGCCCCGAGTTGTTTGCCGACGGAAACGCGCCGCCGCTGAACTCGGCCGGCGGAACCACATCACCAGGAATCGGAATGTTGCCCAGCGTGTCGATGATCCGCGACAGTGAGTAGCTCGCACCGCTTGGGGTCGCCGCGTAGTGGCCAAACTCATTCGAAGGAAGATTGTTCGAGAAAATCACAACTCCGGAGTTGGTGATGTCGATCGCGTTGTCATCAAATCCGAATGTGTCACTGAATGTGACAGATCGATTCGGAGCCGTCTGGCCTCGGAACGCAGCTGTCGCCACGGTTCCACCTATGACCGGTATGGTGAAGACGCCACCGCGCGATGCGCTGGACGGCGTGATTTTTCCGCGGAATGCCACTATTCCGCCGCTGTTGATGGCCACGCCGGAACGGATTTCGAGGAAGGTTCCTGCCGGCGCTCCAGCGGGCAGCCCGGCCGGCGAGACGATTTGCGTGCTGTCAGCCAAGCGTGTTCCCGCGCCACCGGCAACGGTCGATCCAAACAACCCATTAAAGGCGTTCGGATTTCCGGTCAACAGGAACGTACCCCAGTATGCGATCTGCCCGGAGTCATTCACCACAACTGGAACTAGTCCGGTGGTCGGCGAAGTGAAGTCATTGAATGTCCCCGTTGGATTTCCAGGAACAGTTGTGAAATTATCGACAATCGGGACAATCGGTCCGCCGCTGATGCTTGCAGCATAAATGCCGCGGCCCGTGTTGGAAGGCGGACCGGGGGTAAAGGTTCCGACGAAGATGACATACCCGGTGTTGGTGAGGGTGGGCGACGAAAAGTTTGTAAACCGCGTCCCGGCCGCGCGACTGGGCACGGGGAACGTCGGATTGCCTCCCGAATCCGTCGTCGTATCCACCAGCCTCGACAGGGCAACGCTCGGCCGTTTCAGGTAGATGCCGATGGCCGTGAGCTGGTTATTGTCGATGGACGACGCGCTGCGCGCCCGGAAGGCGATCACGCCCGAATCGTTAATCACTGGGGGAACGACTGTTGAGGCACCTTCGCGGAAGACCACTGGCGCGGCTCGACCCGGCACGGGGTCTCGCCCCGAGGCCAGGCTTCTTACGACAGGTTCGATAGTGACTGTAGCGCCCGAGGCAGAAAGACTGATCGCACAAACGAACGCGAGAGAACGACGAAATGGATTCATTTCATTTCTCCTAGCAATGGAACCTGCTTTGAACCTCTCGCAGAGGCACATGACTGGGATGATAGCGGGCACTGCGGGCAATAACAGGAAAAAATCGATTCTCTTGGAGAAGCATCATTCAATTCGAAGTACCATAGCGAATTTACCAAATTGTGAATGCGAGTGATACACTAAGCTATGCATGCACGCACGATTTTATGGCAAATGGCGCAATTGGGGATAATATGATTCCTGATTCTCTATGTCGCTCCGGCGGTTAACTCTTTGCAGGTTACGGCTTTGGTGTCGAGTGCTGCGACGATAAGGCGGTCGAAGAGACTGGCTTCGATCCATCGGCGATTGGCCCGATAGGTGAACTCCGCCAGGTAT
>JACQFE010000078.1 GCA_016200265.1 Planctomycetota bacterium | reverse complement strand
ATCGGACACCTCAAGAGCGATCATCGCGTGGACCGCTGCTTCCTGAAGGGATTGACCGGCGACGCCATCAACGCCGTGCTCGCGGCGGCCGGTTCCAACCTCCAAAAGCTCCTCCGGCGGCTTGCCGCTGCGCTGATCCAGCGGCTCGAACTTCTCCTCGCCAGCTACTCAACTTCCGCTCGTCCGGCACTCTGTGGATAAAAGCGACTTTTTCAGGGACGACTACTTACGCCCAGGCAGCAATCCGGCATCATGACGCGAATCTTAGGCCATCATCCAATCATGCCTGGAATTCATTGCGTCGATTGAAACCAATTTTAGCAGCAATCAAAAACAGCAATGCGATGATTCCAACACCCCATTGCGATACAGTTGGGATAGGGTGGCATGTCAGGTCCGAACTCCCTATGTGCATGCACGCACCCGTGAGCGGGTCGCAGCTATCAATTGTGCATCTGTCCCCGTCATCGCAGTTTCGCGGCGGGCCATGGATGCAAACGCCGCCCGAACAGGAATCGATCGTACACGCATTGCTGTCGTCGCAGTCCCGCCCTCCAGGAATGCAACTTCCGCCTGAGCAGACATCGTTGAAAGTGCAGGGGTCGCCATCACTGCACGGGTTCGTATTGCTTGCATGAACGCACCCGCTGGCCGGGTTGCAACTGTCGTCGGTGCAGATATTGACGTCATCGCAATTCGGCGGTGGGCCGCCGACGCATGTACCGCCGGAACAGGAATCGCCCGTCGTACAGGCATTGCCATCGGAGCACGGATTGGTGTTATCCACATTTTTGCAGCCCGTCTGCGGATCGCAACTATCGTCCGTGCAGATGTTGCCGTCGTCGCAGTTCAGCGGCGACCCAGGTTGGCAGCTTCCGCCGGAACAATGATCGTTCTTCGTGCAGGCGTTGCCGTCATTGCAGGGGTTGTTGTTGTTTTCGTGGTGACAGCCTTTGGCCGGAACGCACGAATCATCGGTGCAGGGGTTACCGTCATCGCAATTCAGCAGCGGACCTCCGCTGCACGATCCGCCCGAGCAGGCGTCCTTCGTGGTGCAGGCGTTGTCGTCATTGCAGGGGTTGTTGTTGTTTTCGTGGTGACAGCCTTTGGCCGGAACGCACGAATCATCCGTGCAGATGTTGCCGTCATCGCAGCTCGGCGGCGGGCCTCCAACGCACATCTTGTTTGCACAAGTGTCATTCGTCGTGCAGGCATTCCCGTCGTCACAGGGATTGCTGTTAGCGGTAAACACACAGATTCCGCCGCTGGCCGGAACGCACGCATCATCGGTGCAGGGGTTACCGTCATCGCACGGTGGGAGGCCCGGCCCGCAACAAATGGTGCCGTTCGGCGTACCTTGACAGCTTCCATTGACGCAAACATCGTTATCCGTGCAAGCCATAAAGTCGTTGCAGGGGTTCGTATTGTTCGTGTAGACACAGCCCGTTGCCATATCGCAAGTGTCATCGGTACAGACATTGCCGTCATCGCAATTTAGCGTGCTGCCCACGCACAATCCGCCGGAGCAGGTGTCGTTGGTCGTGCAGGCGTTGCCGTCGTTGCAGGGATCGGAGTTGTTGGCGTAGACGCAGCCAATCGCCGGGTCGCAGAAGTCATCAGTGCAGCCATTGAGGTCATCGCAGTTCGGCGGCGGGCCGCCGACGCAGCTCCCACCGGAGCATGTGTCGTTCGTCGTGCAGGCGTTGCCATCATCACACGGGTTCGTGTTGTTCAGGTTGACGCACCCGGTCGCGGGATTGCAGGAGTCATCCGTGCAGCCATTGAGGTCGTCGCAATTCGGCGGAGGACCGCCCACACAGAACCCGCCGGAGCACATATCGTTGGTCGTGCAGGCGTTGTTGTCGTCGCAGGGCAGTGAATTGTCGGCGTGGACACAGCCCACCGCAGAGTCGCAGAAGTCATCCGTGCAACCGTTTCCGTCGTCACAATTCGGCGCCGGTCCACCGATGCAGCTCCCACCGGAACAGGTGTCGTTCGTCGTGCAGGCATTGCCATCATCACATGGGTCCGTGTTGTTCACGTTGACGCACCCGGTCGCGGGATTGCAGCTGTCGGTCGTGCAGACGTTGCCATCATCGCAGTTCGGGGACGGACCTCCAACACAGCTTCCGCCCGAGCAGGTATCGTTCGTCGTGCAGGCATTTCCGTCGGAGCACGGATTCGTATTGTTCGCGTTAACGCAGCCGGTCAAAGGATTACACGAATCGTCCGTGCAGACGTTGCCGTCATCACAATTCGGCGGCGGGCCTCCGACGCACGTCCCGTTCGCGCAAGTGTCATTCGTCGTGCAGGCATTACCGTCGTCACATGGATTGCTATTGGGGGTAAACAAACAGGTGCCGGCTAGAGTGCAAGTATCCGTAGTGCAGTCGTTTTGGTCATCGCAAGGAGGGAGGTCCGGGCCGCAACATATTAGGCCGTTCGGCGTACCCAGACAGCTTCCGTTAACGCACACATCGTTGTCCGTGCAACCCAGGAAGTCATTGCAGGGGTTGCTGTTATCCACATGGACACAGCCAATGGCGGGGCTGCACGAATCATCGGTGCACACATTGCCGTCGTCGCAATTCAGCGGGCTGCCTACGCAAAGCCCGCCAGAGCACGTGTCGTTAGTCGTGCAGGCGTTTCCGTCGTTGCAAGGTATGCTGTTATCCGTGTGCGAGCAGCCCGTAGCGGGGTTGCAGGCGTCGGTGGTGCAATCGTTTCCATCGTCGCAGCTTAACGGGCTGCCCACGCACATCCCGCCGGAGCACGCATCGCCCGTCGTGCAGGCGTTGCCGTCATTGCACGGATTCGTGTTGTTTACGTGGGTACACCCGGTGGCCGGGTTGCAACCATCGGTGGTACAAACGTTGCCGTCGTCGCAATTCGGAGCGGGCCCCCCCACGCAAGACCCGCCGGAGCACGTATCTCCCGTGGTGCATGCATTGCCGTCACTGCACGGGTTCGTGTTGTTGGTGTGGGTGCAACCAGTGGCCGGATTACACGCGTCGTTTGTGCAACTGTTTCCATCGTTACAGTCCAGAGTCATGCCGCTGCATACGCCGCCGGAACATACGTCACCCGTCGTGCAGGCGTTGCCGTCATTGCAAGCGATGGTGTTGTTCGTATGCACACATCCAGTGGCCGGGACGCATGAATCGGTAGTGCAGACGTTGCTGTCGTCGCAATTCACGGACGAGCCGTCGCTGTTGTAACATTTGTTCGTGTTGGTGATCGTACACACGATCTTGGTCGCCATCGAGCCGATGGCCAGCGACTTCGAGGTGCAGTTGGTGCAGCTTCCCACCAGCGTCGGCGTCAGATCGCACGTGCCCGCACTAAACGCAGCGCACGTCGCATTGACGAAACAACTGATCGTGTTGTTGCCCGTGCATCGCCCCGCCACGTCATAACAGGCGATGTCGGACTTGAAGTCCCCAAGACTTGTGCTTGTCCCCGCGGTCTCGCCCACCGTGTGGGTGGCGTTTTTGGCGACCGCTATGTTACCCGTGCAGCTTCCATCGACGGCGTCAGCGAATAGCGTCGTCCCGTCGAGCTGCAGGTTGAACTTGCCGGGGTCGCTGGAGGGGACCACCTTCTTGCATATCTGAATTGTCTCTGGGATGTTGATCGGAATCTTGAGCGCCGCCTGACTATGACACTTGGAGGGCGTGTTGGGAAACGCAGCCAGCGGCGAACGGCACAAGTGCCCGTTGCCGTTCTGATTGTCCCAGCTAATGGCCGAGGTGATGTCCAGAAAACCATCGTTATCCGTGTCGAGGCACGTCACCGTAATGTTATTAATTTGGTAGTAGACCGGGTTGTGGCCGCCCGCACTGCCGTCGATGTCCCCGCATAAATCCTGGAGGCCCGAAACGTTCGAGGCCGGACAGGCGCCACATGAGCCCGTGCCGGCGCCTGTGCAACAAGCAAATGGTGCTCCCGAAGCGGTGCAGATCGCGACAGAGCCCGTGGACCCGCAATCTGTGTTGTCGTTGCACGGCTGCGTGTTGGCCAAGGAGCAGACTTTACCGGTATCCCCTGTTCCGTCGAGATCCGCGTAGCCGCACGTGCCCGTGCCGACGCCTGTGCAGCACGCAAACGGCGCCCCCGCACCGATGCAGACCCCATTATTATTCGTGGGTGTATAGGGCAAGGTGGAGATCAAACAGCTACCTGTCAAGGCGTTGCCGCTGTCCAGCGCGAGGTAGACTCCGATGTCATAACGAGACGTCGCCGTGGACTTCACTTGGACGATCGCAGAGAACGTGGTCGTGTCTCCCAAAAAATCGCAGCCGTCGGGCGGATTGTTCGGAATGGTCACGGCGGTGATCGAAATGTCGTTGGCCGTGCAGTTGAGATTCGCCGGACCCCCGTACCGGTTCGAAACGTCCTGCATGCAGCCATCAGTGACTTGCATCTGTGCCTGCACTGAGGATGATGGGATCAAAAACCCAGTGATTGAGACAAGCAGCGCAGCGCGCCGCCATCGTCTGCACGTAATGAACGCCATCCGCGAATCAATCACCGCTTGCTTATGCTCGCTAACCTTACATACACAGCTCATGGTCTTCCTCCCGTTCCACATTTGCCCGCGCCCACCGCTCACTGATACCGCAACCAAACCCAAACACCGTAATCGAACCTGAAAGAATGGTGAGTCTCATTCACGAGGAGATTACTTCCCGTTTCCGACTAAGAAAGATTGCGACGCATGGACAAAACAAAAACAGAACACACGTCCACCGCATAGGAATTTCGACCCTCCGATAACTTGCCTCCATAGGACCTGTAAACAACAATATACTTTGCCGAGTCGGATCAGTTCAAGTGAAAAGTGTAATTTTTCTCGTCCCTACGCAACGAATTCTAAGGAGAACTGAACCCGCAACCGTTAGTGCAAGTGCAAAAATAGTCAGCCCCCATTCAGACATCGCGGGTACGTTGCCCAGAGCGAGCGTGTACTCTCCGAATGCAATCTGCGCCGGGTCGATATCGCCGATGCCACAAATGGAAGTCCCGTAAATTGGTGAGCCCGTTGGGGCCGATGCCAGCACCAGGAACCCGCGTGAAATCGCCGTCATTTTGATCACGGCCATCCGCGCCCAAGCCGGAGCAACGCCAACTGCATCGGTGCATGGCCCCAAATGCGAACCGCTCAGGTCGTTAATGATGCCAGCCCCATTGTCGATCGACCCATTGGTTAACGCGGAGAACAGGCTCGAATGCGTGATCGTCATGGCATTCGCCAAATTCGCCTCGTACGTCAGATCTAGCGAAACGGAGGAGAGCCCGTTGCTGTGGGTCGTTTGCGCCCATATCTCGACATAGAAAGTGGCCCCAACGTCAAAATGGTTCTGCGATGCTGGCAGACTCGATGCTGAGTCCAATCCGCTCGGTGCCGATAGGGCGATGGGTTGCACCTCACCCGTCGACGCACAAGTCGTTGATACGACCAGAAGGAGCCAGGCGATCGCGATCGCGAAACGGCAACCTGCTCGGCGCATCGGACCGGGCCTCAACGTTGTCGTGCATTTCATTGTGATTCTCCCAAAAGGCGTCCAGTCTCCTACCTCCGGCGACCACCGCGCTCAACGTGTACTCAGGTCGCGCCGACCACGGTTCTTTGGTTCTACTACAAAGTTGATTTCCTCAAACTCGATCTTTCCCGAGTCGACGTTTGCAAATTCGCCAACCAGAGCAATACCGTGGATCGGGTCGCTTGAGTCGACGCGCAAAGTCCCAGTGCCCGGCGCTTCAGCACGTGCGGTGATAGTCGCAACGCGAACCCACGTGCCTTCTGTACCCAGGTAGCGCTCTCCCAGCAACGCGCATCCCCCAACCGCCCGCAGTATCCCATTTTCATCGTAACCATTCGAGAAAAGGGAAAAAACGGAGCTTGGCCGGATGGCCACGATGGACAGAAGGCGCGGGTCGTACGATATATCGACATAGGCTGCAGCAAGGCCAACGGCATCCTCAAGCGACTCGTCTGCTCGCATTGCCCAGACTTCAATCATGAGCGTCTGCCCGATCGCAGCGCACGTTATTGAACGCGGTAACGAAATCGCGCGGTCGGCGCTGGTGGGTTCCGTAACGACCGCAACTCGGATTGCAACCACAGGCTCGGTGGACGCCGAAGCCGTTGCGGCCGCAGCCGGCCCTGCACACCCGCCGCATTGGTTACATGACAGGCCAAAGCAGCCAGCGAATGCGGCGAAATCTGAGGTTGACACGCACCCACCTGGGTCACGATCGAAGTTGGATGACTGACACGTATGATCAGGTGGGAAACAGCTCCCGAAGCACCCCGCAAAGTGCGCGAAGTCACCTGTACCTATAACAGTGTTCTGGTCCAGGTCAAACACACAGAGCTGGCAAGTGCCGGTCGACTCTACGCAGTGCTCGCACGTATCGACACACACCGCCGCACCGGCGAGACAACCGAGCTGTGTATCGCAGGTTTCGTGCCCGTTGCAGAACAGACCGTCGTCGCAATGGCGCGACGGGCCACCAAGACAACTACCGCCAGAGCAAGTGTCGTTCGTCGTACAGGCGTTGCCGTCGTCGCAGGAATTGCTATTGTTCGCGTGAACACAGCCTGACACGACGTCGCAGAAGTCGTCGGTGCAGCCGTTTCCGTCGTCACAGTTGGGGGGCGCTCCGCCGACGCAAACACCGCCAGAGCAGAGGTCGTTGGTCGTGCAGGCGTTGCCGTCATCGCATGAGGCCGTGTTATTCACGTGCACACAGCCGCTGGCCGGATTGCACGAATCGTTAGTGCAGACATTGCCGTCGTTGCAGTTGGGGGGCGCTCCGCCGACGCAAATCCCACCGGAGCAGGTGTCATTCGTCGTGCAGGCATTGCCGTCACTACAGGGACTCGTATTGTTCACGTGCACACAGCCGCTCGCCGAATTGCACGAGTCGTTGGTGCACACGTTGCCGTCGTTGCAATTGAGCGGTGTGCCCACGCAGGCCCCGCCGGAGCACGCGTCGTTAATCGTGCAGGCGTTGCCGTCATCGCATAAAGCCGTGTTATTCACGTGCACACAGCCGCTGACCGGATTGCACGAATCGTCGGTGCACACATTTCCGTCGTTGCAGTTGGGGGGCGCTCCGCCGACGCAAATCCCACCGGAGCAGGTGTCATTCGTCGTGCAGGCATTGCCGTCACTACAGGGACTCGCATTGTTCACGTGCACACAGCCGCTGGCCGAATTGCACGAATCGTTTGTGCACACATTTCCGTCGTCGCAGTTGGGCGCTGCGCCGCCGACGCAAACCCCTCCTGAGCAGGTGTCGTTGGTTGTGCAAGCATCGCCGTCGTCGCAGGGGCTCGTGTTGTTCATGTGCACACAGCCGCTCGCCGGATTGCACGAATCGTTGGTGCAGACATTGCCGTCGTTGCAGTTAACCGGTGTGCCCACGCAGGCCCCGCCGGAGCACGCGTCGTTGGTCGTGCAGGCGTTACCATCATCGCAGGGATTGGTGTTGTTCGTGAACACGCACCTGCCGCCTTGACAGGTATCCGTCGTGCATACGTTCGCGTCGTCGCATTGGGCGGACGTCGTGCACTCGATGCAACCTGAAATAGGAGTGCCCGTGCAGACTCCACTCACGCACACATCTCCGGATGTACAAACGTGCGTGTCATCGCATGGGGCCGCATTGTTCACGTGTACACAGCCGCTAGCCGAATTACATGAATCGTCGGTGCAGACGTTGCCGTCATCGCAATTGAGCGGTGCCCCAACGCAAACTCCGCCGGAGCAGCTGTCGTTAGTCGTGCATGCGTTACCGTCGTTGCAGGAGACGCTGTTGTTGGTGTGTGTGCAGCCAATAGCCGGATTGCAGCCGTCCGTCGTGCAAACGTTGCCGTCGTCGCAGTTCAGAGCGCCTCCCCCCACGCAAGCCCCCCCGGAGCATGTATCTCCCGTCGTGCAGGCATTCCCGTCATTGCAAGGGTTTGTGTTGTTGGTGTGGGCGCAGCCGGTGACGGGGTTGCACGAATCGTCTGTGCATGCATTGTCATCGTTGCAGTTGAGCGGCGCTCCGCCGACGCAAACACCGCCGGAACAGGTATCGTTCGTCGTGCAGGCGTTGACGTCATCGCAGGAATTGCTGTTGTTCGCGTGTACGCAGCCAGACACGACGTCGCAAAAGTCGTCGGTGCAGACGTTTCCGTCGTCGCAGTTGGGTGCGGCGCCGCCGATGCAAACACCGCCGGAGCAGATGTCGTTTGTCGTACAGGCGTTACCATCATTGCAGGGATTCGTATTGTTCACGTGCATGCAGCCGCTGGTTGGATTGCACGAATCGTCGGTGCACACGTTCCCGTCATTGCAGTTGGGCGGTGGACCGCCCACACAAACCCCGCCGGAGCAGGTGTCGTTGGTCGTGCAAGCGCTGCCATCGTCACAGGGCAACGTATTGTTCGCGTGCACACAGCCGCTGGTTGGATTGCACGAATCGTCGGTACAAACATTACCGTCGTCGCAATTGGGCGGCGGACCGCCCGCACACGAACCCGCGAAACACGTATCGTTGGTCGTGCAGGCGTTGCCATCACTGCAGGGACTCAAATTGTTCACGTGCACGCAGCCACTCGCAGGGTTGCACGAGTCATTGGTGCAGACGTTGCCGTCATCACAGTTGAGCGCCGCTCCTCCGATGCAGATCCCGCCGGAACACGTGTCGTTGGTCGTACAGGCGTCGCCGTCACTGCATGGACTCGCGTTGTTCACATGCACACAGCCGCTTGCAGAGTTACATGAATCGTCGGTACAAACGTTGCCGTCGTTGCAGTTGGGCGGCGCTCCGCCGACGCAAACCCCGCCGGAGCAGGCGTCGGTCGTCGTGCATGCGTTGCCGTCATCGCAGGGGCTCGTGTTGTTCGTGAATACACACCGACCGCCCTGGCAGGTATCTGTCGTGCAGCCGTTCCCATCGTCGCATTGGGCGGACTTCGTGCACTCGATGCAGCCTGGAATGGGGGTAGCCGTGCAAACTCCGTTCACGCACAGGTCTCCGGACGTGCACACATGCCCGTCATCGCAAACAAAGCTGTTGTTGGTATGGAAACAGCCGCTGGATGGATTACAGCCATCTGTCGTACACTCGTTGCCATCGTTGCAGTTAAGCGGCGCTCCGCCGACGCAAACCCCGCCGGAACAGGTGTCATTCGTTGTACACGCGTTGCCGTCACTGCACATCACGCTGTTGTTGGTGTGGGTGCAGCCGGTGGCCGGGTTGCAACTATCGGTCGTGCAAACGTTGCCGTCGTCGCAGTTGACTGGCGCGCCAACGCAAATTCCGTTGGAACAGGTGTCGTTGGTCGTGCAGGCGTTGCCGTCATTGCAGGAACGGTTGTTCGGGATATGCTGGCACTCCGAGAATGGGTCGCACGTGTCGTCCGTGCAGAAGTTACCGTCATCGCAGTTGGGCGGCGCTCCGCCAACGCAAATCCCACCCGAGCATGTATCATTCGTCGTGCAGGCATTCCCATCGTCACACGGCAACGCGTTGTTCACGTGTACGCAGTGTTTGACGGGATCACACGAATCATTCGTGCAAACAATTCCGTCGTCGCAGTTGGGCGGAACACCAGCCTGACAGGTGTTTGTCGTCGAGTTACACGTTTCGGCCCCATTGCAGAACAGACCATCATCGCAGTCGGCGGCGGTCAAACATTGCACGATGGCGACCTGAACAGGCGTGCCAAAGGACTGCTGTGAAGGATTGATGTCGCCTACTCCACATACGGCTGATCCATACGCCAAAGACCCGGTTGCCCCCGCCTGAAGAGTGAGAGTGCCCAGTGCGTTTCCGGTCATTCCGATCACGGCGACGCGACCCCAATTCGGCGCGGCGCCGATGGCATCGCTGCATGGCCCGAGATGCGATCCGCTCAGGTTGTCCACCTTGCCCGTGACGTTGTTGATGGAACCGTTCGGAAGTGTCGAGAACAAGGCGGTGTGCGTAATGCTCTGCGCGGTCGCCACCGAAGGATTGAAAGTCATATCAATTGAGACCGATGACAGGCCAGCGGCCTCGCTCGTCTGAGCCCAGACTTCAACGTACAGCACGGTGCTGACCTTCACGGCGGGATCCGAGGCGGGAAGCGATGAAACCGTATCCGAGCCTGTCTGAATTGCCTTGGCCACCAGTCGGATGTCGATGACAGCCCCTTGTGTGCTCGCATCGCACCAGATCCCACTCAGGAAGATACTTGAGAGAACTGCAAGGCGGCGACCTCGGTCATGTTGCAATTGTCGCAATGCTTTCGTAACGGGTTGCCTCATCGGTATCCTCCGTTTGGCAGCGAAGATCTATCGATCGACGCGGGACGAGTGTCGTTTGCCGCTGACGATCACTCTCGCCGCGCCAAATTCAATTTCGCTCGGGTCAATGTTTTGAAACCGACCAACCACAGCCAGACCATGCAGATCATCACTGGAGCCGGTGGCTATCACACCACTCCCCCCTCTAAGTGCCACGGCTGTAAGGAACGCAATCCGCACCCACACGCCATCAGCGCCAACCATCCGGTCACCTAAGCTCGCACACCCACCGAGTGCATGCACAGTTCCCATTTCAGCATCGTTGGTTCCGTTCGCGAAGACTGGAAATGGCTTGCCAACATTCATTTCGGTCACTTCAAGGAGCGATGGATCGTACTGCACATCCATGTAGGCACTCGCAAGACCATTCGAGCTTGCCCCGGTCTGCTCGTGCAATCTGCCCCAGAACTCTATCCAAAACTGTTGTCCGACTTGCAACTGCGGGCTCGAAGCGGGAGGCGATGGCGCGACGTCTGTGGCTGTGGGCTGCGCGACCACCGCAATCTTGACTACGGCCGTGGCAGCGTCACTGCTCCATTCGGTATTCGCAGCCACGCTCGCTGCTGCAGCGGAAGCGCAGACCGCGCATTGGCCGCATATATCCCCGAAGCAACCGGCGAACATTGCAAAATCGCTCGTCCCGATGCACCCACCTGAATCACCGTTGAAGTTTGACGCCAAACAAGGATCGCCGGGAGGGTAACATGCACCAAAGCACGGCGAAAACCGGGCAAAGTCTCCGGTACCCATCACTCCATTGGTGTCCAAGTCAAGAATACACCACGGGCCAGGGTCGCACGTTCCCGCCGCATCCCCATGGCAAACGCCCACTGCGGTGCAGGCGTTGCGGTCGTTGCAAGCGATGGTGACCCCCGTGCCCTCGTGTTGCGTACAGCCTAGCATCAAATCGCATGTGGCGGGTGTGCAAACGTTGCCATCGTCGCAGTCCGGTGGAGTACAAGCACACATCCACTTGGCAATGCCCGCGGATGAATTGCCTCCGGCTGTTGAAAAGATTCCCCCCGCATACAGCGCCGGGCCCGTACCGTCGTCGAAAAACGTCGCGGCCAAGACAGAGGCGTTCTCTCCACTTCCCAACGCCGACCAAGTCGCTCCGCCCCACCCTGCGATGCGGTTAACGGTCGCGACCCCGGCGGTAGTGAACGATCCCGTCGCGTACAGAGCCCGACCGGTCCCATCGGCAAAGATCGACAGGGCGTTGACCGTGCTACCCACGCCGCTGCCAAGAATAGACCAGTTCGAGCCGTCCCATTTGGCTATGCGGTTGACGGCCACACCCCCGGCGATTGTAAACTGTCCACCCGCATACAGGGCCGGCCCAAAATCGTCATCAAAGACGACGAGAGAAAAAACTGACGGAAACGTGCCCCCCATCCCGCTACCCAACCCGGACCATGTCAAGCCATCCCACTTCGCAATTCCCTGGGCTAAGACGCCTCCAGCAGTGGTGTAGAATCCCCCCGCGTAGAGTGCTGCACCTGCGCCGTCGTTGAACACTGTCAATGCCCGGACCACTGGCGCAGTGTCTCCCATGCCGCTTCCCAACGAGGACCAAGTCGAGCCGTTCCACTTCGCGATGCGATTGGCGGTCACGCCCCCGGCTGTCGTGAAGGATCCGCCAGCGTAAAGCGCTGATCCGGATCCGTCGTCGAAGACTGCCAACGAATTCACTGTGTTGTTCATACCGCTTCCGAGGGCGGACCAAGTGGATCCGTTCCATCGTGCGATTCGACTCGCGGATACACCACCAGCGGTGGTGAAAGATCCGCCGGCGTACAACGCCGCTCCGGTCCCGTCGTTGAACACCGTCAAGGCGTTGACTGTCCCGTCCATCCCGCTTCCCAAAGCAGACCAGGCCGTTCCATTCCATTTGCCGATGCGATTGGCGTTCACACTCCCGGCGGCGATAAAATCTCCACCCGCGTACAACGCTGCACCGGCACCATCATCGTAGACCATCAGCGTATTCACTGTGACAGGAGCGCTCATTCCATTTCCGGAACCAAGGGAGGACCAGACAGACCCATCCCACTTGCCGATCCGATTGATGGCCACGCCTCCTACATTGGTGAAAGCTCCACCTACATAAAGTGCAGCACCGCTTCCAGGGTCGAAGACGTTTAGAGCATTAACCGTATTGTTCGCCCCGCTACCCAAAGGGGACCAACTCGATCCATTCCATTTGGCGATGTGGCTCGTAGTCACGCCTCCAGCGGTGGTAAACACTCCGCCAGCGTAGAGGGCCGTGCCGCTGCCATCGTTGAACACCGTCAGCACGTTAACCGTGTTGTCCATCCCGCTTCCTAGAGCAGACCAACTTCCAGGCACGCCGGGATTCCATTTGGCGATGCGGTTTGCGGACACGCCCCCCGCTGTGGTGAACGTACCCCCTGCGTATAAGGCGGGGCCGGTTCCGTCATCAAAGACCGCCAGGCCAAAAACGGTGCTGCTCATCCCCGTCCCAACCGCGGACCACGTCGTGCCATTCCATTTGGCGATCCGGTTGGCGATCCCGCCTCCGGTAGTAGAGAACAGTCCCCCCGCGTAAAGCGCGGAGCCGGTCCCGTCGTTGAACACCGCGAGGACTCTCACATCGCCCTTCAAGTTACTAGGTAGCGCGGACCAAGTTGTGCCGTTCCACTTGGCAACCCTGTCTACTGTCACGCCTCCCATTGAAATGAATTCCCCACCCGCATAGAGGGCCGAGCCGGTTCCGTCGTTGAAGACGGTCAAAGCCCACACCTTGTTGCTTGTTCCACTCCCTACCGCTGACCACGTTGAGCCGTTCCATTT
>JACQFE010000077.1 GCA_016200265.1 Planctomycetota bacterium | reverse complement strand
GGACGGCTCTGCCCAGCATCCATTTGATTCCATTCAGAAGGGCATTGATCATTCATTTCCGGGTGACACCGTTGTCATTTTGGACGGGACCTATTCCGGGATTGGCAATCAAAGTATTGACTTCGGCGGGAGAGGTATCACCGTGCGATGCACAAACGGATTGGGACATTGCATCATCGATCTTCAATATGCTGGCTACAATGCCTTCATCTTTCAGACTCGCGAAACGCGTTCCGCGCGTCTCGAAGGGATGAAGATTATCAATCCCAGTATTCAGCCAATTCCACCCGGATTGACTTCACCCCCAGCGCCGATCATGATGAGCGGCGCGGGCCCGACCATTGAATTGTGTGAAATTGATCTCGATGCCGCGCAGGCGCCAACCTACTCTCTTTTCGGCAACTTCAGTGGTCCCAATGTTGTTTATCTAGCGGAGGGGAGTTCGCCCCTTTTCCAAAATTGCCGAATTCTTTCTTCCAGCACTGCTTTCGTAGTATCTAGTGGCTCGGTTGCCACTCTTGATACTTGCGTTCTCGACGGTGGAAACGTAGTTCTTGACAATGCGATTGCGAATTTAGATGACTGCGTCATATCCAACAGCATTGTTCAAGGTGGTAGTTCTAGTGGTGCCGTCTTAATTGAGAATTCATCAGGCATTACACTAACGAATTGTGCCATTACGCATAGTCGCAGCACGGGCATACGAATGCTTACGACTTTAGGGAGTCCGTCTGCTGGGAGCGTTACCGCCAAGAATGTTCTAATCGCTGACTGCGCTGGAGCCGGCATCGTTGTTTATCGCGGTCCCGCAACAATCATCAATTCGACCATGGTCAACAACAATGGAGGGATTGTTCAAACAGGCACCGCCACTGCGGTTGTGAAAAACTCAATAATTCGTGGCGCCGGAAATCAGATCATCTCGTCGCCGCAATCATTGGTGCAGGTTTCGTACAGCGATGTTCAGGGCGGATGGCCGGGGACGGGCAACATCGACGTTGATGCGATGTTCGTGGACGCGGCCAACGGTGATTACCATTTGCAACAAGACTCGCCGTGCATCGACGCGGGAGATAGCAACGCTTCGGGATTGCCGTCCACCGACTTCGACGGAGGACCGAGATTCGTGGACGACGCTTCCGTACCCGACACTGGCCACAATCATGGAGCGCTCCCCATCGACATGGGCGCCTATGAATTCGCCGACTGCAACAACAACGGCGTCGACGATGCGATCGACATTCAGCAGGGAATCTCCCTTGACTGCAACCTGAACGGCGTCCCAGACGACTGCGATCTATCGAGCGGTTTCGCGCAGGATTGCAACGCCAACAACATCCCTGACAGTTGTGACATCGCCACCGACCTCGACCCAGACTGCCAGCACAATGGCATCCCGGACAGTTGTGACATTGGAAGCGGAATCTCCCTGGATGTCGCCCCGGCGGACGGAATCCCGGACGAATGTGCATTCATGGCACCCGTGCTCGTCGATCCCACCGGAATCAACAAGAGTCGTTACATCTCAATTCAGATTCCAGGTTCGGTGACGGCCGCTGCCGCTGATACGGCGCTTCAAGTGAAGCTCGTGAGCCTTATGCACCCTGATCCGCCAAACCTACCGCAGTTTCCAGCGCCGAACTTTGCCGCATACGAAGGACAGGTTCGTTGGGTGGGTCCGGTCACCGACTGTCTCGAAACTGAATCGCCGCCCAGCACGTACAAATGCGCCATGCTGCAATGCTCGCCCAACTACAAAAATTGGTCCGGGGCCTTGGCAGGACAAACTTTGCACGTGGCCGGCATCGAAGTCATCCCCAGCTCCGCCTATGACGTGCGGCAATTCGCGGCAAGTTGTCAGGGCAATGAAGGATATTGTACCGCGGTTTCGTCGGCGCTACGAGTGAATACAGGTCGATGGGGCGACGTGATCGCACCGTTTCAATCTCCGTCGCCGGCCGCATTGACGCAGCCGAATATTAGCGATGTCGCCGCCGTGGTGGACAAGTTCAAAGCCGTTCCCACTGCGATCATCGCGGCCCGCTGCGACGTGAATCCGGCGATTCCCAACGGTCGAGTCGATATTGCCGACGTTGCAAACATCGTCGATGGATTCAAGAATCTTGCATATCCGTTACTCGGACCGTCGGCATGCCCGTAGAACTGACCCATCGTCGCTTTGTCTCAATCATGCGCGGATGACGGCATCAGCCCGACTTCCGCCGGCGACCTCGGTGGAACCTTGAACAGGCCGGGTCACAGCACCTCAATCCGAGTTCCGCTCGATACGGCGGCGCTGTAACCCGGCACTAAGATTTCGACCAGCTACCCAATCGGGACGCCGAACACAATCGGAACACCAAGGAGCACAAGAACCAACACCATAAGCCAATTCATGGTATTTCTCCTTTCGTCGTAGAACACACGCACCGACGACTCACGGCCTCCACGGACCGACATCGGGCCATCCGTACGCGCTACGTCCATTTCCTCCGTTGCAGGGGTCCATTCGATTCTTGGTTCGCACTCCTCAAGCGTCACCGAACCTGTGGCTCGTCGCGGACGAGCGTGGCTGACGCGCACACTTTCCCCTCGACGCGCCTCAGCTCTGGTCTTCGTTTCACGACGAGCCACATCCTTGGTTGTGAATTTCCTATGGACTCGGTCATTCCCGCACCGGTGCTACCATCGTCGCCCAACGCGCGATCCTGCGCCTCGATGAGACGGCGATTCGAATCGGGAATCACCAGGTCGTTCGCACGGTCATCCATCGAAATCGTCCTACTCGCATACTTTCTTTGTAAGCCCGTCCACGTGGATCGTCTGGAGTTTGCCATTCGTGAAGCACGATACCTCATAGACCACGTGCCTCTCATTTGTTGAACCCATCTTCGTTGGAGAATCGGCGGACGGGCTGCGCTCGTGCTCAATCGACGGTGCAAATTGAAGCTCACACTTTGCCTCCAGTGCCGTTCCCTTCGAGTGCTTCTCTGCCATCTCCGTGGCAGTCCGCAGATTGAGTTGACCTTGGGTTATGAGCGACGCGATTTCCTCGGCATTGGTGAATTCCCTGGCCTGCTGCTGGCCCCCGGCGACTTGTGGATTCCCACGCTGCAAATCGGCGGGCTGCGATTGTCGATGCTGCGGATCGGCTTGGCGCGGCGGGTCGGAGACTTTCGAGTCCGCGAACTGCGGTTCCCCGGCCAGTACGTCATCGGTCCCTGGATCAGCCATTTGCGGATCGCACGGCTGTGACTCGGCAGACTGCGGCTGCGCGGACTGCTCTTGTCCGCTCCACTCTGGTCCCTCCTGCTGGGCGAGCGCCGACAGTGCGACCGCAGCGATCGGAACACTGATGAGCAAAATCGTAAGGGCGTTTCGCTTCGGGCTATATGACATCGTCAATTTCCTTTCTCATCGGGTCGGCGACACGGAGCAACGCACCCCCTGCGCGCCGACCTTAAGGACTGAAACTGCTCATTCTCTCTACTCACAACTCAGGATTGCGTCTCGCCGCGCGAATTCATTAAAGCCACGAATACGCATGCGCCGTCATTTCCTTTGTGGAGGCGCCGGCGAAAACCGCAGGCGTCCAATAGCAGGGCCTCCGCTGACTGCGGATCGTGGGAAACGCCTGGCCCATCCGAGCCAGAATTTCCATCTCCTCGAGCGCTGGGAGCAAATCCGACGACCCATCGAGATACCCGTCGAACTCGTATGGTCCTTGCTCGGGGCACACGTCACCAGACTTGAAACGCCGTTCCGCGATTGCGATCATCACCTGTCTCCTTTGATTCCATCCGACGAGATCATTGCATGCGCGATAGCGCGGGCAACGGTGGCTCGTCTTCGTTCGTTGCAGAGTTCATCCCATCATGTAACTGTTGCATTCTCGGTCGCCTTGTGGCAACTGACCGTTGTTCCGACGCCGGTACGACCTTTGTCCAATGTCGGGCGGTGCGGAACTTGCGTTGGTGTGGACCAACGCGCATCGGAATGACCTTCACCGCATCGCCGCCGTGAATGAACCACTGAAACATAGTCAGGACGCCATGCGTGCGTCGTGCGCTCTCGATCGCCTTGTTTTGACGAAGTGCATGCTTTGAGGCTTCCCTCAAAAAGAAACACCACCCAGTACAATCAAAGGCGGTGTTTCCCGGAGGGGAAAGAAGCTAGTTTTGCGGAAGGCCACGGCTCGTTTGCTCCGGCGTGCTGCCTGTGGTTCAACAAATTCTATGTCTGCCTCGTTTTGCTGGATCAATCAGACAATGGACGCAAGCGAATGGGACATTTGTCGTATGGCCGACATTGGCCGGCGTAATCGAACATTACCCGCGTACGAAGCGGGCGCCGCCCGCTCCACGTGCCGTCGTCGCAGGAATGATGATGCCCGGCGACTGCCGCCTCCGCCTTCCACCCCTCCCACTTGCGGAGGCGGCAGTGTCAGACCGGTCCCCAAACGAAAGCCGCGGGAGCGATTCCACCAGCAGATTCCAACTCCGCTGACAAGGTCGCGATCCCACGGCGCTATTCATTGATTGAGCGATCAACTCCCCAGAGTTGAAGCTCGATCGTCCGTCCCCCCTTAATTTGTGGTCGGTTTGAGGAGGGAGCGCCGATCTCCAGCAGTTGCGAGAGATCGGCGCTGTCGCGGATGGTGGTCTCCATGGCCCCTCCAAGCACAAATTGAGGCCCGGTAAACGGAGCGTTCGACGTGACGCGATCATGCCCCTCTTGTAGCAATTCCGACATTGCCGTCGCAAGGGGCCAATAGGGGTAAGCACATACGACCTTGGTCGTATGGCTTCGCCGGGTCCCTCAATTTCAGACCATCATGCCGGCGGCGACCGGAAGCGTGGAGGAACTACACCAGCGCCGATTTATGCTGCGGGAACCGTGAACGCGGTGGTATCGTCGGCGAGGCGACAAGCACGATGTTTCAGTGCGGATTGTTCGCACGGGGCGGGGATTCGATCAACTGCGGTCCGCCTTTCGTCCCAATTCCGACGAGGCCGACAGTTTGCGCCTGCAGCACGAGGTCCGCGAGCGACTCGGCCTCCAGCTTCTGCATTACCCGTCCGCGGTGGACCTTGATGGTCTTCTCGCTAGTTCCCAGTTCCAGGGCGATTTGCTTGTTGAGCCTGCCCGCTGCGACCAAACGGAACACCTGGTGTTCGCGCCGTGTCAATCGCGCGATTCGCACTAGGATGACGTTCCGATCGGACTGCTCCAGACGCATTGCCGCATCCACGGCGATGGCCTTGTGGATCGCTTCCAGAAGCGTTTGCTCGCTGAATGGCTTGGTGATGAAGTCCACGGCGCCGGACTTCATGGCCTGTACGCCCATCGGCACGTCGCCGTGCGCGGTCATGAAGATGATGGGGATGCGGACGCCTCGCGCCGTGAGCTGCTCCTGAAGCTCCAGTCCGCTTAATTCGGGCATGCGCACGTCAAGAACCACGCAACCCGGCCGCCCCGCGTCAAAGTGCTCCAGGAATTCTTTCGCGGAGGTAAACGTTTCGACGCCCACTCGCTCCAATTCGATCAGGCGTCGCAGGGCGCGGCGAACGCCCTCATCGTCGTCGACGACGAACACGGTGGGTTTCGATATCATCGCGGTTAAGCTCCTTAGCACAAGGCAAGAACAAATGAAACGTCGTTCCCTCATCGGGGTTTCGCGCCGCCGTCAAGCGTCCGCCAAGGGCTTCGGCGATGGACCGGCTGATGTACAACCCCATTCCCAGGCCCTGCGACTTTGTCGTAAAGAACGGTTCAAATGCCTGAGCAATCAGAACTTCAGTCATTCCCGGGCCGCGATCACAAACGGCCAATTCCACTTCGTTTGACGACGTTCGCTGCGTCCGAATATGCAAAAACCGGGAGGAGGGCTTTTCCTTTGCCATCGCATCCAGCCCGTTGTGAACCAGGTTGAGGAGGACCTGTTGCAGCTGAATCGGGTCGCCAAGGACGGGCAGCGCGCCCTTGGCCAAATCGACGGTCAGCGTCGCGCGGCGCGTCCTCGCCACGCTTTCCATGAAATCACGAACATCCCGAACGATCTCGTTGAGGTCGAGGCGTGCGCGGAGCGGCGAGCCTTTCCGAAGAAAGGCCATCATATGTTGGACGATATCGCCCGCCCGCATTGCCCCTGCGGCGATATCTCCCAGCGTTTCGCGTAACGGCTCCACATCAGCGAGCGAGCCGCGCAACATTTTCCGCGCCGCCTCGGCGTTGCTCACCACGGCGCACAGTGGCTGGTTAATTTCATGGGCGAGCCCAGCCGCCAGCGCTCCCATGGTGACTACGCGCCCGAGATGGGCAAGCTCTTCCTGCCGCAGACGCAGCTCCTCCTCCGCTCGCTTGCGGTCCCCGACATCACGAACGGCGCTGGATACGAGTAGACCTTCCGCGGTCTCCAGCGGGCTCAGGCTAATCTCTACAGGGAATTCACTTCCGTCACTTCGGAGACCGCTCAACTCGAGACCCTGTCCCATGGGTCGGGCGTGCGGGTCGGTCAAGTAAACCGCACGATGCACGCAGTGTGCGTTTCGAAACCGGGCGGGGATGAGAATCTCCACGGGCTTTCCGAGAAGCTCACTGCGCGTATAACCGAAGAGCCTCTCCGTCCGGCAGTTCACCAACACGATGCGCCCATCCTGGTCGACGATCACCATCGCATCAGGCGCGGATTCGAGCAAGCCCCGAAACCGAAACTCCGCCTGGATGCGTTCAGTGATCTCGCGGGCCAACGCGGCATTCGTTCTCGAAAGTTCCGCCGTACGCTTGGAAATGAGCGCCTCGACTTTGGCGGTGCCGCCAGTGAGCACCAGCAGGAACGCCCCAAGGAATCCGGTGAGGAGAAGTCCGCCGGCCAACACCGCCCACGGATACCAATTCTGGTTTTGAGCGAGATAATCGAGGGTGGCCGTGGCGCAAACGATCCAGCGCCGTCCCCCGACGTCAAAAGAAAGAGACCGGCACCTTCTGGTTCGCGCGACGGCTCCGTGGCCGACGGATGTTACGATCGACCCGTCGCCGATACCGACGACCTGTTTGAAGAGTACGCTCGCATCGAGTCGCCCGACTTGTTCCGATATTTCCAATTCTATGCCTTCGTGGACTGCGTGATGTAGCGCTCCCCTGACGATGGCACCGATATCGATCACACCCGTAATGATTCCTTGCACCGCATCGCTCTGCGCGCCGGTCGATCCCGCGGCACGGCTTGGCACAAGAATAGCAATCCTCGCCGGGCCTCCGCTGTTAGGCGTGTTCGCGAGCAGTCCTGTGGCCGCAGGGGTTCCTTCAACAATGGCCCTGTGCACGGCTTCCGCTCGGACGGGTTCTGAGTTTTGGTCCAAACCGAGCAATTCCTTTTCATCGCAATTTTCCGTCACGAATTCAATGGGCACATATTCGCCGCGCGACGGCGCTCGGACCCGCCGCCCCTGGGCATCCAGGTCGTGGATTTCAAATTCAGATTGGAATGCCTCTTGATTTGCCGCCTCAAAGTCTTTCCTCCGTTCGTCAGTGACCCGGGGGCTCCACGAAACCCACGAGATGCCCAGGTTGTGCGAAACCAATGGCCGCGCGACGCCTAGAAACGCGTCCCGATTCGGCGCCCCAAACGTTTCAACAACATTCACGAGGTCCGACAGGACATGCTGGGAGTCAATAACGCCGTGGCGGATGCCCTGGACAAGCGAATTTGCATTTCGGTTGAACGCCGCATCAAGGCGCCTCTGTTCCGTGCGACTCGTGAATACGAATAACGTCACCACCGCGGCGAACGCGGCGCCGAACGGCATTGCCACGGATATGCGCCGGCGGCGCCAGACAGCCCGGGGTTCCGCGAAAAAAACGAGCGCCAGCGGAGTGGCGATGAGCACACCGATCGTGTCCCCAATCCACCAAGTCCACCAAGTAAAGGCGAATTCACTTATCGGGATCAGGCCGGCCCGGAGAAGGGTCGTCGACCCGACAGTGGCGTTGACAAGACAACTCGCCGGACCGCCGAGAAGAAGAAACTTGATCACATCGCGATCCTTATCGAGCGCGGTGGGAAACCCGACGAATCGGCGGATCAGAAAAGCGCCGACCACGGCTTGGAGAGATGCCCCAACCCCGATCGACGTGGGTACGTAGAAAGACCGCAGCACCGCCGCGAGCGAGTTGGAATCCAGGGAAGTCCAGACGTTGACGAGGAACGATCCAACCAGGACACCCGGCCAGGCTCGATATCCCAGCAAGAGGATGCCCCCCAGCGCCACGCCTGAAGGAAGCCAAACTGCCGTCGCATAGCCCGGAGGAATTGCGAGCAGGAGACCGAGTCGACCGAATAGCGCGTAGGCCACCGCGAGCGCGGCTGCTTTGCCGACGGTGATGAACCACGAAGCGTCCGATCGTCGCGTCATGTTCCGGCGCTACCCTCGATAAGGTCGCTAATGCGTCTGACGGTATCTTATACCGATCGAGATCGTGTCGCTCGATTCACCCCGTTTTTTTTTGCGTTGGCGTGAAGACCGCCCAATTGCCGCCGAATTCGATGCGATGGATGCCGGGTCCGCAGGCTGCTAAACCTTAGTCAGACTTTCGCACTTATGCGGCGTATTTAACTGCATGCAGCATGGATTTCACGAGGTTTCGGCTGCCGCAGCCTTGTGGGCGTAGCGACAAAACCCGTTCCCGAACGCTTTCCTGCCGCAGCGTCGAGAACAGGTCGGTGAAGGAGGGGCGCGACTTGCCGCGATACCACGGTCTCAGCGGGGCACGGTATGAACAATGACCGATGGACGCCAACCACGGTACGACTTAGCTGTAAAACAGCACGGCGGTCGGGGCCGTGTGTTCCACTGCCCGCTTCTTCCAGCCCCGCCGCTCCTCGAAGCCCAGCGATCCCTTGGAGTCATGGAACATCTCTTCAATGGACCAGCGCATGACGTACCCGGTCAATATGGACTCGGGCGCCGCAGCCATCATCGAGCGCTGGCTGGACGTCAGGTCACAACTGGAATTGGGCGGACGTCATCCGTTGTTCTGCACTCTTCGCGGCCAGCCAATGGCCGAAGCCTAGGTGCGGGTATTGATGAAACGCCTTGCCGCCCGCGCCGGCGTCGACAAACGTGTCCACGCCCACGGACTTCGCCAAACCCGTGCAGCCCAATTCCGCGCCGAGGGCGTCGACGTCGCCATCGTCTGCAATCAACTGGATCAGCGTGTAGAGTTCGTTTCATCCGAGCGAGGAGAAGTCTGGGGTGAGCCAGTTTCTCACAAGCCAATTCTGCCGATGCGCCCATGTTGATAATCGAGAATGGCTTGACAAATTTCTTCTTCCGTGTTCATCACAAAAGGACCGCGGCCGACGATCGGTTCGCTGATCGGCTCGCCGCTCAGCACGAGCACTGAGGTATTACTTTGCGCTTCGACGGTGATCGTTCCGCCGGTCCGGTCAAATAGCGCAAGCTCTGCATCGCCTGCGACTTTCGATGCGTTCAGCCGGAGTCTACCGCGGAGTACCAGAAGTGCGGTGTTGTGTCCCTCGGGCAACGACAGCTCGGTTCGAGCACCATGGGCAAGTCGCAGATCCCAAAGATCGATCGGCGAGAATGTGCATGCCGGACCCTTAAGTCCCTGGAATTCTCCGGCAATGACACGTACGGTGCCGCATCCGTTTGGAATCGAAACCACAGGAATGTCGCGATCCAGAAGGGTTTGATACTTCGGCGCGGACATCTTGAATTTGGCCGGTAGATTCACCCAGAGTTGGACCATCTCCAGGATGCCACCATTGCGGGTGAATTCACTTTGGTGAAATTCCTCATGTACGACGCCCGATGCCGCGGTCATCCACTGCACGTCGCCAGGGCCGATCGTGCCGTGATTCCCGGCCGAGTCGCGGTGTTCGAGCTGGCCTTGATAAACAATGGTGACGGTCTCAAAGCCGCGATGCGGATGTTCCTCGACACCGCGTGGATTATCCGTTGGCTCAAATCTCGCCGGACCCGCGTAGTCGAGAAGCAAGAACGGGCTAATGACTTCTCCCGCATTCTGATACGAAAAAATCGTTCGCACCGGAAAGCCGTCGCCGACCCAATGAGGTGCGGCGCCGGTTTCGATACGGATGATCTTTTTCATGTTGCCTCCTCTAGCTGTTGACTGCATTCCGTTGGCCAGACACGAGGCGTTAGCACGTCCGTTATTTGCTCCCGGATTCTATCTCCCGCTCGATCCGGCGATCCGGTACGAACCAAGTCGCCGCCACCAAGCCGTACAAGGCGCACGCGACCCAGGTATTGACGAATGCCATGCCGATGGCGACGGCATAGAAAAAGAGTGATACCCATTCCTTTAAATGATCACCGATCGCCTTGACCAACGCGGACTCCCGGTCGTGGCATCGAAGCAGTAGGCGGCGAATGATCTCCCACGCGACCGCGCACATGAGCAACACTGCCCCGTAGGCGGCCACCGGCGAAGTTCCGAAATGACTTTCGCCCATCCACCTCGTGACGAACGGAATGAGCGAGAGCCAAAACAGCAAGTGGAGATTGGACCAGAGCGCCATGCCGCTTACGCGCTGCACGGCGTGGAAGAGGTGGTGGTGATTGTTCCAATAGATCCCGACGTAAATGAAACTCAGCAGATAACTGAGGAACGCCGGCAGGACGGGTCGGAGCGCGTCCAGGTCAGCGCCGTGCGGGACCTTCATTTCCAGCACCATGATCGTGATGATGATTGCGATCACACCGTCGCTGAACGCTTCCAGCCGCCCCTTGTCCATTCGCGCCTCTCCGCCAGGCCTCCTGCGGCCTTCCGTCGATTATTTCTTCGCTTGGGCAGCCTCAAGGCGGTCCAGTTTGGTTTCCCGCCCGACCTTTTCCACACTCTGTGCCTTTTCGTAGCTCTCATACAGCAGCCTGTAGTGCGGGACGATGTGGTCAATCATGACGCCCGCGAACTCCATCGCGTCGGCGCGGTTCCACGTGCCCATGAGTTCACCCAGAACGGCAAACGTGTCGGTTGGCATGGCGCCGGCCTGAACAACGCGAGCCAGCGTGATGTCGGTCGCCATCGACGACCAGTTGCCGGAAGCGTCAATGATCGCGAAGACCTTGTAGCCTGCGGCCAGGGCGCTGAGCGTCGGGAAGGACATGCAGACGCTTGTGAGCGTACCGGCGATAAGAAGGGTTCTGCGCTTGGTCTTCTCAATCGCTTCGACCCACTTTGAATTGTCCCAGGCGTTCACTTGTCCAGTACGCGGGATGAAGACCGCATCAGGATTGCACTGATGGATTTCGGGGATCAGCGGGCCGTTCGGGCCATCGGGAACCGATGCGGTTGTGAAGGTGGGAATCTTGGCGAGCCTGGACACCTTGGCCAGCGCGATCACGTTGTTGCGAAGAGTCAGCGTGTCGATGTCCTTGACCAGTTGGAAGAGCCCACTCTGGTGATCGATCAGCAACATGACGGAGTCGGCGGTATCGATCATTGATTTAATGACGTTTGCCATTAGGTTTCTCCTTTCAGTTTTGACATCCGACTTCGGCGACTCCATCGAGGAGATTGGGCTCCTCACGCTGGAGGTCGCCGCCGAATTTGGCGTAACGTTATGTCGTAGGATACAATCGTCAAGTACGAACATCATTGGAACTAAGTATCCTGTGAGATACCTTAACCATGCTCAGGAAAACAGGGAAGAAAGCGGTTGGATGTCCTGTCGAGACGACGATTCGTGTCATCGGCGGCCGATGGAAGGTGCTCGTGCTGCACCATCTGCTCGATGGGACCAAGCGATTCGCCGAGCTTCACCGGGCGTTGACCGGAATCTCGCACCGTACGCTCACGAAGCAGCTTCGGGAGCTTGAGTCTGATGGCATTATCTCACGCAAGGTGTACCCGCAGATTCCTCCCAAGGTCGAGTACTCGATCACGCCGTTGGGCAAAAAGCTATCACCGGTGCTTTTCGCGATGCACGATTGGGGCGCAGAGTTTGATCGCGTTGTACGTCGCAGCAAACAGAATTGAGAGCAGGCAGTAACGGGAGAATGGCCCATGACGAAGATTCTGGCTTTTGCCGGCAGCACTCGGCGTGACTCGTTGAACAAGAAGCTCGTCAGGATCGCGGCTGACAGGGCCTGCGAGGCGGGTGGCGAGGTTACACTGATCGACCTGCGAGACTTCCTCTTTACGACGGCGACCTCGAAGAAGCTGACGTGCCGCCCGAAAGCGCCACCAAGCTTTACGAACTCATGAAGCTGCATGGCGCACTTCTTCTCTCGTGCCCGGAGTACAACAGCTCGATTTCCGGTGTTCTCAAGAACGCGATCGATTGGGTTTCACGGCCGCGCCCGGGAGAACCGGCACTCATCGCTTTCACCGGCAAGGTTACAGCTCTCCTGAGCGCTTCTCCTGGCGCTTTCGGCGGCCTGCGCGGGCTGTCGCACGTTCGCTCGATTCTCCAGAACATCGGCGTCCTCGTCATTCCGAACCAGGTGTCCGTTCCGCACGCCAACAAGGCATTCGCCGAGAATGGCGAACTCGTCGACGATGGCTTGTCCAAGAAAGTCTCTCGGTTCGCGTCCGAGCTGGTAGATGTGGCTCGCAAGCTTGGCGGTGGCGAGTAGAGTAACCGAAAAAATCGGTTTCCGAAGGTTCCGAAGAGTCTCAACGGGGCAAGAGTGGTCATTCTAAACCCGTCTTATTCTTGCAAAATCCGAAAATGTGTGAAGACGGGGCACCTCCAGTGAGTCAGCGGTACATTCGTTGTTGATCCAACGAGTTCCGGGATCCAAGGAGGCGACCATGAAGCGAACGCATTTTGTAGGGTTGGACGTGCATTGCAAATTCACGGAAGTCGCGGTGGTGACGGAGGGAGGTCGGCTCACGAAGCGCTGGCCCGTGCCGACGACCATTCCCGCGTTGACCGAGGCCCTGGAATCCGTGTCGCGACCGCAGGTCGCACTGGAGGAGGGGCCGATGGCCGATTGGCTGATTCGCAACCTCTCCGGTCATGTGGAACAGATCACGGTCTGTGATCCGCGGCGCAATCATCTGATCGCCAGGGACTCCGACAAGGACGATCCCATCGATGCCGAGAAGCTCGCCCAATTGCTTCGCGGGGGATACGTCAAGCCCGTGCATCACGGCGATTCCTGGGAGCGGACGGTGTTCAAGCGTCATGTGGGTCTGTACCACGATCGAGTTCGTCACCATGTCCGCGAGGCGAATCGGATCATGGCCTACGTTCGGCGCTTTGGGGTGTTCGTTCGTGAGCGAGGCTTCGCCGAGCCGGAGAAGCGCGAGGGGGTGATGGATTCATTGCCGAAGGAACCCTTGTACGCTTTCACATGGAATTGTTGTTGAGCGGCTATGACCTGGCGGCGGAACAGGTTCTTCGGATGCGCCGCCGACTGGTGCAACTCGCCAGGTGACACGAACCGATTCTGCGTTTCGTCGAGCTTCACGGCGGGCATTGGATCCGCGCCGCGACGTTCTTCGCCTATCTGGATACTCCGTGGCGCTTTGCGAATAAGTCAGCGCAGTGGAAGTACTTGGGTATCGGACTGGAGCGACGACGAAGCGGGGGCGGCGCGGAACGAGTGTGGGTCGCTCAATACGCCAATCGAATGTTGAAGAGCGTGATCCTGGGCGCGGCGAAGTCGGCCATCGCGTCGGGAGGGAATCCCTTTGCCGACCAATATGAAAGGTGGATTCATGAGGGACTGACGCCCCGCACCGCCCGCCGCAACGTGGCTCGAAGCCAGGCGGCGACGATGTGGAGCATGTGGAAACACGGCAGCGTCTATGAGCCGAAGCGAGTGGGTGCTTCGACCGGCATCAACGCATCGCGGTAGGATCGTGCAGGAGCGTGGGCGACGGAGTTCCCAAACCGCAGTAGACCTTCGCTTCGGCGGAGAGTCGCCTTCATCTGAATGAACCCGTCGCTCCTTGCTACGCTCGAAGATCTTCATGGACCTCCATCGGGAGAGTCCCCCTTAGCCCGGATTATTCATTGTCCCAAGCGTTTGACGGGTTTTGAGTTGACGAAGGCATGTGTGGCGTTGCGTGGGCGCACCGCCCCCTTTCCCCCATGCGTGATTCTTCCATTTTGAACTTGAATGAGCAGCGAAGGG
>JACQFE010000008.1 GCA_016200265.1 Planctomycetota bacterium | reverse complement strand
TGAAACGTGGCCACATCCATCACCGCCGGCATGGGCCGCTTGTTCCGGTTGTCAGGCATTTCGCGTCTCCTTCCTCGAATCGCGTAAAACCTAACAACTACCGTACTTAATAGCCGGAGTCAAACAGAGAATCAGGTTGGCGTTTAAATCATGCCAAGAGTATCATCGTTTCCGTTCGAATGGGTTGTGAGGTGGACAGGAAAATGCCGAGGGAAATACACGGGCAATTAGCAGTCGACGGGCAACGGTTTGCCGTGGTGGTCAGCCGGGTGAATGATTTCATCACCGGCAAACTGCTGGCGGGCGCGGTCGACGCGCTCAAGCGGCACGGGTGTCAGGAAGATGACATCACCTGCGTTCACGTGCCGGGCGCGTTTGAGTTGCCGCTGGTGGCAAAGAAATTGGCGGAATCGGGCGGCTTCGATGCGATCATTTGTCTGGGGTGCGTGATTCGCGGGCAAACGCCGCATTTCGAATACATCGCGGGAGAGGCCGCTCGAGGCATCGGACAAGTTGCAATGAACACCGGCGTGCCGACGACTTTCGGAGTGATCACGGCGGACACGCTCGAACAAGCGATTGAGCGGGCGGGGGCCAAACAAGGCAACAAAGGCGCCGATGCGGCTTTGTCGGCGATCGAATTGGCGGACCTTTTCCGAAAACTTCCGGCGCGTTCGTAAAATGACTCCCGAGGATCGACGCCAAGGCCGCATACTCGCCATGCAGACACTCTGCGAACGTGAAGTCCTGACCCAGCAAAATGACGCCGATCGACTCGAATTGATGACGCTGTTGGAAGCGCCGTCGAAGATCCAATCGCATGCGGCGGAAGTTGTGCAATCGTGCGTTGATTTGCAGGCTACGATTGACGAACTGATTTCTTCAGCGATGACGCAGTGGGATCTGGAGCGATTGTCGCCGGTGGAGCGAAACGTGATGCGCGTGGCGCTCATGGAGATTCTCGAAGGCAAGACGCCGCCGCGAGTGGCGATCGACGAGGCCATCGAGATCGGGCGAGCGTTTGGCGGCGCGGATTCACCGAGATTCATCAATGGCGTGCTCGATGAGGCGTGGCGAAAGATTCGTGAGCAAACCGGACAGGGCTGATGGGATTATTTGATCGATTCAAACAAGGGCTGACGCGAACGCGGGAGAAGATCGCGGCCAGCTTCCGCTCGATTGTGCGCATCGGTCGGAAGATCGATCAGGAGAGCATTGATCGTCTGGAGACGGCGATGCTCAGTGCGGATTTCGGTCCGGCAACAACGAAGAAATTGATTGACCTCGTGTCAGGCGCATGGAAAAAAGGCGAGATCGTCGAAGAACAGCAAGTCACGGATTATTTGCGAACGCACATTACCGACCTCTGGCCGGAAGCGGATCGGCAGATTCATTACGCCGAAAGCGGACCGACTGTCGTGCTGGTGACGGGCATCAACGGATCAGGGAAGACGACGAGCGTGGCGAAGCTCGGGCAATATTTCACGAATCAAAAAAAGAAGGTGCTGCTTGGTGCGTGCGACACATTTCGCGCGGCGGCGGTGGAGCAGTTGACGGTATGGTCGAAGCGGATCGGCGTGGACGTTGTGAAGCATGCGCAGGGGGCCGATCCGGGCGCAGTAGCGTATGATGCGTGCGAGGCGGCGCTGGCACGAAAGGTTGATGTGCTCTTGATTGACACGGCCGGACGGCTGCACACGCAGGATCATTTGATGCGTGAGCTGGGGAAAATTCAGAAAGTTGTAGAGCGGAAGATTCCGGGTGCGCCGCATGAAGTCTTGTTGGTTCTTGACGCGACAATTGGGCAGAATGCGTTGAATCAAGCCAAGCAGTTTGCGGAGCATGTTTCGCTCACGGGGATTTTTCTGGCGAAGCTCGATGGCAGCGCCAAGGGCGGCGTGGTGGTGGGCATTCGCGATCAATTAAACGTGCCGATGAAATTCGTCGGGCTGGGTGAGACTCCGACGGATATTGAGCCGTTCGATCCGGCGGTGTTCGTACAGGCGTTGTTTGCGGAGCCGTAATCCGTGTTTGCAAGCCAATCGCGAACGAGATGCTTCGCTTCGCCCAGCATGACGACCACGGCTTTTTGGCGGGTGCAACCCGCCCTACCGCGGCTCGCGGGGTTGGAGCCAGACCCGTCGCTCACGCTCCGGGCTCTGAAAGAGATTGTTCGTCTCGCTCCGGGTTCGGATTTGCAATCTCAAATCTGAGATTTGAGATTCGAAATTTGACATGGTCTTCACCAACGACGAACTCGATCGTCTTGTCGACGAGGATTTCAAGAACCGCGTCATTCAGCAATCGACGTATTGCGCGGAATGCGGATACAACTTGCGCGGTTTGCCTTTCTTGTATAGCTGTCCGGAGTGCGGCAATTCCTACAATGCACGCCCGCGAGGTCGATTCGGCATCTTCGAGCCGCAACAGGCGGAATTTCCAATTCATGATATCTTGGGCGTTGCGATCTTCGCAGGTATTGCTGCGTTCATTCTCTGGGACGGGGTCGCCGAGAAGTCCACGCCGTATTGCCTGGCCGGCATTGGGTTCGCGATGGCGGGGTTATTCTTTCTTGCGAGGACGTGGCGGCGAATGGGAAGTTTGGCGCGGGCGCGAAAGATCGCAATGTGCATCGCTGAGCAAGAAGACGAGTAGATCATAAGCGAGAATATTCTTGTCGGTTCAATTCATCATTGGCCGGGCGGGTAGCGGCAAGACGCATGAGTGCGTGAGTCAAATTCAGAGCGAGATTCGCCGCGATCCTATCGATGGTTCACGTCTTATTTTGCTTGTGCCGGAGCAGGCCAGTCAGCAGATGGAGCGGGCGCTGTTGACTCCGCTTCCCGGGGCGGCGGAACAAGCCCCAACCGGCGCGCATCGGGCCGAAGTGCTCTCATTCAATCGACTGGCGTTTCGTGTACTGGATCGTGTCGGCGGGCCGGTCAAGCAAGCGATCACTGATGCTGCGCGGACGATGGTGCTGCGGCACTTAATTGATCAACTTTCCGGCCGCCTGAGTTATTACGCGAGGGCCGGGCGGTCGAGCGGATTTCATGAGCGACTTTCGCAAAACATTACAGAGTTGATTAAGGAAGCAATTGATCCGGAGGCGCTGCGCGCCGCCATTGCAACGTCGCTTGAGGATCAAACCATTGGCGACGAGGCCGGAGCCATACGAAAGATGAAACTCGCGGACGTCGCGACGATTTACGCGGCGTATCTCGATTATCTTGGGGCCGAGCGAGTTGATCCGTCGCAGCATCTTCAATTGGCGCGAGAGCGCATGGCTGATTGTCCTTGGCTGCGAGGGGCGAAGGTATGGGTTGACGGATTCGCATCGTTCAGCGGACAGGAGTTGGCGACGCTTACGGCGCTCGCAACGTTGTGCGAGCGAATGCAAATCACGGTGCTGGTTGATCCGGATCTGGCTCGCGCTGGCGCGAATCATTCATCGGTCGGCCGGTCGCGGCTTTTCGGGCGAACGCTGCGCACGTTTCACGAGCTTGTTCAGTCTTTGGCTGACGGCGGCATCGAGGTTGAATCGCCGCTCGTTCTCGTTGAAGCGCGACGGTTCGAGAAGGCTGGGCCGCTTTCCACGCTGGAGCGAGTGTGGTTTGCGGACAAGTCACCAATCAATGTCAAAGAAGAGTCTGGCACAAACTCAGATATTACGAACCCCCCCTCTTCGAGCTCCCGCCTTGGTCGCCCTCAGCCCCATGGTAAGGGGGGAGGCATTGAAATCGTTGAGCTTTCCTCGCGCCGCGCTGAGGTTGAATATGCGGCCACCCGGGTTTGGGAGTGGGTGACAAGTGACGAGAGCCATTTTCGAGCAAGGGACATTGCGGTCATCGTTCGGGATTTGGAGCTCTATCAGGATGAATTGCGCGAGGCGTTTACGGCCAAGGGGATTCCAATTTTCATGGATCAGCGGCGGCGCGTGGATCACCATCCGCTGGTCGAGTGCATTCGAATGCTGATCGCGATCGCGGTTGATGATCTTGCCCTGGACTCGATGCGCATTTTGCTCAAGACCGGGCTCTTCGATTTGAGCAGCGATGCGATTGACGAATTGGAAAACTACATCGTTGCGCATGGAATTCACGGCTTTGGCCAGTGGAACTCAGGTGATTGGAATTTCGCACGGGACGAGCAGTTTGTCGAGCCGAGGAGTGCGGCATCGCAGAGACAAGCGGTAGTTTCGGAGCAATTGAATCAATCGCGAAAAATCGTGACGAATTCACTCCGCGAATGGTTGAGTGCAGCGCGGGATACGAAGCATCGCAAAGGCGATGAATGGTCGCGATTGCCGTTTGAGTGCATCGCAAGAATTGGCGTGCCGCGAAGACTTGCGGAGTGGACGCAGCAAGCACTGGAACTCGGCAGGCCGATCGAGGCTGACGAGCATCGACAGGTTTGGCGGGACGTCGCGTCATTCTTGGATGATTTTGCATTTGCTTTTCGTGAAACCACGCTGACGGCGGAAGAATTACGCGAGGTCATTGAGGCCGGCCTGTCGCAGCTAACACTGGGGCTGATCCCGCCTACAGTCGACCAGGTTCTCATCAGTTCGATCGAGCGGAGCCGTCATCCGGACGTGAAGGCCGTCATCGTGCTGGGCTTGAATGACGGCGTGTTTCCGGCTCGCAAGAGCGAGGATTCGATTTTCAATGATGATGATCGGGCGGCGCTTCGTGATCGTGGACTGCGAATCGGACTGCCGACGCGATATCGGATCGAAGATGAGGCGATGCTTTTTTACATCGCGGTCACTCGGCCAAGCGAGCGGCTGGTCCTGGCGTATTCACAGCTCGATGAAAAAGATCGGCCACTGGCGCCGTCGCCGTTCTTGGACGCGGTGCAGAAATCGTTGCCCGATGTCACTGTGACACGAGTCGCTGATTCGATTCGCTCTCGTTCGATGTGGGGCGTGGATCATTTCAGTGATTTGCGTTGGCGAATGGCGCTGGAGTTTGGCGAGCGACGGGCGAACGTGAAGGACAATGATGTTGCGAGCGGACACTGGAATGAGCTTTATTCGGATTCTCGTATTCGATTGGCGAATGATCCGCTTGCCCGACTTGCGTTTGGAAATCTCACCAAGGCAGAGCCGGCGCGAATTGAATCGGAGTTGGTGCAGCGACTTTTCGGCGGGACTTTGCGGACCAGCGTGTCGCAGCTTGAGACGTATGCGGCCTGTCCGTTTCAGTATTTCACGAAATATGTGCTGCAATTGCGGGAGCGTCTGGCAGCGCGGATCGAGCCGGTGGATGTCGGTCAGGTGCATCACGCGATTCTTGAGGAATTCGTCGATCGATTGATCAAAAAGGGGGAAACGATCAGCGAGCTCAGCGATGAACGAATCATGAGCGAGTTGTCGGAAGCATGTGCGCGTGCAACGGACCGGATTCATGTTGGAGGAGCGCTTTCCGATGCGCGAGAGCGATATCGTTTGCGGCGATCGGCGGAGATGCTGGGGCGGATCATTCGGTCGCAGCGTGAATGCTGGAGCGACGGGAAGTTCCGGCCACACGGAGTGGAGGTTGCGTTCGGAAAGGACGAGAGCGGCGGCCTGCCGGGATTGACGATTGATACGCCGAAGGGGCGGCGCGTGCTGCTGCGGGGCGTGATTGATCGCGTCGATCTCGCGGAGTTGTCCGACGAAATTCTTGGAATCGTGATCGACTATAAGCGGACGCGAAACAAGCGGTTGGATATGTCGAGCGTTTATCATGGTCTGTCGCTGCAACTGCTGGCGTATTTACTCGTGCTTGCTGAACAAGGAAAAACGCTTGCAGGACGACCGATACGACCGATCGGGGCGTTCTATCTTGGCTCGTCGTCGCAATACAAGAGTGTGGATGGGCCGGGCGATTCGTCTGATGGTGTCGAGCTAGCGCCGCGACGACTTCGAGGTTTACTTTCGGCCACGGATTTTGAGCACATTGCGGGCGGCGACAAGTCCGCGCCAGCCGCTAAGCACTTCGGTTTCAAGAGGAGCAAAGACGGAACCATCGGTGATTTCGACAGAAGCGACGGTGCGGAGCCGGATATGTTTCGCGACGGCTTATCGCACGTGCGGCGACAATTGGGTGAATTGGCCGACGGGATTCTTGATGGCGCGATGAGTGTGTATCCCGTGCGCTTGGGCAATTTTTCGCCGTGTTCGTGGTGTACGATGTCCGACGTGTGCCATTTCGAAATGGGGAATTCAGACGTTCAGTTTCTTCCCAATCTGAAGCGATCGCAGGTTTTCGTGAAGTTGAAGGGGATCGACGGACCATGAGCTGATACGTCTTCTAAGCCCAAGCGGACATCGGACAGCTTCTGTTTCGCTTTGGAATAGAGCGATCGGCGCGAAATCAATGTCGGTGGCTTCGTTCCGTTTGACGGAGTCTTCGCCCCGCTCACCGCACCCGTCTTTTTTGTCAGTTCAAAGTAAGTGACGCTACGGGCCAGCCTCCGATAGGTAATACCCGGTGACTGCGGCGCTCAACAGTAAGAACGACGAGGCCACGACGCATGTTAGTTGTGCCTTTCGTGAGCGTCCGAAAACAAATCCGATTATGCCGGCAATAAATCCCATCACGGTTGCCGGAAATTGAATTAGACCAAAATTGAGCCCGGCACTCCACGCGGGACCGCATCCAATCATGATCGAGAATGGCTTACAATTACTGTAATCGAATGGCGTTCGTGCCAAGCGAATATTCCAAATAGCCATGCAGCCGGCGACCACGCTGCAAAAAAGAACTACGAGTAGAATTCCGGTTAAGATGAATTCCCGGAACCAACCTGTTTTAGCCGGCATTCGTTGATCGGCACTATTAGCAAACGGCTCACCGCAAACGGGGCAAAGGTAATCAGTAGCACCGGCAAGATCGCTTTTGCAAAACTTACATGTCGGGGAAGGTTGCATCCTGTTCGCTCAACCTCGGTACTTCTGTTTCTTCCCTTCACGCTTCAGCGAATCCAGCTCTGCACCCAAGCTTGCGCAGCTAGCGCACAACGCGCCTGATTATCCTTCTCCGATCAACGTAACCGCCAGCCCCGGCACTCGCCGAAACGCCGGATCGTTCGTGATGAACGT
Source organism: Planctomycetota bacterium (assembly GCA_016200265.1). Lineage (GTDB taxonomy): Bacteria > Planctomycetota > Phycisphaerae > UBA1845 > UBA1845 > JACQFE01. The sequence continues at coordinate 69,446 of JACQFE010000008.1, read as the reverse complement.
GCTCACTCCAACCTCAAGTGCGGTGGCGGCGTGAATTGCATCCGGCGTGCTCAATCCCGTTTCCGCGCGGATTCGGGCCGCACGCTCGATAACTGCGACGCCAATCGGAAGCAGCTGAATTTCCTTGGATGAAACCAAAAACGATCGAAAAGCGTTCTCGAGTTCCTTCTTCCTCTCGCGGATCGGTTTGACAAGGACTTCGAGGAGCGTCAGTGCGCTACAAGACAATTCAACTCGGCCAGAGGCAGCCGTCTGCCAAAGGGGTTGCAATGCCTGATTGTACGGCTCGACGGATTCGACGGCGTAAATCACACAACACGAGTCAAGATAAACCGTGCCCGAATCAGGCAGTTTCAGCGGTCCCATGACTCTCGCTCATTGCGGATGAATGAATCTACGTCGTCAATCGATTTGAAGAGTACTCCGCCCGGACATTCGGCAAGGATTTCCAGCACCGAGCGGCGTTCGATGTCGATGGGCTTGAGTTGCAGCGTTACGTCAACTTCCTGGCCTACTGGAAAGTCCGGCGCACAGACTTCGATGCGACCACCTTGCTGAACTTTCGTTCGGAGTTTTCGAGTATTGGACATGGTCGATTCCTCTGCTTCAATTATACACTGCTTCGAAGAGTATTTCGACGGGATTTTGGGATTCCGCGCACCCTGAACCCCCTTTGTCCCCCTTGGTAAGGGGGGAGGCTGATGCTCCACACTTGAGCCTTAGAGCAAATCGTCAGGCGCCAACTTTCATGATGACAAGGTCGGTGATTTTGGTCACGCCGGCGGTTTTGAGCACATCGGCGATTTTGGCGTTCTTGCCGTAGTCGTCGGTCTTGACGTGATATTGCTCCATGAGGGCGCGCTCGGCGCAGAAGGAGTTGGCCTTTCCTTCAGCGATCTTATCAACGATTTGCTCTTTCTTGCCTTCGGCTAATGCTGCGGCACGGGCATCCTCGCGCACTTTGTCGACCTGGTCCTTGGGGATCCCCTCGCGATCGACCGCAAGCGGCTTGGAGAAGAGCGTGTGCATGCAAAGATCGGCGGCGATGTTCTTGTCGGATTTCGGCGGCGCACTCAGTGCCAGCATCACACCGCTCTTGCCGTCGTGGTGGACATACGCGGCGACGAATTCCCCTTCGACGCGGCGGCACTGCGTGAGGTTCATGCTTTCGCGAAGCTTGCCGAACACGTCGGTGAACATGCGGTCCAGCTCCGGCTCGCCGCGAATCATGGCCGGATTGGGAGATTTCACCGTTCCCAAAGCGACGCGCTTGGCGAACGCCTCGGCCAACGCAATAAACTCTTCGTTCTTCGCGACTGGAGCGGTCTCGCACTGCAATTCGACCATGCCGCCGACACGGCGCGAAGGATCAATGAAAACGCCAATGCGACCTTCGCCTGTGGTGCGGTCGGAGCGATCGACCATCTTGCCCTTGTATTTCTTGCGAAGCCATTCGGTCGCGGCTACGAAATCACCGTTTGTCTCAGTCAGCGCGTTCTTGCAGTCCATCATCGGGAGGTCTGTTTTCTCCCGAAGATCCTTGACCATTTGTGCTGTGATTCCAGCCATTTGAAGCCTTCCTGCCGGCCCGATCATCGAAGGGCCGGACAAAACATGCCGCACGGAATTCGGCGGCGTTGCTGAATCATAATTCGCGAAAAACATAAATCGTCAGAGCCGACATGCCGGCGCGCTCGCACAAGCGCGGTCGGCGCAGGCGGAACAAGCGCGTCATTTTGAATCGTCAGGTCCGGCAGCAACCGCAGTCAGATCGACGTCGGGACGTCGCGTCGCGGTGTCGGCACCGCCACCCATTCCTACGGGGCGATCATTCGGAGTTTCACCTTCATCGCGCGAGCGGCGCGGAGGACGTCGTTTCCCTGCGCCATCGGCCTGATTAACGGCTTCCATCGCCATTCGACCTCGCTTGCCTTCGTCGACCGCATCCGCAAGCTGCATCAAAATGGTATCGATGGCGCGGATGGCGTCATCGTTTCCGGGAATCGGAATGTCCGCAAAATCGGGATCGCTATCCGTATCGATCAGGCAAATGGTCGGAATCTTGAGTTTTTTGGCCTCTTTGACGGCGTTGTGCTCACGATGCACGTCGATAATCACAAGAGCGCCGGGCAGCCTCGTCAGCGAACGGACGCCATCGAGGTTGCGTCGAATTTTTTTCGTCTCGCGTTGCCGCGAGGCGATCATTTTCTTGCTGTATTGCATGAGCGTGCCGTCGGCCTCTTCGCGCTCCAGCTCTTCTAGCCGCTGAAGTCGAGAGCGAATGGTACGGAAATTCGTCAGCGTGCCGCCCAGCCAGCGCTCCGTCACGTGGGGCATGCCCACGCGGGAGGCCTGTTGCTGAACCAGCAGCTTGGCCTGTCTTTTCGTACCTACAAACAAGATGTCGTCACCTTTGGCCACAATTTGCGCGATAAACTTCTTCGCCCGCAGCAGACCCTTCACCGTCTCTCGAATGTCGATGATGTGGATCGTGTTGCGTTTCCCGTAGATGTATGGCAACATCTTCGGGTTCCAGCGGCTCACGCGATGGCCGTAGTGAATTCCAGAATCAACCAGTTGACGTACCAACTCCGAAGCCAATAAGCACCTCCAAAGCGCAAAGTCTCTCCCGTCCGCGAATTTGCAGACCGGGACGGAGTACTGTATCAGATTCTTCCAGTTGAGCAAATTGGCGGAGGCTGTTAAGAGATTCGACGGCGACGGTTTCAGGACTTGGCCAATGGGTGTGCGAAACACTCCAGGCACGTGTCCGTTGGCAGTCGTAACCGCATAATTTGAATATACTTATGGAATATCCGGCGAGCCTTCGGTTGCCTGTAGGACTCGAATTCGCACCTTTCTCTTGATGAGTCATCATAACACTGGCAATTCTTCAAGACCTGCCCAACACGGCGGAATTTCCGCGCCAAAGGAATCCCTTGTTTTTATCAGTGCTGCAGAACCAAGCGCGGATCGGCATAGCGCGGAACTCGTCCGAACCGCGAAGGCATTGATTCCAAGCGTTCGGTTTGTGGGGGTCGCCGGTCCGAGGATGGTTGAGGCGGGCTGCGAACGGATTTTCGACATGAGCAGCCATTCGGCCATGCTGGCGGCAGCGCTGGGAAACGTGGGCCGCGGGATTCGAATGCTGAACACGGCGGACGCCCATCTTCGCAGTCGCCATTTTGCGGCCGCGGTACTTACAGATTCGCCGACATTGCACCTTCCGCTGGCCGGTCGCGCGCGCTCGGCGGGTGTTCCCGTGCTTTATTATATCGCTCCACAAATGTGGGCGTGGGGGGCGCATCGGATTTACAAGCTGCGGCATCGTGTGGATAAGTTGGCCGTCATTTTGCCGTTTGAGGAGGAATATTTTCGCAATCAGGGCGTGGATGCGACGTTTGTCGGGCATCCACTGGCGGAACAGATTGCGCGGTACAAACCGGATATCACGATCGTTAATCGTCTGCGTCAGCGAGGCGAGCCGTTCATTGCACTTTTGCCTGGTTCGAGAGCGCATGTGGTGTCGGCCGTTCTTCCGGGACAGCTTGAAGTTGCTGAGTCGATTCAAAAGGAGTTTCCGCGAACCGCATTCGTCGTATCGATCGCCAATCCACAGACGGCCCCGATCGTCGAAGCGATGGCGCGCCGGTGCAGTGCAAGAGTGAGCCTTCATCAGAGCGATCTAACGGAAATGATCGTGGCAGCGGACCTTGTGCTTGTGACGTCGGGGACGACGGCGCTGGAGGTCGCGTTTCACGCGAAGCCGATGATCGTGATGTATCAAAGCTCGCGACTTCTTTATCACGCCGTGGCTCGTTGGATGATTCACACGCCGTTCCTCTCGCTGCCGAATATCCTCGCCGGGCGGGCGGTCGTGCCGGAGTTCATGCCATATTACACGTCAACGACGCCGATCGCGGCCTGTGCATTGGAATTGTTGCGCGATGAATATACGCGGAATCGCATGATTGCGGATTTGTGGACAATTACGAATTCCTTACGAGATCGATCTGCGTCGGTAGAAGTAGCGGAAATGCTTGCGGAATTGATTCAAAACGTGCATTAGGTCCGCGCGAACTGAAGTTCGCGGCTCGCCGGCACTGGGATCCGTCATGAAGTTATTGACCCCCTCTGCCCTACCCATATCATGGCATTCGCAGTGGCGAATGCCTGATTGGACGCGGCGTGTGGGGCAACCTACAGCTATGTCCTGCCGATAATCAGCGATTGGGCTTGTACTTTCTTGCTTTCGTTTGGCCGGTCGAGTGTCCGCACGGCGAATGAAGGCGCGTCGAACGGGGACCATTTCATGGCCGCATCCAAAAAATGGGTTTATTTCTTCGGTAACGGCAAGGCGGAAGGCAAAGGCGATCAGAAAGAGCTGCTCGGCGGCAAGGGCGCCGGGCTGGCGGAGATGACGCGGATCGGCCTTCCCGTTCCCGGCGGCTTCACCATCACCACGGAGGCATGTGCGGCATTCAGCGGCGGGGATGGCGAATGGCCGGCCGGACTGGAGAAGCAGATCCGTCAGTCGCTTACGACATTGGAGCGAGCGTGCAAGAAGAAGCTCGGCGCGGAAAAGAATCCGCTGCTTGTCTCCGTTCGATCCGGCGCGGCGCGATCCATGCCGGGCATGATGGAAACGATTCTCAACCTTGGCCTGAACGATCGATCGGTGGAAGCGCTGGCCCAGGCCTCGGACAATCGACGTTTTGCTTTCGATGCGTATCGGCGCTTCATCATGATGTATGGCTCGACGGCGATGGGCATCGAGCGTCATGAATTCGATCAGGCGTTTCAGCATATCAAGGATTCGCGAACGCGATCACGGCTCGGTCTGCCGATGTCGCAAAAAATCGAAGACACTCACGTCGACGCCAGTGAACTCGAAGCGGTCGTCGAAGAGTTCAAGCAAATTTATCAGCGGCACGTCGGCGAGGCATTTCCACAGGAACCATTTGTGCAACTTCGCGGTGCGATCAACGCGGTGTTCAACAGTTGGAACGCGGAAAAAGCGGTCACGTATCGCCGCGTGGAAAACATCACCGGGCTTAAAGGCACCGCCGTGAATGTGTGCCAGATGGTCTTCGGCAACATGGGCGAGGATTGCGGAACGGGCGTGTGCTTCACGCGCGATCCGAGCACCGGTGAGCAGGAATTTTACGGCGATTTTCTCATCAATGCGCAAGGCGAAGACGTGGTCGCGGGAATTCGCACGCCGCTCAAATTGAGCGAACTTCACGTGCGCATGCCGGAAGTTTATGAGCAGCTTGAGGCCGTCCGTGTGATGCTTGAAACGCACTATCGCGACATGCAGGACCTTGAATTCACGATTGAGCGCGGCAAGCTGTACATGCTGCAATGCCGCACAGGAAAGCGATCGCCGCAGGCGGCGTTCAAAATTGCGGTGGAACAGGCCACGCTGCCCTTGCTCAGTAAGAAAATGGCGAGCCAGTTGCGGAGAAAGCGTTTGTTGCCGGCGCGCTATGCGATGATCGCGTCGAAGCCGGTGATCAGTCGCGAAGAAGCGATTGGTCGAATCAGTGGAGCAGACGTTGAAAGGCTCTTCTATCCGGTTCTCGATCCGGCGATTCCTTCGGACGAGCTGAAGCGCAAGCAACTTGGAGAGGGAATTGGTGCGGTTCCCGGCGCTGCGACGGGCGAGATCGCATTTTCGGCGGAGGAAGCCGAACTTCGCGCGAAGCAAGGCGCATCGGTAATCCTCGTTCGAAAGGAAACTTCGCCGGAAGACGTTGGCGGAATGTACGCGTCGATCGGAATCCTGACGGCCACCGGAGGCAAGACTTCGCACGCGGCAGTGGTAGCTCGCGGCTGGGGTAAGTGCTGCATCGTCGGGTGCGAGGCGCTGAATATTGATTACAACGCGAGAACGATGTCGCTCAATGGTCGCATGCTCCGCGGCGGCGACTGGATTACGCTCGACGGCGGAACAGGGCGGATCTTTGAAGGGCGAGGCCGTTTGGTTGAACCGCAGGCGCCGGACGAATTTCAGACTTTGTTGGGCTGGTGCGATGAATATCGGCGGCTTGCGGTCCGAGCGAATGCGGATACGCCGGCGGATGCCGCAAAAGCGCTGGAGCTTGGGGCGGAGGGCATTGGTTTGTGCCGCACCGAGCACATGTTCTTCGATCCCTCGCAGCCGCTTCGAATTCGCGTCGTGCGGCAGATGATTCTGGCGGATACGGAAGAGAGCCGTCGTGCGGCGCTAGCGAAGTTGCTGCCATTCCAGCGAGACGATTTCGAGGGCATTTTCCGAGCCATGCCGGGCAAGCCCATTACGATTCGGCTGATCGATCCGCCGCTGCACGAATTTCTGCCGCACGCGGACAACCCGCGAGGTCAACAGGAAGTCGCCGATGAATTGAATGCATCGTTGCGCGATGAACTTGCCCGCGTATCGCCATGGGACAATGACGCTCGACGCGGCGTGGAAGGCAAGCGAGTCACGCGCGAAGAAATCGCACGGCGCGTCGAACAACTGCATGAGGCCAATCCGATGCTGGGCCATCGCGGGTGCCGGCTTTGTGTTACATTCCCCGAAATTCTGGAAATGCAGGTCCGCGCGATCATGGAAGCGGCCGCTCATTGTGCTCGCGACGGCGTGAAAGTGCATCCGGAGATTATGATCCCGCTGAGCATCGATCCGAAGGAACTGGCGATTCTCATCGCGCAGACGCATGCGGTCGCGAAGTCTGTTCTCAAAGAGCAAGGCGTCCAGCTTGAATACCTCGTGGGCACGATGATCGAGACGCCGCGCGCGGCGCTGTTGGCCGAGCCGATGGCGGCGGCGGCGGAATTCTTCAGCTTCGGAACGAATGACCTGACGCAGCTAACGATGGGGCTTTCTCGCGATGATGCCGGACGGTTTTTGCCCGATTACCTGTCTGAAACTCATGCGATGATTCGCGTGGATGGGAAGACGTCGGAAAGTGCCAAGGGTGCGTCATTGGAAAATGCCGCAGCGCTTGCGGGTCCGATCCTCAATGCCGATCCGTTCCAGTCCATTGACACGGAAGGCGTCGGATTGCTGGTGCGACAGGCGTGCGAATCGGGACGCAAGGGTCGTCCAAAGATCAAGCTCGGCGTGTGCGGCGAGCACGGGGGTGATCCGCAGTCGATTCGGTTCTTTGAAAAGGTCGGGCTGGCGTATGTTTCGTGCAGTCCTCTTCGCGTGCCGGTGGCGAGATTGGCCGCAGCGCAGGCAGCGATCGAATCGGGCACGAAGCCTACGAATCGGAAATCATCTCGCAAGAAGAAAGGTGCGTCGCGCTCGATTGCACGCGCAAAAGGATCCAAGCGAACGCCGAAGTCGTCAGCGGCGCGATCAAAATCAAAAGCGCGTGGTTCACGTCAGTCAGGTCGCACAAAGAAGTCCAGCGCGTCGCGAGGCGCTGGTGCACGGGCGCCGGTGTTGGTGTGAAGTGATACTGATCGCTTCGAGCTTTGAAGGTTTGTCCCTCACGCTGCCGTTTCCCCTATGGAGAGAGGAATTTCATTCAAGCGCCTGAATCAGTCGCGGAGGGTTACTCCCCTTTGTCCCCCCTTGCAATGGGGGGAGGCGCGGAGTGCGATTGCTCGAGTTTTTCGATGCGCTCCTTGAGAGCGGCGATTTCGGCGTCGCGGGATTTTAATTCCGCGTTGAGTTGCTTGATCGCTTCGACCGCAAACACCGAGATTCGATCGTAGCGAAGTCCCACAGCATCTTTGCCATTCGGTTCCATGTCGACGATTTGCGGGATAACCTTTGCCACGTCTTCTGCAATGAATCCCACGTCGGGCGTACCACCATGCGCTGCGTCCCACTGATACGACACGCCTTGGAGTCCCATCACTTTGTCCATCGCGTTTTCCACTGGGTGTACGTCTGTTTTGAATCGCCGCGATGACGATTGTGTCAGGTGATTCACTCGAGCGTCGCCGTTCACGTCGAATTTGTAGAAGACCGTGCCGAACGGGCCTGAAGACTCCACCGTCGGCTCATGCCCGATGCCGACATTGCCCGCGGTGGTGACGATGATCGCGGGATTGGAGAGATCGGCGCTGGGTGATACGCGGAAATTTGAATCATCCTGCGATAGGCCGACTGTCCAGTCCAATGGCGTGGTCGTAGCCGATACGTCGTAATAGCTCACGGTGAGAACCAACGAATCGACAAATGCCGTCCCGTTTCCCGTACAATCACACGCCTGATAGACACAGCCAAATGGAGCGGGAAAACAAGCAAAAATTGTCGACAGATCAAGTGCCGCCGATACACGAGCGCCAAAGGATGAAGCATTGATTTGGGCCGGCGTCCATTGCAAGCCCCACATCTCAAACGTGTTTCCGATGGGATACGATTGGTCCGATGGCGTGAGCTCATTTGAGAATTGGCTCGATGGGCCTGAGCCACCGATGAGTTCAACGGTCAGCGGCACCTGGCACAAATCGCAATCAGAGCATGAACAGAAGTCATGGCCTTCGACTTGGCCGCTGATTCCCACAATTACCGCCGTTGGTGGAAGCGAGAAACCAAAATTGGTGAGATCGAGGAATTGCGAAGTTGCGTTATCCGGCCCTCCGGGCGCGGCCGTGAAATGCGCATTGGCGTACACGTCGTCGCTGAAGATCGCGCTCGATGGGCTTGCCCAGATTTCACCCGATCCGGTGGATGCTGCGTTTACGGGCGCTTTTTGCAATTGAGCCGGCGGACCTTCCTGAAATCGGCTCGATTGAAATCGCAGCGCCGTGTCGGCAAAAGGCTTATGCAAATGAATCATTTCGGTGGGCGCGTTGGTACCAATACCAAGGTTTCCGCCCGGCATAATTGCGTCGGCTCCGACCAACGTCCACGGTTTGCTGGATAGAGTGGCATAGGGCGTCGCGGTCAATTTCTGGCGTGGGGTCAACGCCGTGCCGTTCACTGAGATTTGCAACCAGCGTTGATCACCGTTGAAGTCCACAAGTTCCGCCTGGCCGGCGCCGTTAATGATGACCGTGAACAGGCCATGCTCGACGTGTACGCCGGGAAATGTTTGGGTGGCCAAGGGCGAGCCGCCGGCTTCGACATCGAAGAACTTGAAAGCTAGTTGGACCGTTCCTTCGAGCGGCTCGCCGTTGTTCTTGAGCTGTCCTTGGTAAGTGATCTCGGAACTCACGGGAGTCCCGAACACCGAAGCAAGTTGGATGAATCCCCCGATACATACGGCCAGTTGAATGCGGTTACGCATGGATAATCTCCCTCTCCAAAGCCCAATTCAAAGCAGAAAGCAGCCGCCACACGATTTACATTGTAGCGAATTCCACGTTGAAAAACGATGAAAAAATGGGCTACTAGGGCGTCAGCAGGGGTCGCAATGAGGTCGGCAAATTCGCCCTCATGCAAAAAACATCCGGGGGTTAGCATGGGGCTTCGAATTGGACACTCTGGAAATCGTAGAATGCACCATTCAATTATGATGAAAAAAGGACGTGTCATAGCCTTGAGGCGCTGGTTCCAAATTATCGTTCTCTTGATAAGCGCGATGCTTGGTGACGGTTGTTCTGAAGGATTGCCTCAATGCGAAGTGGTCCTTCGCCCCGGCTATAGCACATCCGGAACGCTGATCGGATCGGATCAATGCCCAATTCGCGACACGGAAATTGAAATGACCTGGGTGATGCAGGGAAAGTCGGAGGGCCCATTTTCAGAGACCACGGACGAATTGGGACGATTTTCAGCCGGCTGGTCGACAATTCTGGAGCACGCTTTTTCTTGTCAGCCAATTGATGAAATCGGCGCCGACTTGCCGCCCGAATTTCAGATTTCCAAGTTGGAAAGAGTCGATTTGAGTTTCACATTTCAGGGAGTCCAGCACATCGCAAGCGTCGAAATCCACGATGCGGCGCTCAAAGACTTTGTTCCTTGGGGCTACTACGATCTCAATGTTGGGAGCGTTGTGGCCTCGGATGTGGATGGATGTCCGTAACCATTCGGCCAACCCGGGCCGCGGTCGCAACTCTGGTCACAATGGAATCCGATCGACATTCAATCCATCCCCACCTTTCGCTGCGCGAAAGATGGGGCACCCAATTCCTATGCGCTGGTTTTGTGGCGTTCGGCGGCGCGGCGGCGGAGTTCGTCGTCGATGAAGGGCTGAATGTCGCCGTCGAGGACGGCCTGACTGTTGAAGTTCGTGTGGCCGGTTCGCGAATCCTTCACGCGCTGCTCTGGATATAGGAAATAGCTGCGGATGGCGTTGCCCCAGCCGATCTGGCCCTTTTCGCTGTATTGTTTGGTGGATTCGCTGGTGCGTTTGGATTGTTCCAACTGAAACAGCTTGGCGGCGAGCATTCGCTGGGCCGTCGCGCGATTTTTGTGTTGTGAGCGCTCATTCTGACATTGGGCGACGATGTTCGTGGCGAGGTGCGTGAGGCGAACCGCGGACTCAGTTTTGTTGACGTGCTGACCGCCCTTGCCGCCCGCGCGATACGTGTCCTCGCGAACGTCCTTGTCCCAGTCGATGTCGATCTCGATGTCGTCGATTTCGGGCTGCACGTCGATCGATGCAAAGCTCGTCTCACGCTTGCCCTGACCGCTGAACGGTGAAATGCGCACGAGCCGGTGCACGCCCATCTCGCAGGAAAGATAACCGAACACGTATGGGCCCTTGACCAAAAGGCTGCACGATTGAATGCCGGCCTCTTCGCCGTCGCGCATAGAGAGCTCTTCAACTTCAAAACCGCGCTGCTCGAAAAATCGAAGATACATGCGAAGCATCATCATCGCCCAGTCGCAGGCGTCGGCACCGCCCGTGCCGGCCTGAATGTTGAAAAAGCAGTTGCGATGGTCGTTGGGGCCGGAGAGAAGAGTGAGCAGCTCCACGCTCGCCAGGTCGCGATCGAGGGCTGTGAGGCCTTGCTCAAGTTCGGATTGGAGATGCGGATCGTTGGCCTCGTTCAAGAGATCGGCAATGGCCTGAAGATTCTCCGCCTCGGCGGTTATCCTCTTTAGGGGGTCGATGACGGCGCGGAGTGATTTGAGCCGCTGAACGGTTTGACGGGCGTTTTCCTGGTTGTCCCAGAAATTCGGAGCGGACATTTCCTGCTCCGTGGCAGCAAGGGATTCGAGCTTTTTGGGGAAGTCAAAGAGAGTCCCGGATGGCGACAATCCGGGCCGAAAGATCGGGAAGGGATAGAGTGGTTGTTTCCATTCGAGCGAAAAACTCCTTATTTCACGCGAGTCATGCTGTTCACGACGATGTCGTCCACGGGGAGCGACTTTTCGTTGTTGAGCAGCGGGTTCTCTTGTACCGGCACTTTGCTGATGGCGTCAACCACGCTGGTTCCGTCGATCACCAGGCCAAACACCGTAAAACCTTGCGCATCGAGGAAATGATTATCGTCCATGTTAATGAAAAACTGATTCTGGCCGGTATTCGGGCCGTTCGAGAGGGCGGTCGTCACTGAATACAGCGTGCCATTGGTGAGACCGTTATTCGCCTCAGATTTCACCGGGTCGAAGAGGGGGTCGAGTTCGGTCAGCTCGCCATCGACTCGCTTGACGCCGCCGGTTTGAATCACGAACGGATTGCAGGTCTGGGTGTTGAAGTTCTGCACGCAGGCCACGCGATGGATAAGAAGGCCGTTGTAAAATCCCGCGTCGACGTATTTCAGAAAGTTGACCATGTGGAGCGGCGCGGCGTCGCCATTCAATTCGATCGTGAAATCGCCCATGGTAGTGGAGATGAAGACGTCGGGCTTGGTGCTCGGGACGGACACAATGGTGACATTTTTTGTCGAGGGATTGGCTTGGCCTGCATCTGACGGCGGGGTGATATCGACGCGAAGTTCGATGGTCTCGCCCTTGAACGAAGTCAGGGTGGCGGTGGCCGAATTCGGATTCACAAGCGACGGAGAACCTTTGCTGACGGTCCATAGGACCGTCGTGCCTGCAGGTGCGGTGCTTAGATCCGCGATGAGCGTCGCGGACTGACCGACGATGACGAAATCGGGCGTCGTCAAATCCGCCAACGGTTGGACGTTGACGAATCCGAAGCCGTTCACATAGATGCCCGAGGAGTCCGTGACGACGACTTTGAAGACGTAACGGCCCGTCGTGGTGATGGGGTCCGTCGTAACCGTGTCGGTCTGATCATTTTGGAGCGTCACGTCGGCCGGGCCATCGTTTTGCGTCCAGCGATAGGTGTATGGCGGCGTGGCGCCGAATGCTTCAACGCTTAGAGTCACCGGCGTCGCTTCGAATACGTCGGGCGGTGAAACGACCGAGGCCGCCAGACCATCCGGATCCAGCGGCGCGGTTGCGTTGGGATCACGCGGGGTGAGGTCGCAGGTGACACCGGACGAACCCAATGCGGCGATAGCCAATAGGATGCTGACCAATGCCATTGGGCTATTTCTTCTGCCATGCTGAGCGAAGCGAAGCATCTCGAATTCGAGATTCTTCGTCCCGGAGTACCGGGACTCAGAATGACAGCAGGCTCGCTTCATTATTGGTGAATTCGGCATTGGCTCGATTGTTTTCACTGCATCTTTCATCGGAATACAGAATAACCCTCCGATAGCGAGCTGGTGCAAATTCATTACAATGGACACAATCGGGCGAGCGGACAGCCCCTGAACCATTATTCGCAACTGTATGGCTTCTGTCGACAATTACGAATCGCCTCTTGTTCGGCGTTACGCCGGTCGGGAGATGTGCGAGCTGTTCGGCGAGCGGACGCGGATTCTCACCTGGCGTTCGGTGTGGATCTCGCTGGCGAAGGCTGAGCATCGCGCCGGATTGCCTGTCACTTCCCAACAGATTGCGGAACTCGAACGAACCCGCGAAACAATCGATTTTGAGTCGGCGGCGCGGCATGAAAATAAGCTGCGGCACGACGTGATGGCTCATGTTCATGCGTGGGGTGAAATTGCACCGAACGCCCGCGCGATCATTCATCTTGGGGCCACAAGCGCGGAAGTTGTTGACAATGCCGATCTCATCATCATGCGCGACGCACTTCGGCTTGTGGCTGCGTCGCTTGCGGCGGCGATCGATGCCCTGGGCGGATTCGCTGAAACGTACAAGTCGCTTCCGACGCTAGGGTACACGCATCTTCAACCGGCCCAAGTGACGACGGTCGGCAAGCGGGCGGCCATGTGGTGCTATGACTTTGTTCGCGACCTGCAGGCGGTGGAGCGGCTGGCGGCTGAGCTTCGGCTTCGCGGCGTCAAGGGCGCAACCGGTACGCAGGCGAGCTTTGTCGCACTGTGCGGCGGCGATGAGCGAAAGGTGCTCGAGATTGAGCGAGATTTCGCGACACAGCTCGGATTTGATGCAGTCGAGCCGGTGACCGGGCAGACGTATTCTCGTAAGGTCGATGCCGAGGCATGTGCGATGCTCGCGCAGGTCGCGACGTCAGTTCATAAGTTCGCCAACGATCTTCGATTGCTCCAGAATTTCAAGGAGATGGAGGAGCCGTTTGAAGCCGAACAGATCGGATCGAGCGCGATGGCGTACAAGCGGAATCCGATGCGGTGTGAACGAGCGACGGCGCTTGCGCGGTTTGTAATCGCGCAGACGCAATCGGTGTTTCAAACGGCAGCCGAGCAGTGGCTGGAACGCACGCTCGATGACTCGGCCAACAAGCGGCTGACGATTCCGGAGTCATTTCTGGCGACGGATGCCATGCTGCGAATTGTGCTCAACGTAGCTCGCGGGCTGGTGGTGAATGAAAAGGTGATCGAGTCGCGGCTGCGGGCAGAATTGCCGTTTATGGCCACCGAGGAAATTCTGATGGCGGGCGCGCAGGCCGGCGTCGATCGGCAGGATTTGCACGAACGAATTCGACAGCATTCGCAAGCTGCCGCCGAGGCGGTGAAGGTGCACGGTCGTGAAAATGATCTGATCGAGCGATTGAGAGGTGATTCTGCATTCGCGCGAGTGAATCTTTCGGACTTGATGAATCCTTCGCGATTTGTCGGACGGGCGCCGCAACAGGTGGAGGAATTCTTGCGGGGCCATATTGCTCCAATTCAGAAGCGATATGCGGGTAGGAAGCAACCGAGCGATTTGAAGGTTTAATTGGGATTGAGTCATGACGAAAACGGAATTGGCCCGGCGCATTCGCGAGTCGGCGTACCTTGAGGGCGATTTCACGCTGCGCTCGGGACGAAAGAGCAAGTACTATCTCGACAAGTATCTGTTCGAGACGCAGCCGGACATCCTGCTGGCCCTCGGCGAACGATTCGCAGAATATGTTCGCGCTTCCACGACGTTGATCGCCGGAGCGGAGCTGGGCGGCGTCGCCCTGGCGGCAGCGGCTTCGATGGCAAGTGGCAAGCCGTTTGTCATTATTCGGAACGCGAAAAAAGATTATGGCACGAGCAAGCCGTATGAGGGAAAAATCTCGGCGAGCGATTCCGTTCTGCTCGTTGAGGACATTGCCACCACCGGCGGGCAGGTGCTTGAGGCCGCAAAATTCATCACCAGTATCGAAGCGAAAGTCGAGCGCATCGTCGCCGTGATCGATCGTCAGGAAGGCGCTCGCGAGAACATCGAACAGGCGGGATTCAAGTTTGAGTCGCTGTTCACCAAGGCCGACCTTGGGATCACAGGGTGATTCCGCAAGCCACGAGCCCAAAATCACGGTGCCTCGGAGACGATCGTAGCGACGACAGGGTACTGATCCGCGATTTGGCCAAGAGATTCGAGCAATCCGTCCGTGAAATCCAGCAGATAGCCGAACATGACGTTACTCGGCTGGTCGAGGGCGATATCACCCCATGAATACAAAATGGCCTTTCCCACATAGAGATTGCCAAGTCGGACATGAACGACCACTGCGGACCCGAATCGTCCATTGGCCTCCGCCCCGTAAGACACACTCTTGTATGTGAGTGCGGGAATCGTTGTCGGCACCCAACCGCCGCCGACGGGAATGGTCTCTCCATAGAATTGGGGCAGGAAGAACCGATTGTGAGTGGCTTCGTTCATTGCGGCCTTCGCACCGAGGAATGAAATTTCGAAAATCGGCTCGCCCAGAGGCGGACGCTGCAAGCCCTGGCCATTCAAGAGACCACCATAGGGGCCGGAAGCGATTGACGCGTCGCGCGGCGCCGGATTCACATCAGCCGGCACCGGTCGTGACAGTGACAAAGTGACGCCTTGCAAACCCCCTGGACCAGTGCCTGCATCGGCAGAAACTGTTTCGGTGGCCGATGTGGCCACTTCAAATGTTGCGGGCAAAGAGGGGACCGTGCCGCAGCCGATCAAACAGGCAAGCAAGATTGCGCAACATGCTTCCTCGAGTTCGCGTCGAAGATTTGATCGCATTCAGACTCCTTCCAAAGTTATCTGAGGATTAGACGCCGATCCAGTGTAAGCCTGTCAGGCCGAGCGAGCCAGCTTAAGCTGGATTTGAGCGCGGCGGAAGGCGCGGGTGCGTGCTTCCAGGGAGGCCTCATCGCGGATTTTTATCTCGCGGGCCTTGGAGAGCGTTTTTTCCGCATCGCCCGGTTGGATTTCGGACGACTTTTGCGCGAACTGCGTGAGTATCGACAGGCGATTGTTCAGCATCTGTGCGAAGCCGCCGTCAATCAGAAAGAGCTGTTTCTGTCCCCCGGTTTCGACGCGAAGCGTTCCCACGCCGAGCTTGCAGACCAGCGGGGCGCGATGCGTGAGTATCCCCATTTCGCCGTCGTGGGCCGGGAACATTACCGACTGCGCTTCGCAGTCGAGGATCACGCGTTCCGGGGTGATCACCGCGCAATGAAATGTCGAGGTTGTCGCAGCCATTTTCTATCTTCTATCTTCGCCCCTTGATCATTGACCTTTCGCCAGTACTTCGGCCTTTGTCGCCGCTTCTTCGATCGCGCCAACGTAGAGAAACGCCTGCTCGGGCAAATGATCCCACTTGCCGTCGCAGAGTTCCTCGAACGAGCGAATTGACTCCTCACGCTTGGTATAGACGCCCTTGAAGCCGGTAAATTGCTCGGCCACATAGAACGGCTGGGAGAGGAATCGCTCGATCTTGCGGGCGCGAGCCACGATGACCTTGTCGTCCTCGCTCAATTCATCGACGCCGAGGATGGCGATGATGTCCTGAAGGTCCTTGTATCGCTGGAGGACCTGTTGAACACGGCGGGCGACTTTGTAATGCCGTTCGCCCACGTATTCGGGTGAGATCAGTCGGCTGCTCGAAGCCAATGGATCGACGGCCGGATAAATTCCCTTCTCCGCGATGCCACGCTCCAGATTCACAGTGCTGTCCAGGTGCGTGAACGCCGTCGCGGGGGCCGGGTCGGTATAGTCATCCGCGGGGACGTAGATGGCCTGGATGCTCGTGACCGCGCCGCGGGTAGTCGACGTGATTCGTTCCTGAAGCTGACCCATCTCCGTGGCGAGGGTCGGCTGATAACCGACTGCGGACGGCATACGGCCAAGAAGCGCGGAAACCTCGGAGCCGGCCTGAGAAAACCGGAAAATGTTATCGATGAACAAGAGCGTGTCGGCGCCGGTTTGATCGCGGAAGAATTCGGCCATGGTGAGCGCCGAGAGTGCAACGCGAAGTCTCGCGCCCGGCGGCTCGTTCATCTGGCCGAAAACCATGACGGTCTGGTCGATGACGGATTTTCCGGTATCGCCGATTTTCGCTTCCTGCATTTCGAGCCAAAGGTCGTTGCCTTCGCGAGTTCGCTCTCCGACGCCCGCGAAGCAGGAAAAGCCGCTATGGAAACGGGCTAGACGAGCAATGAGTTCCTGAATGATGACTGTTTTGCCGACGCCGGCGCCGCCGAACAGACCGGCCTTACCGCCTCGAACCAGCGGACAGAGCAGGTCAATCACTTTGATTCCGGTCTCGAAGAGCTCGGTCTTGCTGGTGAGGTCCTGCATCTCCGGCGGATCGTGGTGAATCGGCTTTCTTTCCTTGATATCCACCGCGCCGCGACCATCGATTACTTCGCCAACCATGTTGAAGACGCGGCCCAGCGTTTTCTCGCCGACGGGGACGGTAACGGGCTGGCCGGTGTCCTGGATATCAACGCCGCGCTGGACACCGTCGGTCGAGCCGAGGGCGATGGCGCGGATCGACCCGCCTCCTAAGTGCTGAGCGACTTCGCACCAGAGCGTCTCTTTCGTGATTTCCCCCAACACGGTTCGCTGAACCTGAAGATTCAGGGCGTTGTAGATCTTCGGCATCTTGTCTTCCGCGAATTGCGCGTCGAGCGTGGAGCCGATGACTTGGGTGACTTTGCCGATATTACCGTTAGATCCAGACATTGAATTTTCCTAAAGATCGAAGAGCGAATGGCGAAGATCGAATAGGACACGATCGCATTAAGTCCTCGCTCGCTTTACGATTGCCGTCAGTATGCTTACCAGTTCATTCCCCTCTTGGATCAGTTTGCTCAGCCTGCTTTCAGGTAGCATTCCGCTCGCGGCAATAAGTCGCAGCCAGTACAACGCCTCTCTGGCTTCGCCACGAGCGATGTTCATCTTTCGTGCGAATTCCTTCTTTGTTGAAGTTCCCTGCGCCTCTGTGACATTAGCGCCTACTCCCGTTGCCGATCGAACAATTTGTCTCGAAACGACCATGCCGGAAGCAGACTTCGGCATTGCATTGACCATTTTCAAGCTGCGAACCGCGAATTGAAACGTCCGTTCGTCGATATCGCGTTGCTTCGTCGCCATTCATTCGATCTTCGCCATTCGCTCTTCGATCTTCTATGCTAGTGCGTTTGCTCCGCTCACAATATCCAAGAGTTCCATCGTAATCTGCGTCTGTCGTGCGCGGTTGTAGCGGCGCGTGAGCGACGTAATCATGTCCGAGGCCGCATCCGTCGCGGCCTTCATCGCCACCATTCGGGCCACCTGCTCTCCCACCGCGGCGTCGATAAAACATTGAAACAGTCGAATGCGAGCCGTGGCCGGTAGGAGCTCGGCCAGCAATTCCGCGGGAGCAGGTGAATACTCATACTGCACGTCCTTACGCGGAACGAGCTTTTTCGCATCGGTTGCCGGCGCGGCGGAAAGCGGCAACAACCGCAATGCTTCCGGCGTCTGCCGCGTGACCGAGTGAAACCGCATGTAGCAAACATGGACGGAGGCCCATTGACCTTTGGCGAACCCTTCCATGAATCGATTGGCATACGGCTCGACCTGATCGAAGCGGGGCAAGTCACCAAGGTCGGTAATTCGCTCGGCCATGTCCCGTTTCAGGAAGCGGAAGTAGTTCACTCCCTTTTTTCCCACCATGAACACATCCGTATCGGGAGACTCCGCGAGATGAGCAGTCGCCTTTCGAAGAACGTTGGCATTGAAGCCGCCGCACAAACCGCGATTGCTGGTGATCACCAGCAGGGCGCTATGCTTGGCATTTTCCCGCGGCTTGATCAATGGATGGGAAATCTCGCCCTCGACCGCGTTGGAAATGTCGGCGACCAATTCAGTCATTCGCTCGACGTACGGACGGGCGGCGACCGCGCGGCTGAATGCCGCTTGAAAGCGGGCCGTGGCGATCAATTGCATCGTGCGCGTGATCTTGCGGATGTTGCGCACCGACTTTCGACGCTTGATGATGACTCTTGCGTTCGCCAAACTACGCGCCCTTTCCGCCTGCGCCTACGGGTTGCTGTGCCTTGGGCGGCTGCGGCTTTGTAGTCGAGCCATGCGTTTGACCCGCCGCGGCACCCGTTGGTGGCTGCTTATCCCCGCCCGAGGACGTGGCTTTTGATTTCTGGTCACCCGAAATCTGTGCCGAGGCTGTTGCCTGCTTGTTCTTCGCCACCCACTGAGTCTTAAAATTCTTGATGACTGTGTTCAGCTTTTCATTCAGGTCGTCGGTCAGTTCGCCCTTTTCGTTCAGCTCTTTCGCGCGATCGGGATATTCGTCGTTGACGTGTTTGAGCAAATCCGCTTCGAAAGCGCGGACCTGATTCGCGGGAAGGTCGTCGAGGAAGCCCTTCGAACCCGCGAAGATGCTGACCACCTGTTCGCTCAACTTGAACGGCGCGTATTGCGACTGCTTGAGCAGCTCGACCATACGTGCGCCGCGATCGAGCTGGCGCTGAGTGGCCACATCAAGCTCGGTGCCAAGCTGGGCAAATGCTTCGAGCTCACGATAGGAGGCGAGGTCGAGCCGCAACGAACCGGCGATTTTCTTCATGGCCTTGCGCTGGGCGTTTCCACCGACGCGGGACACGCTGATACCGACATTGACAGCCGGTCGCACGCCGGCGAAGAACAAGTTCGGCTCAAGATAAATCTGCCCATCAGTAATCGAAATCACGTTGGTCGGAATGTATGCAGACACTTCGCCTTCCATGGTTTCGATAATGGGCAGGGCGGTCATGGAGCCGCCGGAATCGGGAAACTTGTGGACCTTGAACTTGTCCTTGTCGGGTAACGTGTTGAGCCACGTTTCGGCCTTATGCTTGCCGTGCGGGCGGTGAAACAAACCGTTTTCGTCATCGGGTCGCTGATCGATCGGAGCGTTGAAACTCTGCGGATGCTTCTTGACTTTGGAGCGATCGATGAGATTGGCCGGTGTATCCTTGGGCACAATGCCGAATTCTTCGCGGAGCTTGCAGCTTCGCTCGAGCAGACGAGAGTGCAAATAGAACACGTCGCCCGGATAAGCCTCGCGACCGGGCGGCCGACGCAATAGCAAGGAAAGCTGGCGATACGCATGGGCCTGCTTGGTAAGGTCGTCGTAGACGCATAGCGTGGCCCGACCCTGACCGTACATGAAGTACTCGGCCATTGCCGCGCCGGCGTATGGAGCGATGTATTGAAGCGGCGCGGAATCCGACGCGGACGCGCTCACCACGATGGTGTAATCCATGGCTCCGAGCTCGCGGAGCTTCTCAACCACTCCGACGACGGTGGACTCTTTTTGACCGATGGCGACATAGACGCAGATCACGCCGCTGTCTTTTTGATTGATGATGGTGTCGATGGCGATCGCGGTCTTGCCAGTCTTACGGTCGCCGATGATCAGCTCGCGCTGACCGCGTCCGATGGGGATCATGCTGTCAATGGCCTTGATTCCGGTTTGAAGCGGCTCGTTGACCGGCTGACGTTCGGCGATGCCGGGGGCCTTGAATTCCATCGGGCGGCGATGCGGAGAGTCGATATCGCCTTTGCCGTCGATCGGTCGGCCCAATGGATCGACCACGCGGCCAATCACCGAGTCACCGCAGGGTACGCTGAGCAGCTCGCCGGTGCGACGAACTTCGTTACCTTCCTTGATGCCGAGGTAGTCACCGAGCACGACCGCGCCGACCGAGGTTTCCTCGAGGTTGAACACCTGGCCGCGAGCGCCGTTTTCGAACTCCAGCAGCTCACCGGCCATGGCGTTGGTCAGCCCGTAGATGCGAGCGATGCCGTCGCCGACTTCGAGCACACGGCCGACCTCCGCCAGGTCCACTTCGCTGCGGTATTGGCGGATTTCCTCGGTGATCACCGACGTAATTTCATCTACCCGAAACTTCATAATCGCCTGCTTCCGCTTGAATACTCAATCCACTTACGCAGTCATTTGTGGCCCTATGCCACATATTCAGCCGCTCGCAGCAATTCGCGCGACCAACGATCGAGGATCGCCTCCGACATTTTTTCCAGCTTTCGCGAAATACTGGCGTCGATTTTTTTGTCGCCGACCTGCAGAATCATTCCGCCGAGCAGGTCTTCCCTGACTTTCGATTCAAATTCCACGTCCTTGCCGGTCCGCCGTTTCAATTCATCGCGCAATCTGGTCAAGTGTGCCTCGCCCAACGGTGCAGCGGATTGCACGATCGCCTTGACGCGGTTCTGGGATTCCCGATACAGAGTCTTGTATTGCTCGCTGATCGCATGGAGCAGTCCGAGTCTTCCGTTTCGATTGAGAACGAGCAACGCATCGACGAACGTCTGGCTGGCCCGGCCTCGAAACATTTTTTCAAGCGTGTCGCGGCGACGTTTCAGGTTCACCGTCGGGCTGGTCAGAAAGCTCGGAAAAAAGGGGAGTTTTTCCAGCGCATCCGCCATTTGCTCAAGCTCTTCACCGACGTCCTTCTCCTCCTTGCGTTCTTTCGCAAGCGTGAGAAGGGCCGCAGCGTAGACGCTGGCCAATGCAATTTCCCGGTCGTCGAAACTCATCCGCTATCCATCCGCGCGGCCCGCGAGAAAACTCGCGACCCGCATCCAATCACGTTGGAACGGCCTTCACGATTTCATCAATCGATTCAGAGATCAGCCGCTCGTGCTCTTTTCCATTGAGTTCTTTTTTGATGATGCGACCAGCCATTTCCGTCGCCAGCCTAGCGCTGAGCGTATACACGTCTTTGACAGCCGTATCCCGGGCGATGCCGATCTCGCGCTTGGCGCGTTCGATCATGGCCTGGGCTTCGGTCTTCGCGGTTTCTTCGATTTTGTGATGCAGAAGGTCTCCGTTCTTGCGGCCTTCTTCGACGATGGCAGTGGCCTCAGCGCGAGCGGAACTGATTCGATCCGCGTATTCCTTTAACACGCGCTGCGCTTCGTCGCGATCGTTCTTGGCTTTCTCCAGCGACTCGCGAATGAAGGCCTCTCGCTTCTGCAACGCAGCGAGGATCGGTCCCCAGGCGAACTTGCCCAGAACGATCAAGACGACGAGAAATGTCGCAAGCGTCCAGATGATGTTCCCCAGGTCGCCGGTGAAGAGCGACGGAGACTCACCGCCTTCGGATGCCAACGCCGTCCCTCCGCAGGCAAGGCATATCAGAAATACCGATCCTTGGATTCGCTTCATTTCAAACCCTTTTACTTGATGGCTGCGAGGAAGCATCCCAGCACGCCGAACAACGTGGCGCCTTCAATCATCGCTGCCGTGATGATCATCGCCGTGCTGATGTTGCCGGATGCTTCAGGTTGACGCGCCATCGACTCGACGGCGCTGCCTCCAATGCGACCGATGCCGGCCGCGCCACCCATGACGACCAGACCGGCGCCGATCGCGCCGCCTAGGTTCGCCAGTGTCATGCCGGGAAAGAATGTCGAACTGCCCGAGGCCGCTGGTGCCGCCCCATGCTCCTGCGCCGACGCCGGCGACGTGACCGTGAGCACTACGCACATGGCAATCAACGCCAATCCAAGAACTCCAAGCTTTCTCATCGAAAAATCCTTTTTTGTTATGCCCTCGGTGGGAGCGAGCGGCTTCATCGTCGCCATCGCAGTCACGCCTCACGGCCCGTTTGTCCCACAGCTCCGGGCATGGCGACAATCAAATTCAGTGTTGTCCGGCTGTGGCATGCGCAGGCTGACCGTGCCCGTGCTCATGCTCATGGCCGTGGTCATCATGGTGTTCGTGGTGAATCACCACGGCCTGTCCGATGAACAGCGTCGTCAGAAACGTAAAGATAAACGCCTGTAAGAACGCGACAAAGATTTCCAAGAGGTTAAAGGCAACGCTGACCAGCACGACAGTGATCCCAATGCCCGCCGCCGCACCTGTGCCTAGGGCGACATAGCTCAGGCTGATGAAGCTCAGCAGAACAGCCAGAAGCACGTGACCCGCGACCATGTTCGCGAATAGACGCACGGTGAGGGCGAAGCATTTCGCA
Source organism: Planctomycetota bacterium (assembly GCA_016200265.1). Classification (GTDB taxonomy): domain Bacteria; phylum Planctomycetota; class Phycisphaerae; order UBA1845; family UBA1845; genus JACQFE01. The sequence goes on along the minus strand of JACQFE010000008.1, from coordinate 46,880 downwards.
CAGAGACCGATGACTTCAAGAACGGCGATCATGGGAGCGATGAACACCGGACCCTGAAAAAAGTGCTTGACGAAATCCATCCCGTTGTAACGAAGGCCGTTGAAGACAATCATGAAGAATGTGCAGCCTGCCAGCGTTCCTGTGACCCAAATGTTTCCCGTTGCGGAACCCCCTATGCCGTGATGGGCGTTGGGGAACACACTCTTGACCAACCCTCGGGTCAGCGGCTCCAAAGGAAGAAGTCCAAGAAGGTTGATAAACAGGATGTAGAAAAAAGCGGTCCAAATGTAAGGGATGAAGCGATCGGTGTACTCGCCGAGCACAGGTCTTGCGACAGTTTCGCGGAGATAGGCGCAGAGAGTTTCAATGAAATTCCCAAAACCGCTTGGTGTCATGTCGCGAACGGCATCGCCGGAAGTACGAACACGAGCCCAAATCGGAATCAGAAGAATCAACAGCAATACCGCAATGATTTGCATCGCAATGTGATTGGAGATCAAAGAAATGGTTCCATCGGGCGTGAATACCGAATTGGAAGTCCCAATGTCTGCACGTTTGTAGACCCACTGGTAGACGTGGTCCATCGGGTTTGAAGATGCCAGCAAGAACTTGTTCATCGGCGTGTTTCAGCGGGCAATCGCCGCATCATGTAAACTGCCAGTAAGGTATCAGCGGCCAGCGTCAGCATATATCCAACGCCAACCCAGCCAACGAGACTCACCCGGTGGACCGGCGTGAGTAACGCCACAGTTGCCACCAATCCCAACACGGTGACAAATCGAAACATCGAAGCTGCAAGTACCACGATTCCAACCCTAGCCGGATCATGTGCCAGCTTCCAACTCACCGGTAATGATCCGATGCACCCACCGATCAAAGTGATCCCGCTCCCAATTAGCGCGGAATTCCAGTCGAGTCCGCGACCCATCAGGCACGACATGGCCGCTCCCAGACCGAGGAGGACGATCTGCAGCGCCAGTCCCGCCGATCCGAACAAGGCGAATAACCGAATAAAGCCCATTGTGCCTTTTGGTCACCTACTCCGACGGACGATTCGTATCCTCGTCGTCAGGTGGCTTAAATGCCGCGAGCGACTCCCGAATCAGGTTGTATGTTCCGCCAATGAGTCCTAATGCCGCGCCGACGAGCACGCCCCACGGACTCCACCCAAAATGATGGTCCAGCCAGAGCCCAACGAGCGAAAAGCCGATAACCGCAGCAGCAAACTCGACGCCGATCCCGGAGAAGCGAACCCACGTCGGGCTGCTGCCGCGATCCTTCTTTGCCATCACTGGGATCGCCTTAGTTTGTGCCAGAAATCACAAAGTCTCTGACAAAATGAGGCGCTACCGCGCCATTTGAAGCCCACTCCCCGGAGCGTACAAGATTTCAACCGGGAGAGCAGTCTTACAGCGATCTGAAAGCGTCGTCAAGCGGATTGTTGACAAAGATCTTAAGCAAATTTTGCCCATTGGCCGATGATTCCAAATTGACCATAAGGTGCTCTTGCACTACCGTTGAAACTGGCGAAAAGTTGTTCCTTTCCAGAAAGAATCCCCGTGAAATCAAATCATTCCAACCCATCTTGCGGTCATCTTGCCATCGTCGGCGCGACGGGGGCCGTTGGACGTGAAGTCTGCACGTTGCTCGATGAACGCCCGATCCGGTTTGAAAAGCTCTCGTTGCTGGCGTCGAAGCGAAGCGTGGGCTTGCGAATCGAGGTTCGTGGCAAGGGTGTTCAAGTCGAAGAGCTGACGTCGCGCAGCTTTGAAGGCGTGAATTTTGCGATCTTCAGCGCCGGCGGCGATCGCAGCAAGGAATTCGCACCCGTCGCGGTTCGCAGCGGCGCGGTCGTGATCGACAATTCATCCGCGTTTCGAATGGATCCTCAAACGCCTCTCGTCGTGCCAGAGATCAATCCGCGCGACGCGTTCGAACACCACGGCATCATCGCCAATCCCAATTGCTCCACGATCATCATGGCCGTCGCGGTTTGGCCGCTGCACAAAATCAATCGCGTGCGGCGAATGGTGGTGAGTACGTATCAGTCGGCCAGCGGGGCCGGAGCGGCCGCAATGCACGAATTGCACACGCAGACGGCCGACGTGCTTGCAGGCAAAAAACCCACGCCGAAAGTCTTTCCGCACCCCATCGCGTTCAATTTGTTTTCGCACAACACGCCGATCGGCCACGACGGCTACAACACCGAAGAACGTAAGATGATCGACGAAACGCGAAAGATTTTTCACGATGCGGAAATCGGTATCGCCCCGACGTGCATCCGGGTGCCCGTGCCGCGGGCCCACAGTGAATCGGTCACACTTACGTTTGAGAAGCCGATGTCGCCGCGCGAGGCCAAAGAAATTCTCTTGCACTCACCGGGCATTCACGTCGTCGATGACGCCGAAGCAAATAGATTTCCCATGCCCATCGAAGCATCCGGCCGCGATGAAGTCCTCGTCGGTCGAATCCGTGCAGACATCAGCGACCCCAGCGGCTGCGGCCTGCAGCTATTCGTCAGCGGCGATCAGCTTCGCAAGGGAGCGGCGTTGAATGCGATCCAAATTCTCGAATTGCTCTGCACTTCAAGCTCATAAGCAAAACGAATTGCCGATTTCCGATTGGCGATTAGTGGAAAAACAGACCCAAAAAGTCAAGATCGATCCTTACCTGAACTTGACTTTCCGAACATTTCGCGAACAAATGTCGATGGACTGTGGCCGGTATCTGTTCCATCTAAAGTCGGAGGTGAGCCATGACCACCAAGGAAGCGTTGCGGCTGATTCAATGTCTGGCGGACGGCCAGTGTCCGCTGTCGGGCCTGCCATTGCCGCCGGACAACCCGTGCCAGCAGCCCGACATGATCCGCGCGTTGCATGTTGCTGTTCGCGCGCTCGAACGCCGCGAACGAGCGGAGAGGCGGGCACTCGATTTGCCGTTGAACGCTGGCAACTCGTGGACTGAAGAGGAAGACGTCACTCTATGCGCGGAATTCGAGCAAGGGAAATCGCTTCGTGAATTGGCCGATACGCACAAGCGCACGAAGGGCGCGATTGAATCAAGATTGGAAAAACTCGGAAAGCTCCCTCAACCTAAATAGCGTCCGCTCACGTAGGGTGACTCCGCGACGACTATTTTCCTTCCGGCTGGACGACCAGGATCACGAACGAATCCGGCTTCGGCGTCGGTCGCGAATTGGCATCCTTTGCGGGTTCCATTTCCGCCGTCGGCAGGTAAATCGTGTGTGTGAGGGGATCAACGTCCATGGTCCGCGCACCCATTTGCGTTTTCACCGTTTGCACGATGTCGAATTTGCCGGGTGAAACTTCTTTCGCCACGGCCAGCGTCCCGTCGCGGCAGCTTGCGAATGCCAGGCCGTTATCAAATCGAGCCGCGTCCACGCCCGCGCCAATGGGCACGTCGGCCAGGACCTTGCCATCGGCCGTATTGATCACGATGAGCATTTGCGGCTTGCGGCATCCGACAAACAATCGCCCGTGCTCCGGATCGATGGCCAATCCCACAGGTGCGCCGCCGGGTGAAACCGACCAACGATCGATAACCTTCATGGTTTTGGTGTCAATGACCGCAACCTTGTCCTTGTCTTCTAGATTGACGAAGACGCGACCGCGGCCGTCAGATGCGATTCCCTCCGGTTTTCCTTCCAGCGCAATCGGCTCGCCGGCTTTTCCGTTGGCAAGGTCGATGTCAGCGGCTATCGGGACAAGGACGCCCGCATCACCGCAGCCCACGAAAACCTTGTTGCTGGCGGGATCGAAAATGATCGCATCGGCGTCGTCGGCAACTTTGACTTTTCCGAAAACTTTATTGAGTTTCAGGTCGAACACGGAGACGGATCCGTCTCTGCCGTCGGAGATGAATCCGCGACCTGTCGTGGGCGCGATGGCGACGCCGTGATTACGCTGTTGACCGGGAATGTCCGCGACGGTCTTGCCGGTGGCCGAGTCGATCACGAGCGTGTGCGTGCTTCGCGGCACGTACAGAAGCTTGGACGATGGATCGACAGTGATGTAATCCCAACCGCCATCACCACCGACTTTGAAAGTTTGGGCCACATGGAATGAAGCCGCTCCGGCGCTCGCAGCCTTTTCCCCTTGTTGAGCGAAAGCAGGCGTTAAGATTCCTAGCAAGAAAGAGCAGCCAATGATGCGAAATCGCCATAATCTCACGTTATTCATGGAAATTCTCCCAAAATCGCACTCAAACGACCTCAATTACGAAATTGCGGTCTATTGCTTCTCATTTTCAAATTGGGTTCTTGACGTAGCACAGTGCCGGGCATCACTTCTTCCGCGAATATTTCACGTCGAGCGTCGGTGCGGCGCTGCCGTCGGGCATCTTGCCGCCGTCCATCTTCACCGTGAAGTGGTCGTCATCCGTGAATGTATAGGTGACGTTGAACGTCTCGTGAGCGCCGACTTCGTTGTCAAACGCGGCGCTGAACTTGATAGTCTTGCCGCCGTCGTCGCTGGCGCCGTTCATGGTGAGGATGCCTGTGCCCATCGTATATGCCCACACGGCCTCATATTTCTTCGAGCCGCGGTTGAAGCCGACAAGTTTACCGCCTTCAAATGGCATGCCCATCATCGTTCCCTTGTTGTGTTCATGCAGGAAGCGACCTTCAAACGCCATGTCCAAATCGGCCGCACCGTCGGTCTCTTCGGGCGGCGCGCCAGCGCGAGTCATCGTGGATTTGAACGTCCATGAGCCCGCGTACTTGGCGAGCTTTTGGTGTTCCGGGCCGGGCATCATGACTTCCATGTGCGCCTTCATTTCGGGCGACATTTCACCTGGCTTGCCGGCACCTGGATGATCCGCGCTGGGCTTCCCGGCACTTGGGTGATCCGCACCAGGCTTGGCGGCAGCGGGATGGTCACCGACCGGATGGTCGGCGGGCTTGGCGGAGTCCTTCGGGGCGTCCGGTTTCTTTGCGGCCGGCTGATCCTTCTTTTCTTGAGCAAAGACGACATTTGACAATGATAACGTAATGCTAGTAAGCAGCAGAACTCTTAGAGCATTTCGCATGTTGCACCCTTTCGCGATTGGAATGGAATGGATAGCGACTTCCTCCGTACCCGCCTACGCGGCGGGATTCAAACGGTGGTATGATACTGAAGCTGTCCGAAATTGACACGACCTCGCAACTACCGAGTTTGGCTCGGAACTTGCCCCCCTCCTTACCAAGGAGGGGCTGGGGGAGGTTAACCCCCCTTTATCCCCCCTTGGTAAGGGGGGAGGCGTAAACCGCCTGGCCGCAACGATCGCAATCAAATGCCATGAACACTTTCGTTCCCAATCGGTTTCTTTTCGATTTTGAATTCCCGCTGCGTTTTCGCGAATCGCCGCCGGAGATTGACGGCTCGCTTCGCGGCTGGACGGATGCTGAGTTGATTCCGTCGCTGGGGGCCATCGACGGGTTGCCGGACTATGCACCGGTGTGGTCGTGCTGGAACGAACGCGGCATTTATGCGGCTTGCCGCGTGGCGGGCAAGAAAAAGCCGCTGCGCTGCGATCCGAAGAACTTTCGAGATGGGGACAATTTCAGGCTGTGCATCGACACGCGATATTCACGAGCAAACAAGCGGGCCACTCGCTACTCGCGACAGTTTTTCTTTTTGCCTACCGGCGGCGGCGTGCGTCGCGACCAGTCTGTCGCTGGTCTTGGTGAATTTGCGGGCTCTCGCGAAAAGGACGTTCGACTTCCGATCGAACGAATTCGCGTCGCGTCACGGATTGAAAAAACGGGTTACTCGCTCGAGGCCTTTGTGCCCGTCGAATGTCTCCCCGGCTTCGATCCGCAGGAGCATCCGCATATCGGGTTCTATCACATGCTGGAGGATTCGGAGTTGGGGAAGCAGTATCTGACCGTCGGCGATGAGTTGCTCTGGTACGCCGATCCGTCAACGTGGGCAACGGCGGTGCTGAAAACTTCGTGATCTTCGCGTGCTTCGTGGTTCAAACAGTTTTTTTCACCACGAAGAGCACGAAGGACACGAAGAGAAAAATCCGTTCCCCACCTTCGCTTCGCGAAGATAGAGCACCCGAATCATAAGGTCGATATGTTCGCGGCTTTGCGGTTCCGCATTGCCTTCCTGATGCGCGCCAACAGCCAGCCAAAGATGCCCGCGAGCAGAAGCCAGGGGAGCAGCACAGTCAAGCCATACGCGATCATTCCGATCGAGGAATAAAAGCCGCCCAGACCATCGCGGATGCGGGCGCGGATGGAGGCCGATGCTTCGTCCGGTGCGGGCGTGAAGGACGCCTTCTCCGCGAGGGTCAATTCGATGACACCGAGCGAATCGGGATCGATCCGCGAAAGATCGCCGAGTCCCAGGCCGGTAATCTGCCGAGCGGCCACGCGACCGAGCGATTCGAGTTTGCTGACGAATCCTTCCATCTCCTTGGCCGGCACGCCGAGCCGGAACGAGCCTAGCCAGGTGCCGTCGTCACGCTGATTGCTCGACGAGCTAAGCACCTGCACCTGCCGCTCCGCGATCGCCCGGCTCAATGCCTGCCGAGCCACATCGAACGCGGCGACTTCGATGGCCATCGATCCTTTCGGCACTTCTCGCGGTTTTTCGGCCAATGTGAGCGAAACATCGCACGGAACCGCCGCCGCCCCGCCGACGATCCCACTCGATTCACCGGCCACACTCTTCGAAGTCATCCGACCCAGCGAAGCTAACGCATCGAACAGCCCGCCGAATTTTCCCGCCGGCACGCGGAGCTTGATTTCCGCCGAATTCGAGCCGTCCGACATCCGCGAGGCCTGATTCGACGCCAGTGTAGCATCATTGACATCGAGGATTTCGCTCAGACGCTTCATCGTCGCATCGAGCTTGTCCACCTCGATTCGCACCGACGCCGTGGGAAGTTGCCGCGAACGCTCGAACAGCACCAGCGCGATCGAGCAGGTCACGTTCTTCGCCCACGGCTGACCAGCCTCACTGAATTGCTGATCCTTGACCTGCCGCTCTTCGACGCGACCGAGTGCTTCGATGCCGCCGACGACTTCCGCGAACCGAGCCAAATTCGTTTCGATGCTGTACGTGCCCATTAGCGTGCCGTCGCTTCGCTTCGAGGTTTTGCCGGAAACGAGCCGACCATCGGTCTTGCCGAGCATGTCGCCCATCTTCGAGGCCGACTCCGCCAGCGTGCCGACTTCCACCGAAAGCGACGCCGACGGCACCGTCCGACCCGGCTCGCGAACGGTGAGCACGATGGTGGAAAGCCCCACGCGATCGGCCATCACCCGAAGCTGACCCTGAAGCTGCTCGATCTCCGTGCGTACGCGATTCATTTCCTTTTCCACTTCGAGCAGCGAGGCGATCTTGTCCACGAACGATTTGTTGGCGATCAGCTCGCGCAGCCGCTCTTCAGTGATTTGCAGGCTCTTGATCCGCGCGTCGAGGTCCACGTATTCGGCGGTCACGTCGGCGGCCTTGACGTTCTCCGCGAGTACCCGCCCGACAGCTTTGAGCGCCGCAAAGGTCTCTTCGAATCGCTCCGGGGCCATGCGAACCACCATGCGTCCGACGAGCGCACCGCCGACTTCTTCGTGCGTACTTCCGTCGGCCACAAACCCGCCTTTTTCCCGCACGATCTGCTCGACGCGAGCCATCGAATCGCCGTATCCGGGTACTTCAATGGTCAACTCGCCGGTTTTAATGATTTTGAGATTTTGAGGAATGGGCGACGGAGTCTGCGCACCGCTCGCGCCTCCTCCTTGTCCCGAGTATGCTGGGCCCGTTGAGTTATTCGATTGACCCAGTTTATACGCATCCCAATCCGGCGCTTCGAAACCTGTGGTCGCAATTAATGGCCCCTCATTTTTCTTGAACGCATTATCACGTTCAGCGGGCATTGAGGCATCAGTCTTCTGGACACTCAGATCCTTGAGCCACTCATTCCGCTCTTCTGTGGAAGGCTGTGCTGGCTTTGCTAACGCAGCTCGCGATTGTTGTGCCACCAGTGCAGGGGCAGGCTGTGCAGGTGCGGGCGAAGCGTTCCGTGAGTTGCCGCCAATGTATCCTAAGGATTGAAGTGTTTTGCCAGTCGCATCGTCGGATCCAGACGGCACGGCCGTTGGAGCAGACACCGAGTCAAAGAAGACTCGGCCCTGCTGACCTTCGTCCTTTCTCGCACGTCGCTCGCTGGGACGAGACGGGATGCGGTAGACCGAAGCGTCGTCGGTTGCGTAGATTTCCGCGCTGGTTCCGATGCCCTTCACGTTGGCCCCGGCAACCGAATTCCTTAATTCCCGCGCACGGCTGAGGCTGAACCCACCGTAGCGCAAGTCGCCAATCTGAAACGCGAGCACGAGGGCGGCAGCGATGCCAGTCATGGTCACGACCAGCGATCGGTTCTTGATCCACCAGATTCTGGCGCGCGACCCCCCTTTGTCCCCCCTTAGCAAGGGGGGAGGCGACGCCGCGTGGGCAGGCTTGCCCCCCTCCTTACTAAGGAAGGGGCTGGGGGAGGTTGACATCGGAACTGCAAGGGCCGTCTGGATTCCCATCCACATGTTCTGCGCCTCCACATCGCTGGGTCGTTCGTTCGCGGCTGCGGCGAGCAAACCGCGCACGCGGCGAAGCTCTTCCAACTCCGCCCGACACTGCGGACACGCGGTCAAATGCGCGTCGAGTTCGGACCAATCCCGTTTTGGGCCGCAGACTTCAGTCTGTGGCTCGACTTTGCCCCCCTCCTTACCAGGGAGGGGGTTGGGGGAGGTTAACCCCCCATGCATTTCCACGTGCACGCGAAGATCGATCAATTCTTTGGCTTGCTGACAGTTCATAATGTTTCGTACTCGCGAGCCGCAGGCTTCAGCTCGCGCGATTTTGTCATCCTGAGCGAAGCGAAGGATCTCATTCCGTTACGAAAGACAGATACTTCGCTCCGCTCAGAATGACGGCCCGCGGTTCGGCAGATTATTCAGGCACTCGACTTACGTCTCCTCCGCGCGTTTCGCGTCGGTCTCAACTGCCGTTTGTCCACATAACAACTCTCGCAATCGTCGCCGTGCGCGGAACAGCGTCACCTTCGTTCGCGATTCACCCCATCCCAGCACCTCCGTGGCCTCGGCGATGCTCATGCCCACAAGCTCGCACAAGATCACCGTGTCGCGCTGCGCGCCCGAGAGTTCCGCGATTGCTTTATGAATCGCCTCGCGTGTCGCGTCGCGATCCGCGTCATTTGGTCTCGCAATGCGCGAATCTGATACCGCAGCGAGAACATCGTCTGCGCTCCTTGCGGGCAAACGAACTTCCCGACGGACCTCGCGCACTTCATCCGTCGTGATAAGACGAAGAACGTTCGCATCCGCGCGGCGGCGCGTTTCCTGCCGCTCGCGGCGAAGGAATTCCATCGTGGCCGATCGCGTAAGCGTGAAGAGCCATGTGGCGAACGTGCTGCGGCCTTCAAAGCTGCCGATCGAATTTGCGACGCGCAGAAACGTCTCCTGCACGATTTCAGCCGCCGACTCGCGCGATCGCGTCACACTCCAGCCGTAACGCCACACACGGTCCACGTAGCGCCGGAACAGAAGTTCCAGGGCCTCGCGGTCGCCGCGTTTGCACCTCGCGACAGGTTGGGCGTCCGGGTCGATCATTCGATCTCTTCGCATCTTTAGACGAATTGGACGGCGATCGGTTACAAGAGTTCCGGCAAAACTTTGGCCGGCTTATCGGGCGGGAACGTCCTCATAAACCACGGAGAGCACAGAGAGCACTGAGATGGATTTGAATCGGCGACGGTATGCGCGCGGTGGAGTCCCGTTCGCGATTCGAGAAGTCCGTACTATTCCGCGAGCAATATTCTTGACGAATTGCCTTTCTCCGTGCTCTCGGTGTCCTCTGTGGTGAAAAGAACGGCTATGGAGTCGGCTGAGCCGGTGGTTGGTCCGGCGTTGGCGGCGGAGATTTTGGTTTCGGCGCCGGCGGTCGGTGCGGTTTGGATGTTGAGTTCGGCGAGTTAGCGGGATTCGTGGCGGCAGGCGCCGCGCCGCGGACGCCGCGAAGTGCACCGAGATCGACGCCCTGCATCACGTTGATCTGGTTGCGGGCGGGATCAAAACGGTATGCGATCATCTTTTGCGTGGCGTTGTCAATGATGTACAGAGCATCCTCATCGGCGATGGAAAGTGTGCCGACGCCCATCGCATAGCTTCCGCCATAGCTGGCCATTCCGTTACCCAGTGCGGAGCGAGGCGTTGATTGCACCAGAAGCAGACTAACGAAAAGCACGACGGCCGTGACTGAAAGAACGCCAATCGCGAATTCGCTGCGGGCAATTGGGCTCCCAGCCGTTGGTGTGGGACACCCTTTAGTTTGTTGCTCGTTCTGGGGCTGAATGACCACGCTCATGGATTGAAGTCCTTTTTCAGGTCGCGAGGTTCGGCTTGTTGAAGCTCGTTACGCTGCGGCAGGCCGGGACAAAAGGCATAAAGCGTCTGGCTGGGAATATCGAGCACATAAACCACATCCGAGCTTCGCCCCGAAACCTTAGCGGCTGCGAAGAGGTATTGACCCCCACCGGCGCCGGTTTGAGCGTAAGCGCCCGGACTCGATAGTGTGCTAATCGTCAACGCGAGGGCGAGAATCACATTCACACCGATGAGGAGCGCGATCGCCACTCGGCGGAATCGTTGCCCGGAGATTGTGTTGGTTTTCAAAGTCATGCCAGGTGTGACCTCTTTGGGTTGATGAACGCCGTCGCGGCTGCCACGATGATGACGCCGAGAGCGATCGCCCAAGGCAGGATGCCGGAGCCTTCATTTTTCGCGAGACTTCCGACCTTTTGTGCCCAGGCGACGGAACTCACAAAAAAAGAACCGCAGAGCGTGACAATGCAAGCGATCTTGGTGATCTTCAAGCATCGGTCCATTGGCGTTCGCATCCGCTTCATCAATGGTCATTCTATGCCGCCACCGCTCTGAGTAAAGGGGCGGCGGTGCATCATAGACAATTCGATCAGGCGACGCTTAAAGGCCGGATGCTGGAACGGAATTGCTTAGTGGGCATGGCCACAGTGTCCCAAGCGGCGGAGCGATCGCGCGCATAAGACTCATACTCCGCGGCGGATATGGTTACAAAGGCGTAGTATTCGTCGCGGAACATGTGGACGTGGGGCAATGTGTCCAGCGAGCGGGCGGAACGGATCCAATAGGCAAAAACAAGCATTGCTCGAAATCCGTCGCCGAACACTTTCTCCCATTTTTTCATGTCAGCGAGGTCGTCTCGCGCCACCCAGTTTTCCCAATAGCGACGACTGCCACGAACGTCATAAGGAAACTTTCGGCCTTTCACGTCGGCGAGCCACGCGGGACCGTCCGGCGGATACACAAGATAATCGAATGACTTGATGCGCCCGCCGGCGAACAGCGCTTTTCGCTTTTCATCGACCGCGACATAAGGCCAGCCGCGACTGCGGACGAAGTCCTCGAAGGCGGCCTCATAATGAATCCAACGTCGCGCCATGCGTAGGCATTATCGCGAACCTTTCAGGGAGTGTCCATTGTGGAATCAAACACATGCGTTTGTCCGGCGCGATCTTTGATCGTGAACACGACGCTGGTTCGACCGGTCGGGGCCAGTGCTTCCGCCGGCGGCTCGAATCGCACGACATACGATCCATCGGGGTCCGGCCCGTCCAATCGAAATCCCCGACTCCCATTTCGATCCAGGGCGAACGTCGCGGTTCGGTCCGTGTCGGTTGAAAACCGAAGCAGGCCGGTGGACGGATCGGGGTCGTCGGCGGCCCGGGAAACCTTCAGAACAAATTCCGCCTGATATATGCGCATACGAAGCGCATCCCTTGCGACTGAAATATCGGCCTCGTCACCGGGGGTTGACGATTGGATCCATTGGCCGCGAGCCTTGACCCAGTCTCTTGCCCCCCGCTGTCGATATGCGACGGCCTCAATGTTGACCACGTTGTCGGGATGAAATGAATCGAATCGAAACCCGCAGGAAAAATGACCTAAAGGACTGGCCTCAACGGCAATGTGGTCCGTGCCAATGGTGAAGACACAATAATCCGCCAGGACGGTAGGCGGTGCCAATGCGCCTTTCCAATCCTTGAGAACAAAGTCAAATTGAACCGATTCGCCGACATGTGCGGACTGGTCCCGATCCGTCGACCACTTTTCGCCCGGCGCTCTCGGACCCGTATTGGACGCCAGCGATCCGGACATACAACCCGGGCACACGACGCAAAGTGTCACCATCAACAGGACTATGCGACAAAGAACATTCATGGCACGTTGTTTACGCCGGCTTCTTTCGTTTCCGTTTTCCGACGCGGGAAGCAATGGCCGTCGAGGAAGGGAGTTTTTTCCCGGTTCGTTTCTGGTAATAATCATCCACTTGTTCGGGTCTTGTGAAAATCGCTTCATAGCCGTATCCGCCGCCGACATAGTCGCACTCGCCGGGTTCATAGTCGCGGCAGATCACGGGGCGTTCGGTGTAAATTCCGCACCGATGGTCGAGCTGTAGATTTCGACATTTGGTTTGAAACTGAATGTACCAGTCGCCGTCCTCGATGAAGACAGTAATGCCATCGTGCATGAGATACCAGCGGACGTCGTCATAGTCCTTGGGTCTCCGGGGCTTATCCAAAGGAACGGCTACATACCGACAACAAGCGGCCGTACAATGCTCGCACAAGATGCAACCCATAGTTTTTCCTTGCTTCGTCGTTGGTGTTTTCGATCCTTGAATCATAGCAGGTCGAGGCGCGGTTCCCAAAATGATTTCCAGCGATGTGCGTGCTGGCGAGTGTGTGTTTCTTTGCGGTGATGGTAAAAGTGACGGATGCGTATCATCGCCGGCACATGGCGCTCGAGGCTTCTGGTAGTTCCCAACTTCGGCACGACCAGGCCGATGCCGGATCGAGTCAAGCAGACAGTGTTCGATGTGCTTGCATCGTATTATGGCACGCCGGGCGGGCTGCCGCCGTTGTGCGTGGCGGATATCTTCGCGGGCAGCGGATCGGTGGGTTTGGAGGCGCTCTCGCGAGGGGCTAGGGCGTGCGTGTTTTTCGAACGAGACCGTACAGCCCTGGCGGCGCTTCAGGAAAACATCGTCACGCTGAAGGCTGATGGAGAAATCTGCCGGGGCGACGCGTGGCGTGAGGCTTCCGGCTGGTCCGGCGAGCCGTTCGAACTGATGTTCCTCGATCCGCCGTACCGAGATAGCGGGGATCTGACGCTGGAGGGACGGATTGCACGATTTCTGGGTCGTTTGGCGTCGCCGAAGAATGCTCCGCCGATCGTCGTGTTGCACCACGAGTCGGGCTCTGTCCTGGAATCGGAGGCCGATTCTAAGTGGCGAGTCTTCGATATTCGCACGATCGGTACGAATTCCATAACCTTTCTGCGACATGAGCGACAAGAATGACAATATATGGCGGGCGGCGATGGCGATCATTCGCAGTCTGCGCGATCGCGGCCACGTCGCCTATCTCGCCGGTGGATGTGTTCGCGACCGGCTCCTGAATCTGGAGCCGAAGGACTACGACGTGGCCACAGACGCAACGCCCGATCAAGTCCGCTCGATTTTTCCTCGTGCACGTCTTGTGGGTGCCAAGTTCGGCGTCGTTGTCGTTGCGAAGATTGGCTGCCAGACGGAAGTTGCCACGTTTCGCCGCGACGGGATTTACTCTGACGGTCGCCGACCGGATGAAGTCACATTTGGGACGGAAATCGAGGACGCCCGCCGCCGCGATTTCACCATCAATGGTCTGTTCTTCGATCCCATCGAGGAGCGCGTCATCGATCACATCGGCGGCCAGGATGATTTGCGGGCCGGGATCATTCGGACCATCGGCGATCCCGATTTGCGCTTCGCTGAGGATCACTTGCGGATGCTTCGCGGCGCGCGGCTCGCGACTCGTTTGGGATTTGAAATCGAGCCATGTTCCGCCGATGCGATTCGTCGATTGGGAATTCATCTTCGGGCGATCAGTCCGGAGCGAATCTGGCAGGAACTGGAGCAAATGCTTCGAGCCACGACGCGAGCTGCCGGATGGAAACTCCTCGCCGACTTGGAGCTCAATGACGATCTTTCGCCGGAGCTTCCATCGGACAAAAATTCATGGCGGCTCGATGTCGAAAGACTTCGTCATCTGCCCGCGAGCGAAATCGGTCCGGAAGTGCCGCTGGCCGCGATGTTGTTGGACTGCAACCTGAAGGGAGTCGAGGGCATCTGCCGCTCTCTTCGATTGAGCAATCAACAAATGCGCAAAGTGCTTTATTTTGTTCGCTCGATACCGCTGCTTCGCCGGCACAACAGACTCGAACTGGCCGACTTGAAAATCCTGATGGCCGATCCCGCCTGGCCAATGCTGCTGGACTTGTTTCGAATGGATTCCGTGCATCGTGGCGACCGCGACTCACTTGCAGCCTTGGAAGATCGTGCCGCCCAAATTCCTACCGCCGCCGTCGCCCCGCCGCCGTTTTTGTCCGGTGAAGACATTGCAGCAATCGGCATCTCGCCCGGCCCGCGCATGGGTGCAATTCTCGACCAAGTCTACCGCGCACAACTCAACGAAACTGTACGGACCAGGGATGGCGCCCTATTTCTGGCCCAAGAGCTCTCGAACAAGGAATCCAAATCTGAATAAACAAGATTCCGCGCGTCGAGATTTCATCAAATGCAAGCAGCACCGACACACTCTTGAACTTTCGCCACAGCTTCCGCTGGCTTGATCTTCTGCGTTTCGCCCGTTTGGCGGACAGTCAATTCAATCAAGCCATCGGCCAGTCCTTTCTTGCCAATGGTAATTCGCAGCGGGAAGCCGATGAGTTCGGCATCGGCGAATTTGAAGCCCGGACGCGCGTCGCGATCATCGAGAATCACGTCAATGCCCGAAGCGATCAGCTCATCGTGCAGTTTCTGGGCGAGTGACATGACCGCGTCATCTTTGATGTCGAGTGCGCAGATCACCACCTGGAACGGAGCGATCGACATGGGCCAGATGATGCCTTTGTCGTCGTGAAAGGCTTCAATCGCGGCGGCCATGATGCGGTTCAGGCCGATGCCGTAACACCCCATGATGAACGGGCGGGGCTTGCCTACATGATCGAGGCATTGGGCCTCCATCGACACGGAGTACTTGGTTCCGAGCTTGAAAACATGGCCGATTTCGATGCACTTTTTGAAGATCAGCGGGGAGCCGTTGGGCGCGCGATCGCCGGGGATGGCCATGCGAATATCGCCGGATTCCTTGATCTGGAAATCGCGTTCGGGATTGACGCCGGTCACGTGATAATCAGTTTTGTTGGCCCCCGTGACGGCGTCGTGCATCACTGTCACGGCCTGATCGGCGATCATCCGGCAGTTGATGCCCACAGGTCCGGCGAAACCCACTTCAGCGCCGGTCACCTCGCGGATCAGCTCCGGCTCGGCGGGGGACAATTTCTTGATACCTGCAATGCGGCGGAGCTTAGCTTCGTTGACTTCATGATCACCACGAACGAGCGCGACGAGCGGCTCGCCGTCGGCCTCGAAGATCATGGTCTTGATCATCTGCTGCGGCATGCACTTCAAGAACGCCGAGACCTCGTCAATTGTCTTGAGTTCGGGAGTGTGCACTTCCTTAAGTGATGCGTTCCCGCCCTGTCCTACGTCCATGACCGCGGCGACTTCGGCCCGCTCGAGATTCGCCGCGTATTTGCCGTCTTCCGAATGTACGAGGTAATCCTCGCCGGCGTCCGTTGCGACCATGAATTCGTGCGAGGCGTCGCCGCCGATAGGACCGGATTCGGCCTGCACTGCGATGTACGGCAGCCCGCAGCGACTGAAGATTGCACAGTAGGCTTCGTACATTTTCTGATAGCCTTCGTCGAGCCCGCCGGAGCCTTCCTTCGTGAGATGGAATGAGTAAGCGTCCTTCATCAGGAACTCGCGCGTGCGAAGGACGCCGCTCTTGGGGCGAGCCTCGCCGCGGAACTTCGTCTGAATCTGGTAGAGATTGATCGGAAGCTGCTTGTAGCTGCGCACATAGGCCCGTGCGATTTCGGTAATGACTTCTTCGTGCGTCGGGCCAAGGCACGTCCGCGAACGCCAATCATCCGGCGAGACGCTGGCAAGGCGCACGAGCACATCGCCCATCGCGGCCACTCGACCGGTCTGCTCCCACCATTCGATGGGGTGCATGGCCGGCATGTGCAGCTCGATCGCCCCCGCGCGATTCATTTCCTCGCGGACGATGGTTTCAACTTTTCGCAGCGTCCTCAGGCCAAGCGGGAGATACGTGTACGCACCCGCGACGACCTGCCTGATTAGCCCCGCACGGATCATCAATTGATGCGACGGCACGACTGCGTCGGCAGGGCATTCCTTCGCCGTGGGGATGAAGAATTCAGTCCATTTCATGCGTGCAATGAATAACGTTGGGAGCGAGCGAACGCAACACATCAATTGGAGCGCAACAAAAAGCCCCCTCTCCTCATAAGAGAGAAGAGGGGGCCCAGGTAAATCACGAACTTAGTGGTTGGTCGAAACCAACCGAAGCATCAACCCTTGGCGACATTCGCCTTCCGGCTGAACACGACCGCTCCCATCACGACGCCGATTAGCGTCAGGAGGGCAAGGCCCCATTCAGAAACCGTCGGGACGACCAGCGGGCAATCAGCATCGTTGCTGTTGTTGCAGCCCGCTGGGCAGCAGCCATCGCCGCTGATGCACTGGGTAATATGCACGTCCGCTGGGCACGCAGCGCTGGTTCCATCGCAATCCTCAGCCGGATCGCACGGTCCCGTTGACGCACGGCATTGATTGCCGACGCTAAAGCCGGTATCCGCTGGACATGAACCGCTCTGACCGGTGCAAGCCTCAGCCGGATCGCAAGGGCCGGTCGATGCGTTACAGGTCGTTCCGGCCAGGACAAAATTACATGACGCGTCGCAGCAACCTGATCCCGGCGGCTCGCACTGTTCAGTGCCGTCCACAACACCGTCGCCGCAGACCGATTCGGCATACACGTGTGCCCAGATCGAAGCATACGGCGTGCAGCCCGTCGTGCAGTTTGGTTGTCCGGCAACCGGGCAGAAGGGCGCAGCACCAAAGACCGACGGCGGTCTCCAATCGGCATTGGTGTTGGCGTGAATCGGATTAACGCCATTGAGCGATCGTCGAAACTGATTCAAGGATGAGCCGTATTCCGCAGTGTCCAACACGGCCACATATGTTCCGATCGGGAACGTGGTTCGCTCCACATCGGTGGTCAATACGATGTGGAAGCTCTCCGGGAGCAATACTGTATTTGGGGTCACTTTCACAGTGACGTAGTAACAGGGCGCTGTCGAATCCGATGCCAATGCAGTTGTTGACAGAGTGCCGGCAATCGGAGCTCCGGGCTGATCAGCGACGAGTCCGTCTGAATTGATCGTCCACAGTTCGCTGGTGACATTCGTCGTCCCCGCCGCGGATGTGCCAACGCAGACCAGATAGTCGTACCGCACGAGGTGTCGCGGCCCGGCTCCGAGCGTGATGTCGTCCGAAAGATATCTTCGATTGGTAGAAGCAACCGTCCACACTTCGGTCACAAAAAAGTCGCCGCACCCATCGCAAGTGCCGGCCGCGCACCCGGCATCGGCCTCGGGGAAATCGTTTTGATAGACCACAGTCCCGCCATTCCTTTGGGCGCCGGCATTGATCGGTGCCGCGCCGGTATGGTGAGAAAAGTTCTCTTGAGCCAGTACGTTAGTTGCCATTGTGGCGATTGCGACCACGCAAATTGCTTTCAAAGCTTTCATAAACTACTCCCTCTCCGTGTTAAGGATTCTGAGCCGCGGCTGCACAAGGCGCGGCGTGTAAACTTCCGATTCGATACAAATAAAGCTGGCTTTGGCGGTTTGCCGCATGAGCGAAAACGCGAATGCGACAATTGCCGGGCATTTTCTACAATCGATCAGGCAGGTGGGGCGCGAGGCTGACTCCGCCGAAAATCACACTCAAATAGCGAAAGGACGCTGGGGCCAATCAGTACCCACCCAGGTCCAATTGGGATGGTAGTGTGCAACGACCGCGGAATCGCCGAGCATGCCTGAGTCAATGCGCCAACGACGATCGCGTTGATCACCGCAAACAGGAACGCGACAAACAAATAGCCGCCGATTTGGCCAAAGGTGTGCATCAAGTGGCTGTCGCCCTGACTGGACAACAGCAAACCATATCTCAACGCGAGCGGCCTTAAGGCCAGCTCTAATCCGACCCAGCCCAGACCGATCAGAAGCGGATAGAAACCGAAACGACGGATGACGGTCGAGGCTACGCCCGCGAACAGGGCGGGTGCAGCGGTCAGAAGCGCCCAATGAGAAACGTTCATCCCGGAGACGCTGTGACGAAAGACAAACAAATAAATGAAGCAGCCCCAAAGCCCCCCGCACACCGCTGCCGGCGATCGTGGTAAAATGCGGATTGCTATAAACAGTGGTACGAGAGCGACCCACCGCAGCAGAAAATCAGTTGTTACACCGCGGGCGATTGACGTGAGCCATGCACTTAACACGACAATCGGTGCCAACAAGATGACACCTTGCCATGCCGATCGGCGAGCACACTTTTCAGTCGGGGGGAGATTCACGACTTCCTCGCTCCTAGGCACACTTGCGATTCACTTCCCTGACTGCAGGAAGTTCATTCGCACTCTAAACATGCCGAACCGATAAGGTCCGCCGTTTTCAGCATTGTAATGGCTTCTTATCTACAGCGCCAATAAAAATTTGTCCTATTTACCATCATTCTCTTGGGTGATTTTGCTGGACTTTAAAGAAAAGAGAGATTGTCCAGTTGACTCCTATTGGAGTGTTGATACACTCTCATGGGAGTGTTGATTGGAGTGTCCATTGGAGGACAAGCCGAAGCGTGTGGCCAATTCGGTCACGCTGAAGATCCCGGCGGAGCTTTATCAGACGTTGACAAAGCTCATTGAGGGAACCGGATTTCGAAGCGTCACCGAATTCGCGGTCCACGTTTTACGTGACGTCGCAGCGGGCGGAAAGCTGCAGCAAAGCGAAACGGGATTCACTGCCCGAGAAGTCGAGATCATCCGCGAGCGCCTCAAGGCGCTTGGATACCTCGAATAGCAAACGGGAAGGGTGATGAAACGATCGCGTTAGCAGCCAGGGGGGTTTTCTGCGCAAGTTTTTGATAGTGAGGGAACATGAGAATGGTAATTTCGAATTCCCATAACGTACGTGGACCTTTCATGGCTATCCGAACCACACGTTTGTTCGCGCTCCTTTGCGTCACAACGGGCAGTGCTCAGACCGTTACGCTTCTCAACGTCTCGTATGACCCGACTCGCGAACTGTGGCGCGACCTCAATGAGCACTTCATCGCTCGATATGAAAAAGAGAAAGGCGTCAAACTCGCCATCAATCAATCGCACGGTGGATCAAGCACGCAGGCACGCGCGGTGATCGACGGGCTCGATGCCGATGTCGTGACGCTTGCATCCTATCTGGATATTGACGCCATTAGCAAGGCCGGACTTATCAAATCGGATTGGATCAATCGGTTTCCGCAGCGGTCACTTCCGTATTACTCCACGATTGTGTTTGTCGTGCGCAAGGGAAATCCAAAGGGAATTAAGGATTGGCCCGACCTGGTGAAACCGGGTGTGGAGGTGATTACGCCGAACCCAAAAACATCGGGGAATGGATATCTGAGTTTTTTCAGTGCATGGGGATCGGTCGTTCTTCGTGGAGGCTCGCGTCAGGATGCCATTGATTATGTGACGAAGCTCTACAAGCAGGTTCCAGTGCTCGATTCGGGAGCGCGTGGCGCGACAAC
Organism: Planctomycetota bacterium; assembly: GCA_016200265.1. Classification (GTDB taxonomy): domain Bacteria; phylum Planctomycetota; class Phycisphaerae; order UBA1845; family UBA1845; genus JACQFE01. The sequence continues at coordinate 27,060 of JACQFE010000008.1, read as the reverse complement.
CACGTTTGCCCAAAAGAAAATCGGCGATGTCCATCTTGCCTGGGAGAACGAGGCGCAACTTGAAGTGCGGGAGGCCAAGGGCGAATTGGATATTGTTTATCCGCCGATCAGCATCCGCGCCGAGCCGCACGTCGCAATCGTGGATGAAAACGTGGATCGCAAGAAGACGCGAGACGCCGCGGAGGCGTACCTGAATTTTGCCTACTCCGATGAAGCCCAGGAAATCATTGCGAAGCATTTCTACAGGCCGGTCAACGAGACGATTCTGAAAAATAACGCGTCGCAATTTCCGGAAATCCGCATGTTCGCGATCACCGAAATCGCCAAGGATATTCCGGATGCACACAAGCAGTTCATCGCGGAAGGCGGAGTGTTTGACTCCATCTACAAGCCCAAGTGACACAAGCACATGAAGAGAACGATCACTGTTTGAGAACTGGCGAAGCAAATGGCGAGTGTCAATCGAAGAGTTCTGCCGGGTTTTTCACTATCGCTGGGATACACCATGTTCTATCTCAGTGTGCTGGTGCTATTGCCGATCATGGCATGCTTCTTTAAGGCCAGCACATTGTCGTGGAATGAATTCTGGAGTGCGGTTTGGACAGAGCGGACACGAGCCGCTTACTCCTTGACATTTGGCGCTTCATTGGTGGCCGCCTTTGTGAATTTGTTTTTGGGATTGCTCATCGCCTGGGTACTCGTGCGTTACTCGTTTCCTGGCAAGCGAATCATGGACTCGCTGGTTGACCTGCCTTTGGCGCTACCGACCGCAGTTGGAGGACTTGTCTATGCAAGTCTCTATGTGCCGAACGGTTGGCTCGGCCGGTTCCTCGTTCCTCTTGGGATTCAGGCCGCCTATTCGCGATTGGGCATTGTGTTGGTGCTCATTTTTGTCGGGCTTCCGTTCGCGGTGCGGACGGTGCAGCCGATTCTGGAAGAAATTGACCCTGAGACTGAAGAGGCCTCGTCGTCGCTCGGCGCCACACGCTGGCAGTCTTTTCGGCGCGTCATTTTTCCGGCATTGTTGCCTGCATTGATTACCGGGTTCGCTCTGTCATTTGCCCGCTCCATTGGTGAATACGGTTCTGTCGTGTTTGTCTCCGGCAACATGCCATACAAAACAGAGATTGCTCCAATCCTGATTGTCGCGCGACTGGAAGAATTCGCCTACGGCGAGGCCACCGCCATCGCAGTCGTTTTGCTTGTGATTTCATTTTCGATGTTGGTATTGATCAACCGCCTCGTGCGATGGAGTCGACGATATGCAATCTGAACGTCGACAAGCACAAAGCGATCCCGTTTGGATGAAGTGGGGCCTGACCGCGACTGCGACCGGGGTAATCGCAGTCCTTGTCTTGATCCCCGTGATCAATGTGTTTGCGGAAGCGTTGTCCGGCGGCATCGGCGTTTATTGGAGAAATCTCTTCGCAGACCCCGAAACACGGCATTCGATCTATCTGACCCTTACAGTTGCACCGATCGCTGTGGTCGCCAATATCATTTTTGCCATTGCCGCATCATGGGCCATTGTACACTTCGAGTTTCCAGGACGAACACTGCTCACGGCGCTGATTGACTTGCCATTCTCAGTGTCGCCGGTCGTCGCCGGATTGATGTTCGTCCTCATCTTTGGACTTCAGGGATATTTGGGGAAATTTCTCCGGCGCGACGGCTATTCCATCATGCCATACATCATGGCCGGCATCGCGGCCGTTGCCGTCATTGCCATCCATTCAATTATGCAACACCGGCAACTCCCGTCAGCGAATCGCAAGAGTCATTCATGTGTGATAGTCGTCTTGAGCGGTGTTGCGACTTTCGCAGCCGTGCTAATCATCCAACTGTATTTTCACATTTGGCCGGAACACCAAAGCCTGAAAATCATCTTTGCGACTCCGGGCCTGGTCTTGGCCACGATGTTTGTCACGTTTCCATTCGTGGCCCGTGAACTCATTCCAGTGATGGAAGCAATTGGACCCGAAGAAGAGCTGGCCGCATTGAGCCTCGGCGCCAGCGGATGGCAGACATTCTGGCGCGTGACCATCCCGAACATCAAATGGGGTTTGATTTACGGCGTGATTCTGTGCAATGCGCGGGCCGTCGGCGAATTTGGGGCGGTCTATGTCGTGTCCGGCCACATCGAGGGAAAGACGGACACGATGCCACTTCGAATTGAAAAGCTTTTTCAGGAATACAACCTGCCCGGCTCGTTTGCGGTTGCATCCGCACTGACTCTGCTTGCGCTCTTGACTTTGGCGGCTAAAACGCTCGTTGAACGCAAGGCGCACGCGATTCATACTCGCGGAGCTCATACGCGAGGGGGAATCCGATGAGCATCGAAGTGCGCAATATTTCAAAGTCGTTTGGCGCGTTTAAGGCACTCGACGACGTTTCGCTTCAGGTGCCGAAGGGCCAATTGGTCGCGTTGCTCGGGCCATCGGGCTCGGGCAAAACCACGCTCTTGCGAATTATTGCCGGTCTTGAGTTCGGTGATCCGGGGAGCGGCCTGGTCTTGTTTCATGGATCGGATGTAGCCAATTATAGAGTCGGCGATCGCGGCGTCGGGTTTGTATTCCAGCATTACGCTTTGTTTCGACACTTGTCCGTGTTTGAAAACGTCGCGTTCGGGCTGCGCGTCAAGCCGCGCCGCGAGCGCCCTTCAAAATCTGAAATTCGTCAGCGCGTCATGGACCTTCTGAAACTCGTGCAATTGGATCGGCTCGCGGACCGATATCCGAGTCAGCTTTCCGGCGGTCAGCGGCAGCGCGTCGCACTCGCACGAGCCCTTGCGGTCGAACCGAAAGTGCTCTTGCTCGATGAGCCGTTCGGGGCGCTGGACGCGAAGGTCCGCCAGGAACTTCGCCAATGGCTCCGCCGATTGCACGAAGAAATTCACGTCACCACGCTATTTGTCACCCATGATCAGGATGAAGCTTTGGAGCTCGCCGACCGTGTCGTGGTGATGAACCACGGGCGGATTGAACAAATCGGAACGCCGGAACAAGTCTTTCAAGAACCCGCGACGGAATTCGTCATGAATTTTCTCGGCTCCGTCAATGTGTTTCATGGTCGGGCGGAGGGCGGGCGGCTTCGATTCTCCAACCTGGAAATGCACGCACCCGATCTCGCCAACGGAGCTGAAGTCACACCCTTGCGCATATTTGTTCGCCCTCATGACTGGACTTTCGAAACGCACGACAATGGAACGCCATGCGTTCGCGCCACGTTGCGGACTGTGAATGCGGCCGGACCCAAGGTGCGACTACAACTCGTCACTGACGAAGGTGATGTGATTAACGTGGAGATTTCCCAGGAACGATATGGTGAACTGGGGATTTCTCCGGGTTCGGCGGCATTCCTTGCGCCGCGGGACATCAAGCTGTTCAAGGATCAGAAAGACCTCTTGGCGACGTGGCGGGTTGCGCAAGACGTCACTGTGGAAGAAGAACGATTGCTTTCGCCTGAGGGACCGTGATTAAGAGGTCCGCTCGGAAGCGGTGTGCGGCAGGATTTTCGATTCGCCTGCCATCGAAAGGATTACAGGATGCGAAGTGGAAGAATGGAAAATGTGATACCGAATGGCGCGTCGAGGCAGGAGTTCCATTCGGCTTGGTTGCAGACAATAAGAATGGTCGCGACTGCGACGTTTGTCTTGTTGGGGGTCGCGTTGCAGGCGCGAGCCGAGGTACCCGAACCACCGGCCAACTCGGAACCGAACGCCGCCGAGAAGTCAAAGGAAGCCCCGGACAAGGACGACGCTGTTCAGCCTTCAGAAGGCGAAAAAACTGCGGATTCGAAGCAAGCGGAGTCAAAGCCGGAGGAGAAAGCGGGGGATGGTAAGAGCTATTATGTCGCCCCCAGATCGTATGTCACAACGCTCGAGTCCGATCCCCCGAAATATGTGCGAACGATAGACAATTTGGGCCTCGGCCTGGAGAACTTGAAGTGGCTTCAATTTGGAATCGAGCACCGGACTCGATTTGAGTACCGCGACGACGACTATCGCAGAGCACCATTGCAGCCGCTAAGGAAACCGCTCATCCACGATGAGCCGTTTCTGCAGCGAAACCGAATCTTTCTTGGCATCACGGACATCATCGACCCATTTCGGGCCGCCATCGAATTTCAGGATTCGCGGATCTTCAACGACAAGTTTCCGGACACTACTCAGGATGTGGACGAGAATGAAATCGTGCAGGCTTACGGGGAGCTTTATTTTAAGGATGCGCTCGGCAAGGGCGATCCGGTTCGATTCCGCGTCGGTCGGATGACTTTGGATCTGGTCGATCGTTGGCTGATGGCTCGAAATAGCTTTGGAAACACCGTCTTTCCGTGGGACGGCGCCCGTTTGACCCTAGGAGACCAGAAATCGCTCTGGCAAGTGGATGTTTTTGCCGCCGAAGCGGCTGAGCGGCGAATCCATCAGTGGGATCGGCCGGATGAACAGACCTGGATGTACGGCATCACCGGCGATTGGCGCGGATGGTCGAAGTGGGTCACTCTCGAACCGTATTACTTTGTCCGTGACGAAGACCACCACTCGACGACGCCCGATCGAACCATTCACACCGTAGGTCTCCGTGCCTACAACGCCTTCGGCAAGACCGGATGGGATTATGACGCGGATGTGGCATTTCAATCCGGCGAGAACGGGAGGAACAAACAGCGCGCTTTCGCCGCCCGTTTTGACGTTGGCTATCTGTTTGATCACCCGTGGAAACCGAGAGTGAGCCTCTGCGGTGCGTATGCGACCGGCGATGAGGATCCGAATGACCGAACGTCTCAACGATTCGACAAGTTATTCAATACGAGCGACCCCATCTCCAGCGAGAACATGTTCAGTTGGTCGAATATGATCGCACCCAAATTGCGCGTGGAGTTCCAGCCGCTCAAGACTGTACGCCTCAATGCGGCCTATGGCGCCTATTGGCTCGACCACAACCGCGACGGTTGGGTGCAGGTGAGTCGTACGGACCCGACCGGACGGGCCGGCACCTTTGTGGGACAAGAGCTGGAGTGCCGGGTGCGCTGGCAGGTCGATCCCCGTGTGGAGCTAACCGCGGGTTATTATCACTTCATGCAGGGCGACTTCGTGGACAAAACAGGTCAGGCGGATGATGGTGATTTCTTCTTCGTTCAAACCGTCGTCACTCTCTATAAGTGATTGACGATGGTGGCCGGGGATGGCGTGAGTCAGGATGCAATTGCTTGTGTGACCAAGCTGTTTAAGCACGTTTCGGTGTTCGATTCCGAAGCGCGAACCTCAATGACGCTATCGGAATCTTAATGTTTTCTTAATCATTTTTTAACATTGCTCGACGCGTAACTTCGAAGGCGGCACGTACACTTAGATTCGTTGGATTGTCCCCAGCAAGAATCGAATTCAAGATTCAGGAAACGGCCCTGGCAAGATTGATAACCCGGCGTTCTAACAGTTTGGTAACAGGTTCCAGCGACGAGAAACACTTATTTTCGTACACGGAACTGAGATGGATTCGCACCGAAGGATCACCGGTGTGCGGCAGGTGTTTTGATTTGTCTGCCGTCGAAAGGATTGCAGGATGCGACGTGTAAAAATGGGAAGTTTGATGCCGAATGGTGCGTCAAGGCAAGTGTGCCATTCGGCTTGGTTGCAGACCATGCGAACTGCCGCGATTGCGGTGTTCGTCTTGTCGGGAGTCGCGTTACCAGTGGGAGCTGAGGTATCCGAACCGCCTGCCAACCCTGTGCCGAACGCCGCCGAGAAGCCAAAAGACGATGCCGACAAACAAGTGTTGCCGGAGAAACCCGAAGAAGTGCCGCCTGCGGGACAGCCTCCAAAGACATTAGGAAATAAGACTCCTGAATCGGGGTATTATGTGGTTCCAAGATCATATTCCACAAAGCTTGAATCCGATCCGCCGTACTACGTAAAAACCATCGATCATTTGGGACTGGGCCTGGACAACTTGAAGTGGCTGCAGTTTGGAATTGAGGAGCGGTTGCGATTTGAGTATCGGGACGACGATTACCGTCGGGGGCCGCTGCAACCGCTGCGAAACCCGTTGATTCACGAAGAGCCTTTTGTGATGCGGAATCGGATCTTCCTTGGAATCACCGACGTTCTCGATCCGTTCCGAGCGGCGGTCGAGTTTTCGGATTCGCGAATCTTCAACTCCAAGTTTCCTGATACGACGTCGGACGTGAATGAAAATGAGATCATTCAGGCCTACGGAGAGCTTTACTTTAAGGACGCCCTCGGGCAGGGTGAGCCGCTTCGGATTCGCGCGGGTCGAATGACATTGGATCTTGTCGATCGCTATCTGTTTTCCCGCAGTAACTTCGGCAATACCCTGTTCACCTGGGATGGCGGTCGATTGACGTTGGGCGACCGGAATTCCTTGTGGACGGTGGATATTTTTGCGGCTGAGGTGGGAGAAAAACGCGTTCATCAGTGGGACCGTCCCGATGAACAGACGTGGGCGTATGGGATCACCGGCGATTGGCGCGGATGGAAAAAGTGGATTACATTGGAACCATTCTATTTCGTCCGAGATGAGGACCATCACCTCACCACGCCGGATCGGACCATCCACACGGTCGGACTGCGAGCCTACAACGTGTTTGGAAAAACGGGCTGGGATTATGATGCGAACGTCGCCTTCCAATTTGGCGAAGTCGGCCGAAACAAACAGCGGGCGTTCGCCGCTCGAACTGAAGTCGGCTATCTTTTTGACCATCCGTGGAAGCCAAGGGTGGCCATCTGCGCCGCTTACGCAACCGGCGACGAAGACCCAAACGATCGAACCTCGGGACGATTCGACCGTCTGTTTGCTTCCAAAGATTACTTGTCTTTTTATGAAGTGTTTACATGGCAAAACATCATTGCCCCGAAACTGCGTGTGGAGCTTCAGCCGTTTCAATCACTGCGTTTGAACGCGGGTTACGGCGGCTTTTGGCTTGACCATAACAGGGACGGCTGGGTGTCGGTGAACCGCAATGATCCGACTGGACGAGCCGGGAATTTCCTCGGACAAGAACTCGAATTTCGAGCGAGGTGGCAACTGGATCCGCGCGTGGAATTGTCCGTGGGTTATTCGCATTTCATGCAAGGCCCTTTTGTAGATAAGACAGGACCGGCTGATGACAGCGACTTTTTCTATGTTCAGACCGTCGTCACTCTCTACAAATGAGTGACGAATGAACCGTGGTGGGTGAGCAGTATTGAGGATCGGAGATTCCCGAAGAAAGGATCGTGGAAATGAAATTCGTAAAGAAAACGGCGTTGACATTGCTGACTGTGGTCGCCTTGACGACCTCGACCGGATGCAATGAATCTGCCGGATGGGCGGATGGTGTATCGAAGGGTGTCAGTGCGGCGGTTCAGGCCGTCATCACGGCGGCGATCGCGCAGCCGATCGCCACATTGTTCCCGAAACCGCCGTCAAAATGACGGTGCAGTGCTGTTCGCGGCGCATGATAGCGGAAAAGCGACAGGAGTGGAGTGAGGCCTTGTTGCGACTGTTTCGATGTCGTTGATCCATTCCCTATTAGAGGGTGATTCGGTTTTCGGCGCTGTGGATTGATCGAATTCCTCGTGCCGGAGTTCGACCGCGGCGCCAAGACCGAGTCCCGTCTTTTCTAGCTTTCTATTCTCGACGCTTTGGAAAAAGCATGCTCTATGCACGTGCGATTGAGCAAAGGGAATTCCATGTTTATCGAATTGTCCACGAATTCCGAGAACGTGGCGCATTGAAATTCGGCTCGCGGAAATTATTCTACCTGGGGCTGAGAGTTTCGAGGGCGATCCAATAGTGATTCTTATCATCGACAATTACGATTCATTCACCTACAACCTCGTACAGGTCGTGGGTGATGCCGCCGCAGGCCGAGAGATCAAGGTCATTCGCAACGACGTCGGATCCATCGACGAAGCGGAAAATTGGAAACCGCAGCACGTCATCATTTCACCCGGGCCAGGTGTCCCGCAACGCGCCGGCATGAGCATGCAACTCGTTGGGCGATTTGCCGGACGCATTCCGATCCTCGGCGTGTGTCTCGGGCATCAGTGCATTGCGGCCTGTTTTGACGCGAACGTAGTACGAGCGGGAAGAGTCTTACACGGCAAAACAAGCCGAGTCTTTCATGATGGAGCGGGCGTTTTTCGCAACGCACCCAATCCAATGGAATCCGCGCGATATCATTCCTTCATTGTCGAGCGGGACAGCCTCGGCGACGACCTGCAAGTCTCAGCGTGGACGGATCAAGAGGAAATCATGGGGCTTCGACACCGGTCGATGCCAATTGAAGGTGTGCAATTTCATCCGGAAAGTTTCCTGACTCCGCACGGTCATCGGCTCCTGGCTAACTTTCTCGCCTATTGAAAATCAATCATGCTTCCAAGAGTGAATTCCCGGTCATTGCCGCCGGCTTGGGCAATCCCATCATTTGCAGGACCGTTGGCGCGATGTCCGCAAGCCGACCGCCGGCCCGCAGCTTCAGACCGCGAAATCGTTCATCCACAACAATCAATTCAACATCAAACGTGGTATGGGCAGTATGCGGGCCGCCCGTCGCGGGATCAATCATCTGTTCGCAATTGCCGTGATCCGCAGTCACCACCAGTGCTCCGCCGCGAGATTGAACCGCCTCAATGACTTTTCCGACGCATTCATCCACGGTTTCGACGGCGCGGATTGCGGCCTGAAGGTTCCCCGTGTGACCGACCATGTCCCCATTGGCATAATTAACCACGATGAAATCATCTTTGCCTTCGGCAATTCGATTCACCAAGGCCTCATTCACTCCTCGCGCGGACATATCAGGTTTCAAGTCGAAAGTGGCCACATCACGAGGTGATGGAACAAGCAGCCGCTCTTCTCCCTCGAACGGCCCATCGCGATAGTCGTTGAAGAAGAAGGTGACGTGTGCATATTTCTCGGTTTCGGCACAGCGAAACTGTCGCAGCCGATGCTCCGCGACATACGCCCCGAGAATCTCCATCATCTTGGGTGGCTTGTCATAAATGACATGCACCGGCAGTCCCTGTTCATAGGCCGTCATGGTCGCGAAATACAGGTCGAGCTTTTGGCCGCGATCGAATCCTGCCCTGCTGCCATCCGACGATGTGAAAGGAAATTCATCGAACGTGAATGCCTTCACCAGTTGGCGCGGGCGATCTCCACGAAAGTTGAAAAAGATGATGGAGTCGCCATTCTTGATCGTAGCCGGAACGGACCTGAGTGAGCCGACCATCACGCTTGGAGCGACGAATTCGTCGCCGACTTTCCCGGCATCGGGACGATCATAGTAGTTTTGTATGGCGCTCGCCGCGTTCGGAAATGAAATGCCGTCACCGCCAACCAGCATTCGATACGCCCGCTCGATGCGGTCCCAGCGATTGTCGCGATCCATCGCGTAATACCGGCCGATGACGCTCGCGACCCGCCCGATGCCAAAGCTTTGACACTTATCTTCGATCGCCTTGACATACTTGATTCCATTGTTTGGCGGAGTGTCGCGGCCATCCGTGATGGCGTGAATGCACACCCTGTCGCCCGGAAATTGAACTCGCTTTGCAAATTCCAGAAGTCCGAACAGGTGCTCCAAATCGCTATGGACGCGGCCATCACTGCACAGCCCAAGGAGATGCACCGACCCGCCGCTCCGCGCCGCGGATTCGAACGCCGCACGGATGATCTTGTTCTGATAGAATGATTCGTCGCGGATTCGCCCCGTGATTCGCATCAGCTCCTGCTCGACGATTCGTCCCGCGCCGATGTTCTGATGCCCCACCTCGCTGTTTCCCATCACGCCGTCTGGAAGTCCCACATCGTTTCCACTTGTACGAATGAGAACGTGCGGATACGCGGCCATGATTCGATCATCAACGGGCTTCCGCGCAAGATAGACGGCGTTGGCGTGATTCCACTCCGGATGGGGATTCGAGCCCCAGCCGTCACGAACAATAAGAACCACAGGTCTGCAATTGAGTTTCATTTCGGATGTCTGTTTCATTCCAATGGAATGTAGCGCCGCCCCTCGTGGGCGGCGCAAGCATTCTCCGTCACCCACAAGGGGTGACGCTACAGAAACATTTCAATCCCTTATTGAATCTGATCGGCATATTCTTCAAGTTCATCATCGAACGACGCCATTTTGATTCCAAAGGCGCGCTCGGCCAGCGTCGGGTCACATATACTGTCTTCCTGCGACATCTGCACCTGGCCGCGATCGAAACGGAACAAACCAAGCCGTGGCACTATCGCTTCCGCCGGCCCCAACACTAGCGTCGTCATCAACGCCGCGAGCTTCGCGAGTGGAACCGGCTGCGAAACCAGCGATTTCCTTTTCTTCGCATCCGGAATTAACTTCCGGCAAGCCTTGTAGAATTCGATCCACGTGTAGGCGTGCGGCCCCCCAAGCGAGTAAACCTTGCCCTCCGTATGATCGTCGTACAGCGATTGGACGAAGCAACGGGCCACATCATTCACAAGAACCGGCTGAATCCGCGATCTTCCGCTGCCAAAGTAAGGGATCACCGGCGGCACAAAACCGCACGCAAACGCTTTCATCAAGCGCATGAACTCGCCGTCCGGTCCGTGGATGACGCTGGGGCGAAAAATCGTCCACGCCAAATTGCTGCTCCGAACGATTTCTTCAGCATCCCATTTTGTTCGATGATATTTCGAAATCGCATTGGGCCGAGTGCCCAAGGCGGACATGTGGATGAATCGCTGAATGCCGGCGCCTCGCGCGGCCTCGATCACGTTCTGCGTTCCTTTCACGTGAACGCGGTGAAACGTCTGACCTCGCAGCGGGCGGGCGATGATGATTCCGACAAGATGGATGACCGCCCGGCTTTGTGACGCCGCTTCGGCGAGCGCCCCAAGATCCCACAAGTCGCCGACAACGGTCTTGATGCGTTTCGCTGCCTCACGTGGATATTGCGATTGAAGTTTTGAAGGCGAACGCACGAGGCAAACTGGAGTGATTCCGCGGGCAAGCAGATTGCGAACGATGTGACGACCGACGAAGCCGGTGGCTCCGGTGACCATCACGGACCTAGGCACTGTGGTCTTGTCGTTCATTCGTGCAATCCCTCGCCGCTTTCCACCGCTGATGAATCCTAGAATGTCCGGCAGGTTGGGTAAAGCAACGACTTTTCAAAAATTCTGATCAATCCTGAAAGGATTGAACCCTTCATGGTCTTAGGATTCTTGTTGATATAAGTGATTGCATTCAATGTAGTCATGCACGCTTTCCGGTGCGAGATAGCGGATGGATCGGCCGCACGCGATACGCGTCCGGATATCGGTTGAGGAGATTGCGATCCGCGGCGTTGACACAACTCCGCTCCGAAGCCGTTTCATCAAATCGGAACTGAACGCTCGCTCCAACCGCTCCCAATCAGGCTGATCCCAGCCCGGGCGAAACGCAGTCAGGATTTCACATTGCTCAATCAGTTCCGTCGCGCGATGCCACGTGGGCAATTCCGACAAAGAATCCGCCCCGATGATCCAACACAACTGAGCTTCTTTGTCCAAGCAGTTGCGAAAGTGTTCAATGGTGTCAATCGTATAGCACGGGCCATCGAGTCGGAGATCGTGATCGCTGAATTCGAACGCAGGTTCTCCAGCGATCGCAAGCCGGACCATCTCAGCGCGATGTTCCGCATCGAGCATCAGTTCACACTGCTTGTGCGGCGGCGTGCGCCCCGGAAGAAAGATTACGCGATCCAACCCCCGCGATTCCGCGACGGCTCGGGCCGAAATCAAGTGCCCGAAGTGAATCGGATTGAAGCTGCCCCCATAGAGTCCAATCGCCTGGCCCATTCAATCAGTTTACGGTGCAACCCTCTGGTTCGGTAGAGGACGAATATTCGCTTGGGCAGTGTGCGAATTTCGATCCGCTGAATGCCTCGCGTTCCATGATCCGATACTTATCTTGATGTCCCCAAACGCCTCGCCGCAAATCAGCGTCGTTCTGGCCACGCATAACCGGCGTGAGGCCGTCGTGCATACGCTGCAAAAACTCCACGAATGTGGGTTCCCACGCGAACGAATGGAGATCGTCGTCGTCGATAACGCCTCAACCGATGGCACGAAAGACGCGATCCAAGGCGTCGATAGGCTGATCTCACTGCGGAAAAATCGCGGCAGTTGCGCGAAAGCCTTCGGCGTCGACGTGGCCCGTCGCAATTACGTTGTCTTCCTCGATGATGATTCGTTTCCGCGCAGTGGTTCGCTGGAGCGGATGATCGAACATTTCGAGAGCGATCCCACGTTGGGAAGCGCGGCGTTTCAGGTGCATTTACCGGACGGCAGCCGCGAGAGCAGCGCATTGCCGGGTGTTTTTGTCGGCTGCGGAGTTGGCTTTCGGGCACGCGCCCTCCGCGCAGTCGGCGGACTCGATCGCACCTTCTTCATGCAGGCCGAGGAATATGACCTTAGCTTTCGCCTCGCGTCCGCCGGCTGGCGTGTCGAAGTTCTTGACGACTTGCACGTCGAGCATTTGAAGACGAAGACCGCACGGCGTTCGGCCCGCACCGCGATGTACGACATTTGCAACAACCTTCGCGTGATCGCGCGATATCTTCCGCCGCGCGCCCGGAAATTTTACTGCGAGGATTGGATTGCGCGGTATCGATGGCTTGCGGAACGAGAAGATCACATTCATCCGTTTCGGCGAGGCCGGTTCACGGGCAACCTGCTCGCATTCGTTGAACGACCTGCTTATTGGAGGTTCCGTCTCACGCCGCAGACTTTCGAGCGATTTTTCCAATGGGATTTCGTTGAGGATCGAATGCGCGAATTGCGATCGCAAGGCATCCGACGCGTTCTCTTTGCCGATCTCGGCAAAAACGTATACGCCTATCGTCGTGGCGCTGAACAGGCCGGAATTGAAGTGGTAGCAATTGCCGATGACCGCTTCGCCGCGCCCAATCGGATTTACCGCGCCATTCCACTGGTCACTTTGAACGACGCGCGTGGAATGGAATTTGACGCCGTCATCGTCAGCAACATGTCCACCGTTCACGCGGAACAATCATTGGAAAGACTGCGCCGCGGCACTGAAAAGCCGGTTTATTCGTGGTTCCACGGAAGTACCGACACTACGGAGGGGACAAACTCACCTCACCCCACTTTGCGACCCGATGATATCAGCGCGTGCGAAGTAGTCGCTGGGTACGCCTGAATCTCGCTTTGAAAAGCGACGTCCGTCATTCTGAGGTCGCCGCGGGCGGCCGAAGAATCTCGAATCCGAGATGCGTCGCTTCGCTCAGCATGACGAGCGGATGGGTTGTCAAGAAATGGGCAAAGTCGCTCTCATCACCGGCATCACGGGCCAGGACGGCTCGTATCTCACCGAGTTCCTGCTCGGCAGGGGATATGACGTCCACGGCATCGTGCGCCGCTCGAGCGTTTTCACGACCGAACGCATCGACCATCTCTACAAAGATCGCCACGAAAGCGGCGTGAAGCTTCACCTGCATTACGGCGACCTGCTCGACGCCATCAGCCTTCGCCGAATCATCACCCAGGTGAAGCCCGACGAAGTTTACAATCTCGCCGCTCAATCGCACGTACGAACCAGTTTTGACCAGCCCGTCTATACGGCCGAAGTCGTCGCCATCGGCACGTTGCATCTGCTCGAAGCCATACGCGATTATCGCGATTCCACCGGCCACGAGGTTCGCTTCTATCAGGCCTCCAGCAGCGAGATGTATGGCCGGGTTCGGGAAATTCCGCAGAACGAGTTCACGCCGTTCTATCCGCGAAGCCCGTACGCGTGCGCGAAAATTCATGCCTATTGGCAGACGGTCAATTACCGCGAGGCCTATGATCTCTTCGCGTGCAACGGAATTCTCTTTAATCACGAATCACCGCGCCGCGGCGAAACATTTGTCACGCGCAAGATCACTCGTGCGGCCACTCGCATCAAATTGGGATTGCAAGAGACGGTCTATCTCGGAAATCTCGACGCCAAGCGCGACTGGGGATTTGCCGGCGATTATGTGCAGGCGATGTGGCTGATGCTCCAGCAACAAGACCCCGATGATTATGTCGTCGCCACCGGCGAAACCTACAGCGTTCGCGAATTCCTTACCGAGGCCTTCGGCTATCTCGACCTCGACTGGGAGCAGCACATCAAGTTCGATCCGAAGTATCTCCGCCCGACCGAGGTGCAGATTCTTCAAGGCGACGCGAGCAAGGCCCGAAATCTCTTGGGCTGGAAGCCATCGGTGAACATGCGCGACCTCTGCCGCATGATGATCGACGCGGACATGAAGCTGGCCGAACGCGAACGCACGCTGGTCGACGCCGGATTTGTGGTGTAGCACTGATCTCCCTCAAGTTGCCTTGAATTCCAAATGCTTCGCACTTGCGTTAAGTCCGTCCTCCAAGAGCCTCCTTTGGGCGTTTCCAATTGTTGCAATTCGCAAATTCTCGATGACATTAGCGCGTTGTGGATTCTGATTGACAAAATAATCAAAAAAGCTACGTTAGAACGCCGCAAGAGTTGAGCTGTCTTGTCAGGATATGCCCACGTCAAGAAGGAGGCACAAAATGCGAATTCGTCTTCTCGCGGTCGCGGCGCTTCTGGTTATCCAATCGCAAAATACAATGCACGCCGCATCTGGTGCGCCTGGCCAGACGTACCTTTATTGGATCGCGGATGACGGCGCTGTCCGCCGGGCGAATGTTGATCAACCGAGTGTTGAATCAGTCTGGTCTCCGGGTGGAAATCGCCCTCAACTCGCCAAGTCAATTGCGATTGACAATGAGTGCCGGGTTGCATTCTGGACAGACTCGGACCCCGAAGCGCTGGCATGGTTAATTCGTGCGAATATCGACGCCACCAATCTGCAGCATTTGGGATCGCCTTACCCGGCTGGCATGGCCCTTGATAACCTACGAGAGCACATTTATGTGAACAACGGTCAGATATTCCGCACGAATCTTGACGGGTCAGACGTCCACACCGTCATTTCATCCAATTCATTCGTTGAACCAAGTGGGCTCCAAGGCATTGCGATCGACGTTTCATTGAACAAGTTGTATTGGTTGCGTTTGGTATGCCACAGCGATGGAAATAACTGCGACGACACGTTGCTTGAGAGATCAGACCTGGACGGAAACAACATTGAGACAGTACTCGATCTCGGAAATGCGCAGGGCGGCGATGTCGAGGTCGATCAATCCACGCATAAGATCTATTGTTCTGAATATCAAACTGGCGCGGTTCTAACGGCAAATGGGGATGGTAGTCAGGTTCAATTGCTATTCGCAACGACTTCGACATTCTTCACTCGACTCGCGGTTGACTCTGCCAATCAAATGCTATACTGGCATAACGTCGATGGTGCAACGCACTTCAAAATCCTTCGGGGATCATTAGACGGAACCAGCAGTGAGACGGTAATCTCCGGACTTCAATCGAAGCCTTGGGCATTCGCGATTCAACAGAACAAACCCCTTCAGCCACATCCGGCGAGCGCAAATTCTTGTTTTGACGGGACTGTCGCGATTGCAACTGGCTGTTCATCGGCATCCGATTGTGCCAGCGGAACGACGTGTGGGCTTTTGCCGCGATACCTCGCATTTAAGACGATCGCCGCGGTCCCCTGCTATAGCGGGGGGGTCACGATTCGGGTCGAGATTGTCGCGATGCCGCAGGCGCCAGCGCGAGTCGGCGACGTGTGGTGGGCCGGCACGATTCAAACGTTCCCATTTCTGGGCTCAAATCAAGCGGCGAAATTGGACTGCGAACCGATACCTTCATCATCTTCATTTTCGCCAACGACCCAGGACTTGCGTCTCTACGGAGCGATCGTCGTGCCGGGCGCTGCATATGAGATTCGCATTTGTGACGCTACCGGAGACAATTGTTCCTATCCAATTCTGGCGGAAACCGCCAAAGATGGCGATGTTGTGGCGCCGTTTGGTGGAAGCGATCAGCCAAACATCAGTGACATTGCGGCCACGGTAGATGCATTCCGATTTGTTGGAATTGGGAATTTTCTTTCTGTTACACATACCGACCTCGTCGGGAACATGAGCGGCGATCCAGGGGTGCCGGACCAGAAAGTCGATATCATGGACGTGGCTGCGACGGTGAACGGATTCAGGGGAATCGCGTTTCCATATCCGATACCATCGTGCCCGTGAGCAACGAATTCTGCGCAGTTGCATGGCGGACATGAAGCTGGCCGAACGCGAACGCACGCTGGTCGATGCGTGTTTCGCGGTTTAGTTCCAAATTTCAAATCTCGTGTCTCCGATTTGAATATTCAAACCTTACCTTTCGAGCTTCGAAAATGCTCCGTAAATGGTTGAAAGAGAGCGGTTCTCCTTGGGAGCCTGTCACACTGGCAAGCTCCGCAAGTTGAATGGTTTTGCATAAAATGAGACCTGATTCTCTGGTTCGCTCCTTTATGTTTTTCTCGCCTAGAATGCACCAATCGTCCGGCAGGCGAGCCCGCAGTTCGATACTGGTAACATTCAAGAGCAACACGACTGCAACGCTAGAGTTCGCAACACGTTAGCAACCGGAGCGACGTAGAGAATCAGGAAATGAGAAACCGCTATGGCAAGAAGGCATCGCAAGAGAAGGAATCAGATCGAGGTTCCTGAGGTGGTGGACAAGTCAAAAGCCCGAACGAGTCGAGTGCATGTCGAGTTGCCGGTGGTGACGTCCAAGCAGCGCACCGCGCTGCGCCAAAGTGCAAATGAGATCGCTGGGGAATTCCATTCCGCATGAGTTGACAGTGAACGATTGGAAATGGAAAACGAGAACCAGCCAAATTGAACGCCAGTTGAGATGATCTCGCTCATTCTGTCGAATGACTTGGTGCTCCACTTCTGGTAAACTATTCAGCATCCAATTCAAATCGCCCATTTATCTGCTTGGGAAGATCGACACCAAGGCTTTACGATCAGCAATGATGCATTATTATGATAGATTTTATACGAATCCCAATAATTATTGGCGCTACCTCCGGGGTGCCATGGGCGGCTTGTCCGCCCGTACCAGTACTGGCAGGCAAGCTACCAGTGGCACTCACTGAAACCGAACCGCGCCATTAATTTCTGGAATTGGTATTAGTTGGACATTTGGATTGACAACCAAGATCGTCCCAATTAAATAGGCGACCATTCAGGAGCACTGATGAGGTTTCGCAGCTAGCGTCGACTGAAGGTGACGTTGCAGTGACACCCCAACGGGGGAGTGTGCGAAATCGCTCATTTGTGTGATTACGCGCAATTCAAATTGACGCAATTGGAATCTGGAATCAAAATTCGCGCGCCGGGAAAGCTGGTGTTGTTCGAAACGTAATTTCCGTTCAGCGCAATGACAAGTCACATGACTTTCATTTTGGCAAAAGGCCGATATGACCATTTGACGCTGTACGAGTGTTGCACATTTTTTGCTTGGTTATTAGGGATCGAATCATGTTACAAAATCCTCATTTTGTCGAAAGGAGTCGAGCAGTGGCGATTTCTTGGAAAAATTCGATGGCGGTGGTCGCGACGGTAACGCTTGTCGCGTGGATGGCAGGGTGCAACGGCTTTGGCCTCCCCGGAGGCGGGCTACAGGGACCAAAGGGTGATCCAGGCCCGCAAGGGCCCACCGGATCTCCGGGGCTTGATGCAGGCAGCGATCTACCCGGTACTGCAATTAACATCAAGAATGTTAACCAAGGGAACCCCGTCCAAACAGGGCAACCCTTCAGCGTCACGTTCAGTCTCGAGACGCTGGCCGGTAAGGTCATTCCGGTGAACGACCTGGCGCGATTTTCGATCTACGTCTCCGGCTCGACGACGAATTACCAGACCGTAATTCCCCCCGAGGGCGACCTCACGAAAGTGACTTCCAATGCGGACGGAACTTACACGTACACTTTTGCCAACGCGTATCCAGCTACGTTTTCCGCGCCGCTCAATGATTCAACAGCATTTGGTCCGGTAGACGGCGAGCTCACCGGACAGGCGATTGCAGCCGGTACGCATACTGTGGGCATCGAGGCTCGTCGCGATTTTACCATTGAAGGGACAACGTACAGAGATGCAGGCGACGCCGCGTTCGATTTCGGCGTCAATGGCGCGCCGATCGTCAGCCGCCAGGTCGTCATGCAGGATAACTGTAACAAGTGCCACACACAGCTTACGGTCCACGGCAGCAACCGATTCAGCGTGACCAACTGTGTGTTGTGCCACACTCGCGGCGCGGAGGACAAGATCTCATCTGATCCGTCCAAGGCGACGCCGGGCGTGACGATTCAGTTTGCAAATCTGATTCACTCGATCCATCGCGGCGCGGAGCTGCCGAATGTCACGGCCACAAAAAACAGCAGCGATCCTTTCCTTTATGAGATTATTGGATTTGGCGAATCGGTGAACGACTTCTCTGACATTGAGTTTCCTGTCATGCCGGGGGGCAACGGATTCAATGAACAGACGCGTAATTGCGGCGCGTGCCATGTGGGCGCCGCCCAGGGTGACAATGCCTACAATAACCCCTCACGAGTGGCCTGCGGCGCATGCCATGACGATATCGACTGGACAGCGGGGACAATTCTCGACCAGACCAAACCGGAAGTTTCGGGAGGCCTGTTGACCAAGAGTCAGCTTTCGGACCCCGCGTTCCGCACCCTGTTCCTTGGGGCCCTGCAACATACCTTCGCGGACGGCTCCTGCACGCAATGCCACAATTCAACGAATCCGGCGCTGGATCCGGCCCAAGTGCACAAACCACCGCTGTCCCGTGACGACCTGACCACCGGCCTTTCGGTCGAAATCCAATCTGTCACAGGTGGTACTGGCGCCGGCTTCTTCCAGGCCGGCGATGTGCCGCAAGTGACCTTCCAGCTTAAGGATCGCAATGGAAACGCTGTGGACATCGGCGACGTGGCTTCAGTGAACCTCGTTCTTTCCGGGCCTGTGGACAATTATCAGCACATCCTGCCCGCCGCGGGCTCGACCGCGTCGTTGAAGGGCGCAGGCGGAGTGCCGGATACTGGCACTGGACCGTTCACGTATACCAGCGTGGAGCCTCTCCCCACTGCCTTCCCGCCGCCGCTCAATGACTCAACCGCATTCGATTTCAATGGCGGTTGGGGGGAGTTGTCCGGGCAGCCCCTGTCATCCGGGAGCTATACGGTCATGGTCTACGCCTATCGTCAATTCGACTTCGACGGCGTCACCTACCGCGAGACGTCCTCGCCGGCACTCGCTCAGATTCGCGTGGGATCATCCGGAACCGCCGACGCTCATGTTCCAGTGGTCACCGACACAACGTGCAACGCGTGTCACGGTGATCTTCGCTTCCACGGAAATACGCGAAAGGGCGTGGAGGGCTGCGTACTTTGTCACTCCAGCGCCGCGGAAGATCGGCCAAACGTCCTTGCGGGTCAATCACAAGACCCCACTCCGGATACGATCGACTTCCGCGTGTTGATCCACAAGATTCACTACGCGGAAAATCTCGACCTCGTGACGAATGGTGGAAAATACGACATTGTCGGCTTCGCCCCAGGGCAACCGTCGGATACGGGTAACGTCAACGATTTCTCCGGTGGAACGCTGCCAACCATGCCCGCAGGCGCGGAACAATGCATCACCTGCCACGTTTCCGACGCATGGAAAGTCCCGGTCGAGCGGTCTGACATCAACATCTGGAAGGTCGCATGCACCTCATGCCACGATTCCAGCGCGACGGCCGCTCACGTGCAACTAAATACGCTGGGCATCGGCCAAGAGGCGTGCTCCGTTTGTCACGGCGCGGATGCGGCGTTCAGCGTCGAAAACGTCCACAAAGTGCGAATCACCGGACTCAAGTAGGGTTTGGGTCCAGGACGTCGGCGACGCGATTTTCGAAATCGGTGAGCCACAGGTCGAGCGCAGTTCGGCCTGTGGCCGCCGCCGATTCGAAGAGGATTTCGTTCAGGTTCGTGTTGCAGCCGGTCGCAAATGCTCCGATTGCGACGATCATCATCACCAAGAGTCGTCGTATTGCATGCATCTTGTTTCGCGATTCGATCATGCGAATTCTCCCTCGAGACTGGTTTCCAGCACGCCAACTACTTCTTTCATTTTGATGTTTGAACACCGGGTTTGAGAAGCGCTCCGGTGCCAAAGTGCGGATCGTGGCAGCTTGTGCATTGCGCCGCATTCGCCCCGCTATGGGCCTTCTCGCTGAGCTTTGACGGCTCGTCGTGACAATCCACGCAAGTTTGCAACAAAGGCTGCTTCAACAGGTGAGACTGCACGCTTCGATGCATCTCGTGGCATTGCTCGCACTGTCCCTGCGCCACCGGCGGATGTCCGACTTCGGGACCGAAAAACTTGGGATGGCATGCCGTACAGGCCTCGGCCAGCTCTTTTCGAGGCTGCATTTTTTCGCCCACTTCATGGCAACTCTGGCATTGCCTGGCGAGGTATGGCGGATGAATCGACACGAATTTTGGCTCAGGCAATTTGACCGCCTCCGGCGCGGATCGTGACGCATCGTTCAATTCACCGCGTCCATCGGGAGTCTGCGCGGGCGGCACTTCAAAAAAGAATGATTTCAGTCTTTCACGCGTCTCGGTCGAACAGCCTATGAGTACGACGATCGCGACGATGGCGGCGGCGCGATAGTGTTTCGCATGGTTCAGTCGATAAGAGAATTGCGATTGATCGGGCATGCGTCAGACATTATCGGTTGGCGGTGCAAGATCAACAGCGAGAAAATCCGGCTGGGCTCCTAATGTCTCAGTGTGGATAATGACGAGGCGGACGGTGCGCATGCGCCTCTGTCGAACGAGTTCGAAATTCGGATCGCACGGAGAAGCGCAAGGATGCGTTTCGAGGCAAGCATCGGACGCTTTCGAGCAGGGCGGTTCACGGCATGCGCGGCCATCGTCGTCGCGTGCGCTGCGCCGGCCTACGCCGCAGATGATGGCGCTCCGCCGGAGGGAAATTCCAACGTTGCTTCGGAAGATTCAAACGCCCCCACTGACAATTCGCCGGGCACGCCCGACAACTCCTACGAAGAGCCTGCCGCTGCCGCCCCACATTACTTAAGCCTCGACCAGTTTGACGCCTATATCGAACTAAAGAGCGAATTTCGCTCCGACAAGGTGGATACCCGAGGCTCGCGGCGAATCTACCCGGACAATTCACAGAAGAACCGCGACGCCCGCATCGAAGAACGCGTCGGCCTGAAGTTAAGCGGCAATGTCATCGACCCGTCGTTCATTTCTTTTGGCGGCGAATTGAGCATTGCCTTGACCCAAAGCCGGTACGAGGAGCGAACGCCATTCCTGGATCAAAATGATAACGATAATGGCTCGTTGCTCCTTTACGACATGCGCGTCGATTTCTTCCGCGGCAAGAAGATCTCTGGTTCGGTTTACGCCCTCCGGCAGGACGACCGCATCGACCGCCGCTTCCAGCCCACGCTCGATCAACGCCGCACCGGCTACGGCACAAATTGGATTCTCTCCGACGACCGCTGTCCCATGGAGTTGTCGTACGACTACCTCGAAACCGATCGCACCGGCAACACTCACTATCGCGACAACGAGCATTTCTCCGAGGGGAATCTGCATTATACCGGCGACTACATTTTCGATGAGCACCATCACATCAAATTGTCATTCGAGCACGCGGATGTGGTCCAGGAGTATCAAGGCTCGCGCGGCTCGTTCAACACTTCGCGCAATCTGCTCACCGTCGAACACGAGCTCCAATTCGGATCGTCGTACGAGCACAACTTTCGCACGCTGATGGAATGGCAGGACGAGAACGGCGACTTCGCACGAGATTACTTCCGTGTCGGCCCCCAGCTCAATTTGAAACACAGCGAAAACCTGCAAACTTCCTACAAATACCAGGCCGAGCATGAATCCTATGAGGGCTTCGACGTCGAGACGCACCGTGTCGACGCCACGCTCACGCATCAGCTCTACACGAACCTGACCACGACCGTGGACCTCTTCGGGCTCAAGGAAAATGCCGACGGCTCCGTGGATACGGATCAATACGGCGGTTTGGTCGACTGGCAATACAATCGCGGTAACCCGTATGGCCGGCTCTTTGCAAACCTGACTTTGGCGTTCGATCGACAGGACACCAGCAGCAACCTGGGGCGGCAAATCGTCGTCAATGAGGCCCAGACGTTTTACGACCCCATTCCTGTCCAGCTACGAAATCGAAACGTCATCCCCTGGACCGTCGTGGTGTTTGATTCCGGCCAACGTCGTATCTTCCGACTTGGAATCGACTATTTTCTGATCCGACAGGGCAACGCCACGCGATTGTTCCGCATTGCCACAGGCCAAATCACTGACCGCGAAACCGTTTTGATCGATTACATGTACCGCACCCCCGCGGACGGGCAGCTCGACACCTCACGCGTCGAATTCAACCTTGAGCAGCGCTTCAGCAACGGTTTGACGCCGTATTATCGCGTTTCGTTTCGCGATCAGGATGACAGCGGCTCCGGCGCATGGCTCCGACGCTCCGAACGCACGGATCATCATCGGCTGGGAGTCAACTACGAGACAAAACTCTTCTCCCTCGGCGCGGAGTACGAGATTTTTGACGACAGCATTGAGCCTTACGATGGCTATCACCTCAACGGGCTTCTTCGCCTTGTGCAGACCCCAGACCATTCGATGAATTTTTCGACGCGCTATTCACAGCTTTTCTTTGACGGCAGCGGGATCGACAATCATGACGTCATTCTCATTGACGTCGAGCTGGATCATCATTGGCAGTGGAGCGAGCGTTGGTCGGCTTTGCAGCGAGTTGCCTATCGCTACGAGAACGATACCGTCGCGGGAGTGCAACATGCGTGGGATGTTTCGGCGGGCCTGGAATATACGGTGGGCGATCTTTTTGGTGAACTGACGCTTGACTATGATCGACTTTCACTGCCGGCGTCGGAAGAGACAGGGTATGGCGTTTTCCTCAGGGTGCGAAGGGAGATTAACAATGTTCTCGCCCGCCGCTAGGAATGCGATACATCCATTCCTTCGGGTTGGGTGCCATGCCCAAGCCGGGCGCAGCCTGGCGCCGGCATGTCATTCGGGAACATGGCGGCGCTGCGCTTGGCCATGCCACCCACAAATTTCCAAACATGCACTTCGGGCATCGCTGTGCGTTGTCCTAACGTGCCTAGGCTGTGCACGACCTGTGGGCGTCCTGTTTCCAGAATTGTCGCCTGCTCGCATCTGGCCCGAGCCGCCGGACCAGCCGCGCATCAAACTGATTGGAGCAATTCGCGGGAGTGATGACCTCAAAGCAGCGACTTCTGGCGGTGAGGCCATGGCGCGGGCGCTGCGCGGGGCAAGGCCCGAAATCCAATTCTCCGGCCCCCAGACGATTGCCATTCATGGCAAGAATCTACTTGCCGTCGCGGACCCTTCCGGAACGGCAGTGCACATTTTGCACTTGGACGATCGCACACATGTTCGCATCAGCGGTTGGGGAGACGAGCGATTCGGCGCCCCAATGGGGGTTGCGTGGGTGGACGCTCGACTGTTTGTAACGGACGCACAACGAGGTGAAATCGTTGTACTCGACGCTTCAGGCACCTACGTCCGCAATTTTGGAAAGGAAGTTCTCCATCGCCCTGTCGGCATTGCGTATGTGCCTTCACGGCAGCAACTCTATGTAATTGACGGCGATGATCACCAAATCAGAGTTTTCAACATGAATGGCGCGATTGTCGCAAGCTATGGTCATCGTGGGAGTTCGCCCGGCGAATTCAACTACCCAAGTCATATTTGCGCAGAAGGCGATCGCTTACTCGTTGCAGACAGTGGAAATTTCCGTGTGCAGTTGCTTGATCTCAACGGCCAATGCCTCAAATGTTTTGGTCAAAAGGGCGATGCTGCCGGCGATTTTTCATTGCCCAAAGGTGTGGCGTTCGACAGTGAAGGCCACATCTATGTAGTAGATGCGCAATTTGAGAACGTTCAAATCTTCGACCCGAGCGGGCAACTGCTGATGGCCTTTGGAGAAGAGGGCGAGGCATTGGGTGATTTCTCGTTGCCCGCGGGAATCGTGATTGATGAATTGGACCGCATCTGGGTGGCGGACAGTGGGAATAAGCGAATTCAGGTATTTTCCTACTTGAGGACTTCATCATGAGACACCAACTGACTCTCCTCGCGGCATTGGGTATCACGCTGAGCTTCAATTGGCCCGTGCGCGCCAGCGACACTGTGGTAAATTCCAAGCATGACCTCTCAGCTCAAGGGCCAGGCCCGATTCGTGCAGTCACTGAGAACGAAATATGTATATTTTGCCATACTCCGCATAACGCCGCCCCACAGACACCCCTTTGGAACCACGAGTCCTCTCGCACGTATTACCGCATTTACCAAAGTTCCACGACAAACGCCCGCATTCACCAGCCCACGGGCCCTTCCAAGCTTTGCTTAAGTTGTCACGATGGCTCAATTGCCCTGGGCAACGTCCTTTCGCGCCCAGCTTCCGAGCCTATTGTCATGACCGCGCAGACCATGCCGCCGGGAAAGACTGACTTAACGCGTGATCTTTCCGATGACCACCCAATCGGATTTCGCTACGACCGCGCTCTTTCGAACGCCGATCACGAGATTCGCGCCCCGGAAGTCGTGACTCCTGATCTACCGCTCGGCGCGCACGGAGAAGTGCATTGCACAACCTGCCACGATCCGCACAACAACGAGCTTGGGAACTTTCTTCGCATTTCCGATCAAATGTCCGCGATTTGTGTTTCTTGTCACGCCATGAGTGGCTGGAACCATGCGTCACATGCCCTCAGCCATAAGCCGACCATCGGAAGGACCGTGGACCCCAATGAACCCGTGCGATACGGCTCCGTGGGCGAAAATGGATGTCTGTCCTGCCACAAAGTACACTCCGCTCCCAAGCGCCAGCGGCTGCTGCGCTTTCACAGAGAAGAAGACAATTGTTTGAATTGCCATAGTGGCTCCGTTGCTGCTTACAACATCGCCGCAGAAATCGGTAAGCGAT
Organism: Planctomycetota bacterium; assembly: GCA_016200265.1. Lineage (GTDB taxonomy): Bacteria > Planctomycetota > Phycisphaerae > UBA1845 > UBA1845 > JACQFE01. The sequence goes on along the minus strand of JACQFE010000008.1, from coordinate 2,068 downwards.
TCAGTCACAATGGACAGTTTCGCACCGACGTTCACGATCCCAAGGAAAATCCGTTCACCATGCGGCGACATGCCGAGTGCGTTGATTGCCATAACCCACACGCCGTGGAACCCGATCATATCGGCGCCGTTCGTGGAACATTGGGACAAACCGTGAAAGGCCCTAACTTACACGTCTCCGGCGTGAGCATCACTGGCCGTCAAGTCGATGATTCCACATTTCTCTATGAAATATGCCTCAAGTGCCACGGCGATGGCGTCCAGCGGCCACGCCTCCAAACCTCACGCCAGGTCAGCCAGACCAACTCCGCTCAGGCAGTGTCATCACATGTACCGATTGTCATAACAGCGATGACGCTCGCTCCGCCGGCGGAACAGGTCCAAACGGACCGCATGGATCGCTTTTCGCACCGCTTCTAGTCCGCAACTATGAAAGACGCGATTTCGCTGTCGAATCTCCCGAGGCCTATGCACTGTGTTATGGATGCCATAGCCGGGAGAGCATCCTCAATGACGAGAGCTTTCCATTGCACCGGCGCCACATCGTGACGATTCGCACTCCGTGCAGCGTCTGCCATGACGCCCACGGCATCTATCGTGGTCAGGGCAATAGTACGAACCACAGTAACCTGATAAACTTTGATTTGTCTGTCGTGCAGACGGCGAATACACCTTCCGGTCGGCGATTGCAATACGAAGACACCGGGAGATTTTCCGGCAACTGTACGCTTACGTGCCACGGCATGGTGCATATTAATTTTCCTTATGTGAATACAACGCGAGGCGGAATTGCCGGTAAGCGAAACATATCGAATCGAGGAACTCGATGAAAAAGGCGTTTGCAGTCATCGGAATCATCTCAGGAATGGGATTCGGCTCTGCCGCCCAATGGGTGAAGGCCGGTATCGAAGGCTCGAAGCATGATTTCAGCAAGAAGCCCTGGGCAGCCGGCGAAACATGTGGCGTCTGCCATACGCCCCATCGCGACGAACCGCCAAAGGCAGCTCCTCTCTGGGACCCTAATGCCAACCTATCGAAACGGTTCGGCGCTTCCGCCGGTGGGCGAAATTCAGCGCCAGCCGGCGGCACCACCCTCTGCCTCCGCTGCCACGACGGAACGGTCGCCAAAGTGACAATTGCCGGAATCTCCCGCGCACGCTACGTCAACACCCACAATCCGGGAATCTTCGCCGCTGCACATGGCGGCACGGATCATCCCGTCGGCGTTCCATATCCATTGATCAACAAGGGCTTTCACCCTGTCACTTCGGTCATGGCCAAGGAAACAGTGGTTCTGGCGAATGGTCGCGTCGAGTGCATTTCGTGTCATGATCCTCACGGGACATCCGGCGCTCCGCATTTGCTGGTCACCTCCAACACCCGTAGCGCATTGTGCCTCACTTGCCATAGGAAATAAGCAATGTCCGATGCGAAGAAACAAACCAATTGCCAATGGTTCGCACGCATCGCGACCATGTCCATTTTCACTCCGTGCGTGGCTGCACTTTGCGGCTGCACTTCGCCCAAACCCAAATCTGAACTTGCCTATTTCCCGGCCCCGCCGACCCGGCCTCACGTCGTGCATCTCAAGTCATTCAACAGTCTGGGTGACCTGGTTCCAACGCCTGCAACTTTTGTGGACATGGTGCGCGGCAGGCCTGTTCGGCCATTCGTGGAGACCCCCGCCGGGATCGCGTACCACGATGGACATCTCTACATCTGCGACGTCACGTTGCGCGTTGTGCATGATTGGAACCTCGCCACTGGCGAAGCCAGGAGACTGAGCACCGCAGCGTCGAGGCCATTGGTCTCACCCATCGCGCTCACTGTTGACTCGAACGGGCGCGTCTACGTCGGTGACACGGGTCGCGGTGAAATCGTGACCTTCGGCGCGAATGGTCAGAGTGGCGCCGCAATCCGACCTCCTGAAAATGAACCCTTCCGTCCCGTCGCGCTGGCGGTGCGCAACGAAGAGCTTTATGCCGCCGATACGGCAGGCGCGAGAATTCTCGTCCTCTCAACCAGTGACGGCCACGTCATTCGAACCATCGGCGGCGCAAGTGACGAAT
>JACQFE010000002.1 GCA_016200265.1 Planctomycetota bacterium | reverse complement strand
TTCATGTGCCGAGCGAAAACGCAGACGGCGCCGCAGCGCGATCGAGCCGAAAATCGGACACTTGAAGAGCGATCATCGGATGGACCGCTGCTTCCCGTACGGATTGGAAGGTGATGCCATCAACGCCGTACTCACCGCCGCGCTGGTCCAGTGGCTCGAACTCCTCCTCGCCAACCCCACTTTCTGCCTCGTGACATACCGGTGGCTCGCTCGGTCTCTCACAACAGCAGCGCCCCGCCGTCAGAAGTGATGCTCCCTCCGTCAAATCGGCCCATGACCTGCCGACGCCCCAGGGGTAAAAAGCAAACGAGTTCTGGTTGCACTCCGTCGCCATAAAGGCTGCCTCCTTGCATGGCTCAAGTTGCTCTGAACAAACACCTTATTCCACGAAACGCAACCGTTATCTATCCCCTTGGTGAGAAATGCAGGTTAGCGATGCCAAAGCCGAATGAAAAAATCGAAGCGGATAGCCCTCCCATGCCATGCAAAAACTTGCGGTTTCAACTCTGACCAATTCAACATACAGCCTATTTCAATCCTCCAGTTGCCGTTCTAAATCGACACCACGCATAGAGTACGTCATAGACTTCAAATTGGCGGACAAGGTTTTCGTGATCATCCGGGAACCGAATGCTGAAACCGCTTGCAATCGCTTCCAAGCCGGATGCGATTGGATCTGCGTCGAGACGGTCGGTGTCCGCCGCGTTGACGATCTTGGCGAGCCGCAGCAAGGCTGGATCCTTGAGTTCATACTTTTTGATGATCGCGTCGAATGAACATCCGTCGCCATGATGACCCAATTCCACATCCGGCACGTCGAATGGAATCGCGCCTTGTTCCTTTGCTACTTCCATCACGCGGTTCTTGGGAACGAAGATAAACTCCGCCTGCGAATCGACGAACCGCTTGATCAGCCACGGACAGGCCACGCGGTCTACATGCATATGTGAACGAGTCACCCACTTCATTTGAATTGCCTCCCAATTTGGGTCGTTACGGCCGCTGACCAGCTTGGCGTAGTATGCTCCCACCGGCAAGGAAGGGTCAATTCTGAATCATTTGTCAGAAAACAGATTGTCCACAGCGCAGCGACTTCGCGGTACGCTGTTGTCCGGAGACGAAAATGCGCGTTCTGGTCGTAGAAGACGAAAAAAAAGTTGCGAAGGCCCTGATGGAGGGCCTTACCGGCGAACACTATGACGTTGCCGTGGCTGCGACCGGCGACGAAGGATTCATTCTCGCCAACGAGCAAGCGTTCGATTTCATCGTGCTTGATCTCATGCTGCCGGGACGGAGCGGCCTTGAGATTCTTGCGGCCATCCGCAAGCGAGGATCGCAAACGCCCGTGCTGGTCCTGACTGCGCGTGACGCCATCGAGGATCGCGTGCTTGGGCTCGACGGAGGCGCGGACGACTATCTCGTCAAGCCATTTGCATTTCCCGAATTGCTCGCCCGCATGCGTGCGTTGCTGCGGCGAGGTCGAAACGACCACATTGTCGACCTCAAAGTGGCGGATTTAGAGATGAACCTACTTGCGCGCAAGGTCCAAAGGGGTGGTCAATCAGTCTTGCTCACAGCCAAAGAGTTCGAGTTGCTTGAATACTTTCTGCGGCACTCCGGAAGCGTTGTTTCTCGCGAGATGCTGGCGCGAGATGTCTGGCAACAGCCAGGCCGAGACACTACGGTCGACAATCTCATCGACGTCCACGTGGCCCGGCTCCGAAAACGGATCGATGAGCCGTTTGCCCGCCACCTGTTAAAGACGATTCGGGGAGTGGGTTTCTGCATTTCGGAGACCGACACATGATCGACCGATTGCGAAGCGTTCGCCTTCGACTCACGTTCTGGTACACCGGGGCACTCGGCGCACTCTTGCTTGTCTTCGCGGCAGCAACGTCTTGGTTCACACAAGATCGGCTAGTCATGGAGCTCGACCAGCAACTGGCATCAGACCTTGCCACAGTCCAAAGCGTGATCGAGGACAATCCTGACGAACTAGACGAGCTTGAAGAACATGGAGCCGTGGCTCGTTTCCGCGTTTCCAAGGGACAGGAAACAGTTCACGAAACGACGCTTTGGCGTGCCCTTCCTCCATCCGCGATTATTGCAAGCGAATCTTCAGCCCTTGCCTTTGAATGCAGGGACGCGAACGGTCATGCTTTTCGTATTCAACACTCGACAATCGAAGTCGGGGAACAAACGTATCAGATTGCTGTTGCGCGCGACGCATCGGCCATTGAACAGGCGATTCGAAGCTTGCGCCGTACGCTCTTGTTTGCGTACCCCGTCGCGCTCTTGCTTGCCTTCTTTGGCGGTCTTGTACTCGCCGATCGGATGCTTGCGCCGGTCGGCGTGATGGCCCGAAGGGTCGAGCAGATTACGGCTGAGCGTCTTGGTGAACGGCTGCCAGTCGCCAATCCTTCGGACGAGTTTGGCCGTCTAGCGGGCGTGTTCAACACGATGTTGGCCCGGTTGGAGAATTCCTTTGCACGGCTTCGCCGATTTACGGCCGACGCCTCGCACGAATTGCGCACGCCGCTTACGGCCATGCGCAGCGTCGGCGAAGTCGCCTTGCGCGATTCCAAAGATTTGTCCGCCTATCGCGAAGCCATCGGCAGCATGCTGGAAGAGACTGACCGATTGACACATCTCGTGGAGAGCCTGCTCACCCTTACACGCGCCGATTCCGGGACCGACGTGCTGACCGTAGAAACGGTGGACCTTGCCGCGATCATCACTGAAGTTGCAGAATATCTGCGTCCTCTGGCGGAGGAGCGATCGCAGACACTCAGCGTCACCGCGAATGAGGGCGCTATTGCCAACGTGAACCGACTCACCATTCGGCAAGCCGTTGTGAATCTTCTCGACAATGCGATCAAGTACACGCAGGTTGGTGGAATGATCAGCATCGCGTGTCGGCGATTCAAAGACAACGAAATCGTCGTCGAAGTCGCGGACAATGGGCCGGGCATCCCACGTGAAGAACACGATCGCATCTTTGAACGCTTCTATCGAGTGGACAAATCACGCTCGAGGGAGATGGGCGGCGTCGGACTCGGCCTATCCATTGCACGTTGGTCGCTTGAAGCAAATGGTGGAACTGTGGAGATCGAAAGCGACGGTCAGAGTGGAAGCATTTTCCGCATTCGACTTTCGACACCGCGCAGGGCGATACTCGGCATTGCGAGATCAGGCGACGCGTACAGTATTTAGGAGCGGCCGACCTCACCCTCCGAACTCGTAATCGTATTGCAACTTGATCCCGAATTTAGGCTCGCCTTCTTCACCCGTTAGACCGACATCCATCGCCGCCTTGATCAGCGTGCGTTGCCCCATCTTGTAATTCAAGCCGAGTTCCAGAATATTTTGATTGCCCTCGCCATATTCCTCGCTGGCGCGATTGAGGTAGTTCACGATGCCCAAAAACTTGTCGCTGAACTCATAGTCGAATCCGGGGCCCAGCCCCCACTGGAAGTGCCGCCCGTTCTCCCTCTCTTCTTCCGTGCGACCGCCGTTGGCCGTTTCAATGAAACCATTCCAGTGCATCCGAAGTTTCGGTGCGATCGTTTTCGTCAAGCTCAGACGCAGCTCGCCGTCCACCCCGGAGGATCCTTCCCCTGACGGAATTCGCATCTCACCGTAAAGCGCCATCGCCGGGATGGTATTGGTCTCGTCTACGAAGTGATGGAAAATCTCAAGCTCCAGGTCCCCGTTGCCCTGGTCTCCGCCGTCACCGATGTTGATCGGCTCAAAGGCGAGTTCGAGATACGTATCTTTCGTCAATCCGTACACAAGCTCGGCGACAAGCAAGAAATCATCATCACCCTCGCCCGCACCCGTAAACCAGCGGGTCCCCGCTTCGAACTCCCAGTTACCGGCCGTCACTTTCGGGTACGCACTCGCAACGTTGAAGAAGTCGTCAACGTCAAACTCACCGCTCTCGCCCTTGGTCTCCTTCTCTCGCTCGGCCTTCTTCTCGCTGCGGCTCTTGCCTCCAATCTCCCATTCCGGGCTAAGGCTCAAACGTTGGGCTGCCACCCGATTGCCACCGGGGCTCTCCGATCCCGGCGGCGCTGCCCAAGCGCGAACTTCAAACGCCAAGCATGTGAGAACAACGCCAAAGACATAAACCGGCCCGCGAATTCTTAAGGTCATGAGAGTTCTCCAAAATGCCTCGCGCCACGTGCGTGACCAGGGATGCTCGCAGAACTCATCTGCGACCGCGCCAAGCGGGCGGATGCGCGAACCGTAACAACCAAGAAAACACGAGTCAAGCGAAAGACGCAACAGTGTTGATTTTGACCGAAGTTTCCTGAACCATTTTTCAGAATTCAATCAATAGCCTATCAATCGAAGTCGCGATAGCTTGTTGTGTCGGGCGGCGAACTAGAAATATCGACACGAAAGGAGACCGATTATGAAGCGCATTTTGCAGACCTTATTCACAGTGGGATTGCTGACACAGCCCGTGATGGCGGACGAGGATGAATTCGAAGTGTTGGAGCATGACATCGTCAAACTCGCTTTGCCTTTGGCGAAGGTTTCAATGAAACAAGCCATTGAAACGGCCACGAAGGAAGTCGCCGGCGGCAAACTTGCCGGGGCCGAGTTGAGCCTCAAGGGCGAAACTCCCGTATTCGAGATCACTTTTCTTGCGGATGCGTCCGCGACCGAAGTCACGGTGGATGCCGTGACCGGCAAATTTCTGAAGAAGGACGCCGAGAAGCCCGATGCCGCCGAGGCCGAGGAAAACAAGCAAACCCAAAAGGCGTTGAATGAGTCGAAATTCACATTGCTGCAAGCGATCGACGCCGCCATGTCGGAAGCGAAGGGAGGGACCGTGGTAAAGGCCGAGGCGGAGGTTGAGAAGGGAGTGTTCAAGTTCGACGTTGAAGTGGTCGCGGGTGATGAGTTCAAGGAAGTCGCGATCGGCTCCGACGGCAAGGCCATCAAGACGGAAGTTGAGAAGGCGGAAGGCCAGGCCTGGATTTTCGATCGTGACGAGGCCGGCAAGGCCCCGGCAGGCTGGAAGTTCGGCTTCACGAATGCGTCCAGTGGCAGGGCAAGCTGGTCTGTTATGAAGGACGCGGATGCGCCGTCAGGTCCAAACGTACTTACGCTTTCATCACAGAGCGGTGGCGGCACGTTCAACCTCGCTATGGCGGAGAAGACATCCTATAAGGACGTAAACGTGCGAACGCGCATCCGGGCCAACACCGGCAAGGAAGACCAGGGTGGCGGTCTCATCTGGCGCTGCAAGGATGAGAACAACTATTACATCTGTCGCATGAACCCGTTGGAAAACAACTTCCGCGTCTACAAAGTGACCAATGGCAAGCGACAACAGCTACAAGGTACGGAGTACAAGGCCCAAGCCGGAAAATGGTATGTCGTTCGAGCGAAAATGGTCGGCAACCACATCATGTGTTTCATCGATGATAAGAAACTCCTCGACGTGACCGACAGCGAATTCAAGGATGCAGGCATGGTCGGATTGTGGACGAAGGCCGACGCATCATCGTCTTTTGACAACATCGCCGTGATGACCGGAGTGGTGAGCGATCGGGACTCAGCCAAGCCCGCCGAAAAAGCAAAACCAAAAGACAAGGACGATGACGATGACGACGGGGATGAATAATGGTGAGGCGTGTCCCGTCATGGCGCGACTCACACAAACAAACATTAGGGATGGAACGACGGGAGCTACGGACCGAGGATGACCTTGTTGGCTGTCATCGCCGAGTCCCTGAAAAGCCTGGGGAAAAACAAGCTCCAGACGATGTTGTCGATTCTCGGCATTGTCATCGGTGTTGCGTCGGTGATTACGGTTGTGGCCGTTGGTCAAGGAACAAGGGCCAAGGTGGAAGAAGAGATTGCTTCACTCGGCGATGATTGGATGTCCATCAATTACGTGGGCATGCCGCGGGCCGGCGTGCGCGATCCCGACCAACTAATACCGCCGCAGCGCACTCAACAGGACGCGGAGGCGATCCTCCGCGAGTGTCCATCGGTTCGCGCCGCAACTCCGACGAACGGCATGAGGGTCCAGGTCTCCTCGGCGTACAGCAACTATCTTTCACGCTGCTACGGCGGGTTTCCATCCATCTTTGATATCCGTCGATATCGCATCGAGAATGGCCGCGAGTTGAATGAAATTGACGAAGCCAATCAGGCCAAAGTCGTTTGCATTGGGCAAACGACGGCCCGCGAGTTGTTTGGATCTGTTGACCCCGTCGGCGAAACGATTCGCGCCAACAAAGTGCCGTTTGAAATCGTTGGATTGCTCTCTCCCAAAGGACGAAGTAGTGATGGTCGCGATTACGACGACGTCATCTTGTTTCCCTGGAATTGCTTTCAGACGCGGATCGCGGGCAAGGATCGCTCCGAGACTCTTCTCGCCGCGGCCCGCCCTGGCATTCCCCTTTCGGTTGCGAAGACCGAGATCACCGCGCTCTTGCGGGAACGGCACCCTCGTCCACCTGGCGAACCCGATGACTTCCGCATGTTCGACTATTCCGAAAGCGCCACGATCAAGGCACAAGCGAGCGAAACGTTTAACATCATGCTCATCATTGTTGCCTGCGTATCGCTTCTCGTCGGGGGCGTGGGGATCATGAACATCATGCTGATGTCGGTAACAGAACGCACTCGCGAAATCGGATTGCGACTTGCGGTCGGAGCGCCGGAAGCTGCGATCATCGCTCAATTCCTGACCGAAGCTGTGATGCTTTGCCTACTGGGCGGTGCACTCGGAGTGGCGGCGGGTATTGGGACTGCGCAGATGCTGTCGCGGATGCTGGAATGGCTTACGATCGTGCCGGTTTGGTCCGTGGCGGTAGCAGCCGCGTTTTCAGTTGGAATTGGTTTGGTCTTCGGATTCTACCCCGCGTGGCGCGCCAGTCGCATGAACCCGATCGAGGCATTGCGAGTCGAGTAACGCAAGTGGGAGATACGTCAGTGCAATTTGGAAGAATTTCTGGGAAATGGGTGTCCTTGAGCTTGGCAATGGCTACGCTGAATTGTGCGAGTGCATTCGCACAGGAACGCGTCAAATTGGAGCGATCAATTCCGCTCCCCGGCGTCAAGGGACGCATGGATCATCTGACGTTGGATGCGACGGGGACACGGCTATGGATCGCAGCTCTGGAGAACAACACCGTCGAAGCCATTGACCTCTCTGCGGGAACGCGAATCAAGAGCATCGATAGTATCAAGGAGCCGCAGGGCGTTTGCTTGTCGCCACAATCAAATCGTGTCATCGTCGCAAGCGGCGAGGATGGAATGCTGCGCGCCTTCGACGATGCCTTCAAACTAGTTGCCTCGCTAAAGGGCCTGGACGACGCCGACAACGTGCGTTTCGATGCGGGCGAAAAAAGAGTCTACGTCGGATTCGGAGCAGGCGCAATCGGAGTGATCGACGCTGATAAATTCACCAAGTTGGCCGAAATCAAGCTGGATGCGCACCCGGAGTCGTTCCAGCTTGAGCAAAAGGGACGCCGCATCTTCGTCAACGTCCCCAAGGCAGGGCAAATTGCGGTGATCGATCGCGACAAACGTGCGGTAATCGCCACATGGCCTGTCACGGAAGCAAAGGCAAATTACCCAATGGCGCTCGACGAGGAGCACAAACGGCTATTTGTCGTCTGTCGCAAGCCGGCGCGGATATTGGTTCTTGACTCCGACTCAGGGAAAGGCGTTGCGACACTGGAATGCTGCGGTGACGGCGACGACCTATTTTACGACTCCGCCCGCAAACTCCTGTACGTATCGGGCGGCGAGGGCTGCATCAGCGTGTTCGAGCAAAAGGACGCTGATCATTACCAATTGACGCATCGAATTGCGACCGTGGCCGGAGCACGAACTTCACTTTTTGTTCCAGAGACGAGTCGGCTGTACCTAGCAGTTCCGCACGGAGCGGACCATGAAGCGGAAATTCGGGAATACAGCATTCAACCATGAATCGGAGAGTCATAAGATCTGTATGCTATTGGGGAATTACCTCGGCGAAATGTTTTCGCCAAGTCAGCAACCTTTTTTCGGAGAATCGCACATGTTTCGCACAAAAATTTTTGGGGCTGGTTTGATCATTGTTGGGATGTTGGCCGCGCGACCCGCGTTCGCGGATGAAGACGACGATGACATGACTCCAGTGGACGCGAAGAAAATGGTCAAGGCGATGGACGATGCGAAGACCACCCTCGCGACGGGAATCAAGGTCGCCGAAGACACCGGAAAGTGCAAAGCCGTGGCGGCCCACGGCGAATTGGAAAAGGACAAGATGGTGGTTGGCGTCTATTGTCTCGCCGGCGAAAAGCTCATGGACATTGACGTTGATGCGAAGACCGGGAAGGTCGTGGAGTCCAAGGAAGTCGCCAAGAAAGACGAAAAAGGCGCCAAGAAAGACGAGGATGAAGACGAGATGACGCCTGCAATAGCCAAGCAGATGGTTCACGGGCTCGACGAGGCTAAGACAACACTTTCTGCGGCGATCAAGGTCGCGGAAGACTCCTCGAAGGGAAAGGCGGTCTTAGCGCACTGTGAGATGGAAAAAGGCAAGCTGATCGTGGGCGTGTATTGTCTGGCCGGCGAGAAGCTGATGGACATTGACGTCGATACCAAGACTGGGAAAGTGGTTGAGTCGAAAGAAGCCGGGGCGCACGACGATAAGAACGAAAAGAAAGAAGAGGCCAAGCCAAAGAAGCCGTGATCGTGAGTGCAATTGGCGCGAGAAATGGGTTTCACCACTCCTCAGATGGAAAACGAGCCCGCCGAAGTCAGGGTGTTTTTGAAGCCCGCCCGCCTTGACTTCGGCGGAATCCTTATGGGAATGCGTAAATGAATCTTGTCCACATCGCCATGCGTCGTCCGGTTACGGTGATCGTCGTCATCGCCGCCACGGCGTTGGCCGCATTTCTTGCGCTTCGAAAGATGCCCGTTGACATTTTCCCGGATATGGGCGTGCCCATCATTTACGTCGCTCAACCATACGGTGGCATGGACCCGGCGCAGATGGAGGGCTTCCTCACCAACTATTACGAGTATCACTTCCTCTACATCACCGGCATCGAACACGTCGAATCCAAGAACGTGCAGGGCATCGCCCTGATGAAGCTCTTTTTCCACCCCGGCACGAACATGCCGCAGGCGATGGCCGAAACAATCGCGCACGTCAACCGTTCACGATCCTTTATGCCGCCGGGGACTGTGCCGCCATTCGTGATGCGCTTCGATGCCGGAAGCGTCCCCGTTGGATTCCTGGTATTTGCCAGCGAAACGAAATCAATTCGAGAGATTCAAGACCAGGCGTTGTTCAAGGTGCGCCCGATGTTTGCCACGCTGCCGGGCGTGTCGGCTCCGCCGCCGTTCGGCGGCAATCAGCGAACCATCGTGGTTTACGTCGATCAGGACAAGCTCCTCAACTACCGAATGTCCCCGGACGAAGTCATCAAGGCGCTCAACACGGGCAACGTGATCAGCCCATCAGGCAACGCCTACATCGACGACAAGATGCCCTTGGTGCGCATCAACTCCGTCGCAACGGACATCAAGGACATTGAGAAGATCGCCGTTCGGACGGGCAATCCAAGTGTGTATATACGCGACATCGGACACGTGGAAGATGCGTCGGACATTCCGGGCGGCTATGCTTTGGTCGACGGGCGGCGCACGGTTTACATCCCCGTCACCAAGCGATCCGACGCCTCGACATTATCAGTCGTCCACGAAGTCAAGAATGCACTGCCGCGAATGAAGGCCATTCTGCCGGAAGACATCCGCGTCAGCTTCGAGTTCGACCAATCCACATACGTCACTCGCGCTATCACCGGACTGGAAATCGAAGGACTCCTTGGCGCGGCCCTCACCGGCCTAATGGTCCTGATCTTTTTGCGCGACTGGCGGACTTCGCTCGTAGTGGTATTGAACATTCCTTTGGCGCTCATGGCCTCCGTATTTGTCTTGTGGCTATGCGGTCAGACGATCAATCTGATGACGCTCGGCGGATTGGCATTGGCGATCGGCATTTTGGTGGATGAAGCGACGGTGGCCATTGAAAACATTCACACCCGACTCGCGTCTGCCCCGTCGCTTGCCTTGGCGGTCCTGGACGGCAGCATCGAGACCACGGTCCCGCGCCTGCTTGCCATGCTTTGCATTCTGGCGGTGTTTCTTCCATCTTTCTTCATGGTCGGCGTGGGTCGAGCGATGTTCGTGCCGCTGTCGCTCGCCGTGGGATTCTCGATGATGGCCTCGTACATCCTGTCCAGCACGTTTGTGCCGGTAATGACCGTGTGGTTGCTGCGAAACCGCGACTTGAGCCGTCATGGGTCGCAAGAAGCTTTTTTTTTGGGCGCATTGAGAGAATCCTATGGAAGAATCGTTCAATCAGTGGTGAGACGTCGATTCATAATCGTTCCAGCGTATTTGATCAGCGCCGGATTGATCGTCTGGCTCGTTGGCACGCACCTCGGATTGGAGGTTTTTCCGAGCGTGGATACCGGCCAATTTCAGATTCGCTTTCGTGCTCCCGACGGCACCCGCTTCGAGCGAAGCGAGGCGATCGCCGGACAAGTGCTCGACGCCATCAAGAAGGAAGTCGGGCCGACGAACGTCGAGAAAACCGTCGGCTATGTCGGCGCCATCCCAACCAGCTATCCCATCAACACGATCTATCTATGGATGAGCGGGCCGCAAGAAGGTGTCTTGCGCGTGGCGATGAAACGAGGGTCAGGTGTTACCCTAGAACCGCTCAAGGAAACACTCCGCCGCAAGTTGTCGGAGGTTTTGCCCGACGTGAAGTTCTCGTTCGAGGCCGGTGACATCGTGAGTGAAGTCATGAGCTTCGGGTCGTCCACGCCGATTGAAGTATCCGTCACCGGCCTGAACTTGGACGCGAGCCGTGCCCACGCGGAAAAAATTCGGGAACGACTCGCGGAGATTTCCACTTTGCGTGACCTGCAATATACGCAGCCGTTGAACTACCCAGCACTCAACGTTCAAGTCGACCGCGAGCTCGCCGGAATGACCGATGTGACGACAGCCGATGTTGCTCGTGCCTTATTGGCGGCCACATCTTCCAGCCGTTACGTCGTTCCCATTTTCTGGGCGGATCCCAAGAGCGGCATCGGTTATCAGGTGCAGATCGAAATCCCGCCAACACGAATTGATTCCGTCGAAGCGGTGAAAAACATTCCAGTCAAGAACACGCGTGAGGGCCAACTGCTCGTACGCAACCTCGCGGATGTATCGGCAGGCACCGTGCCGGGTGAGTATGATCGCTACAACATGCAGCGCACGGTATCGCTGTCGGCCAACATCGCCGGTGAGGACTTAGGTCGCACTGCCGTGAGAGTCGAACAGGCGATCAAGCAAGCAGGCGACCCGCCTCAGGGAGTGACGGTGAAGGTCCGTGGCCAAGTGCCGGCAATGCAACAAATGGTCGGTGGCCTCTCGACCGGACTGGGCCTCACCGTGGTCGTAATCCTCTTGCTGCTCGCCGCATATTTTCAATCCGTGCGATTGTCGTTGGTCGTTATATCAGCAGTGCCGGCGGTGATCGCCGGAGCAGTCCTCGCACTCGCTGTTACCCGGACGACGTTGAACGTTCAGTCCTTTATGGGAACCATCATGGCCATCGGCGTAGCGGTAGCCAATGCGATTCTGCTTGCGACATTCGCCGAACGCAACCGAATGGCGGGCGCCCCCGCCGCATCGGCGGTCGTGGATGGAGCAAGAAGTCGCCTGCGACCGATCCTCATGACCAGCATGGCCATGATTGCGGGCATGGCCCCGACGGCAATGGGATTCGGAGAGAGCGGTGAACAGATTGCCCCGCTTGGGCGGGCCGTGATCGGCGGTCTGTTCGCGGCAACACTGGCCACCCTTCTCATCCTGCCCTGTGTATTCACCATCGCCCAAGCCCGAAAGTCTACGCGCTCCGCCTCGCTCGATCCCAAAGACCCAACAAGCGCGTACTATGATTCGCCCTCAACGACAGGAGCCTAGAATGTCTCGATGCCCAATCATTCGTGGATTTGTTCAGTGGGGCTCGTTAGTGCTTTCCGCCGCAAGTCTAATTGCCCTTATGTCGCCCAACTACTCAGAAGCTCAATCGGTGGAGAAATCGAAAGAAATCAAGCCTCCGGACAAGGTGATTGCCGGCGACACTGCCAAACCGAGTGCGCCGAATCCGACGGCGGAACCTTCGCGCACTTTGATGTTGCCGGGCACCCTCCAGGCGGATGCGTCCGTTGATCTCTACGCGAAAGCAAGCGGCTTCGTTGTCAAAGTCAATGTTGACATCGGCACACACGTCAAGAAGTCGGATGTGCTGGCCGAGCTGAATATCCCCGAATTGAACGACGAACTGCATCATGCGGAGGCCACGCTTTCGGCCAAACGGGCGCGTGTCGATGCGCTGAAGGCCAAAGTCGTCCAGGCCCAGCGTGCCGTCGACTCCGCCCGCGCCGAATCACGGCGGGCCAGTGCCGAACGCGATCTCAGCAAACTCACGTCTCAGCGCAAGATCGACTTGCACACGGAAAAGGCCATACCTGACCAGGAACTTGACGAAGCCACGAGCCGACTCGCCGTGTCCGAAGCCCAGGTCACAATTGCGAACGCAAGAATCGCGTCCGCCGAAAGCGATCTTGCCGCGGCTCAGGCCGAAGCTGCCGCCGCCGAGGCAGATGTGAAAGTCGCCGACGCCGATGTCGCGCGCCTCAATACCCTAATTGCCTACACGCACGTGACTGCACCCTTTGACGGCGTCATTACCGCGCGACGTATTGACCTTGGCGCGTTTGTGCGCTCCGCGGCACAAGGGGCAACCATGAGTCTGTTCACCGTCGAGAAAATCGATCGCCTGCGGCTTGTGATTGACATTCCGGAAGCCGACGCGGCGCTGGTTCGCGTGGGGATGCCGCTGTCTATTCGAATTCAATCCGTCCAAGCACCACTGCCGGACGTCATGATCTCCCGAATTTCCGATTCCGTCCGTGCCGATACACGCACCATGCGCGCCGAGGCCGACATCGACAACGCCGATGGACGTCTCATGCCCGGCTCGTATGCCAAAGTGACTTTTCATTTGCCAGCGCCATTCGTGCAGTCGAGTGGAGGGAAATGAACTATGAAAAGAAGCCTCCAACGAATTGTTCACGCACTTTGCCTCAGTCTTACCTTCAGCGGATGCGCGGCTCCGTCAAAGACGACAAACTCCGATCCTCGTCCAAACGTTGCGCCGACTTCGACACCCAATCGTGGGCGAGAGCTGTCCCTGGACGCTTCGCAAATCAAGCCGATGTTCACAGAGCTCTCACCCATCGACTTACCGACAGCAATCCGCGTGGCCGCCGCCGACAACTTCGACATTCAGCAAGCGCGACAGAATGTAGAGGGATCACGCGGTCAGCTTGAGAGCACCGTGGGCTCGGTGTTTCCCGCCCTCGTTCCGACAGCGCTGTTCGAACATGTGGAAGGCACCGTACGCACCGCGGAAGGCAAGCTGATCGGTGCAGGATTCAACACATTTCAACCGGGACTTGCCATTCAGTGGGTCATCAATCCAGGCCGTGTCATGTACGAGATCGTCGCCGCGAAGAAGCGTTTCTACGCCTCGGAGCAGCAGGAACGGGCGGTCATTCTCGAAACGCTGCGCCTTTCGGCAGTGCAATACTACGGCTTGGTTCTTGCGCAAGCCCGCGTTGCCACAGCTCACCAGTCCGTGACCGAAGCCGAAGAACTCCTGCGCATTACTCAGGTGCGCCTGCGAACGGGTACCGGCGTTGAAGCGGATGAACTCCGCGGGAAGGCTCGTCTGGCCGAACGCAAACAGGAGTTGCTCCAGGCATTGAATGCATTCTACGAATCGTCGATCGCGCTGGCATTGACCTTGCACCTGGATTCGTCGGTCACGCTGGTTCCAAAGGCCGAAGCGGTGCCTCCCGTCCAGTTGGTCCGCGATGACATTGAGATCGATGATCTGCTCGAATTTGCAGTACGTTATCGACCGGACCTGGAAAAAGTCCGCACTCTTGTCGAAGCGGTCGCCGCCGAAAAGGGAGCCACCTGGTGGGGCGCGTTCGGTCCGACGTTTCAGACAAGCTACCAGTACAGCGGAATCACCGGCCATGCCGAAAACGTTGTCCCCGGTGAAGGTATTCCCAACAATCTCATCGTGTACCCGCTCGCTGCGAACGGAGCATTCCTTCCTAATCCTCTGGCCAACGGCGCCTTCAAGGAAGGAATTCTGCGTGGCTCGAAACAGCTCGATGGAAGTCGCGATCAGTCGTACGGATTTCACGATCAACAACGCGCCGGCGCGCAGGTTGGCTGGCGATTCAGCCTGTCCGCCTTCGGTCAACTGAAATCAGCCAATGCCACACAGCAACAAGCGATCATTGAGGCGGAACGCCGGCTCGACATGGTGCGCGCTCAGGTCGTCAGCGCCTTACAAGCAAGTCGAACCAACCGCGAGTTGATCGCCATCGCCGATGACCAAGTTGTCGCCTCGCGGGAAACGCTCCGATTGACCGAGGCCAATCTGCGGGTGGGAACGATGACCACGCTTGATGTCCTTCAGGCCGAAGACGCCGTCACTACCGCCCGACTTCACTACGCAGATGCCGTCGTGCACTACAATCAGTCACAAATAAATCTCTTGGCGTCAGTTGGTCTGTTGGAGGAACGGTTGCTCACGGGCCAAAACGACTAATTCATCGTCGTTGCTTAGCTGACAATATGCCAACTCATCACGACAATTCGGCTTTTGAGGTACGTGCGAAGCAATGTGCGACGCCGCCATGCGTATCGTAAAACATTGGGCGGAACCGCCTTTTGCTTTCCGTTCCTCGAATGTCTTTCCTCATCGCTACGCACTCGCGTTTCAAATCTCCCTCAATGCCTCCGGATACGTCGAAGACTCATTGTCAAGAATCTCGAATTCTGGGTGGATTCTTGCAGATCTGCGGACGAAGGCGAACGAATTAAAATTACCGCTTGCGCCCGGAGCAGGTAACTCCAGCGGTGATTGACCGCTACATCAACCAGCGCCAGCGAACGAAACTTCGCGAAGCATCATGCGCATCGATCCGCTGATGACAAGGAACAGTTCGTCCTTACGTTCGTAATGATGCCTGACAAACTGGCCGGCGAACTTGACGAGCTTGATGCAGGTGTCGTTCACTTCTCCGACGACCTTCGGAGGCCATGACTCGGAAATGGGGGAGAGTTTTTGAGCGATGTTAATTTTCTGGGGCATGAAGTCTCCTTGCAATTGAGCATGCAAGAAAGAATTCTCGCACAAGCGGGAGCCAATTCCGGGTTTTGTCGAGTAGGATGCATGATTGACCAGCAACTGATTGTCTCTGGCAGAATGCACGCTCACAAGTCACGCCAATCGAATGAGAGTGACTGGACGCTCGCCGCGTCACGCGGTAGAGCTTTCGCTCGAGATGATTTCACGCGTTTCAGAGCCATTCCCCGACTTACCCTTGATTGTCTTGGGCGTCGGTTTACTGGTAGTGCTTGTGGTCGGGCTGGCGATGTTGGCCTTGTTCATGCTGTGGCGGAACGGATACATTCGTGGCTGGCGGGCGGCTCGTGAGGCCCCTCCGGCGTGTCCAAAATGCGGTTACAACTTGTCGGGACTTACCCACTGCCGCTGTCCGGAATGCGGGACAGAGTATAAACTGGACGAGCTGTGGAAAATGCCGGTGATGCAGCGGAAAGACTCGTCCGGCGGCAAGAAACCAGTCGAGTAGAATTATGACCACGATGATGACGGAACGAAGCAAGATGATTTTGCCGGACAGCGCGGCGAACGGTGATTGTGAGGTTTCTGCAAATGCGGCGGCAGCAGGCAATGCGGCCCCGATGGAACTTCGCGAGAACAAGCTCCTGTTCGAGAAGGGCTCGCCAGGACTTTGCGGGGCCGCGTTGACGGAGTCCGATGTGCCGAAAGTGCGGCGCGAAAGCGCGATCCCGCGCGAGTTGCTCGTGGATGCACCGCCGGCATTGCCCGAACTCGGCGAGCTTGACGTCGTCCGACATTACAAGTCGCTCGCCCACAAGGTATTCAGCATCGACGAAAATTTCTATCCGCTCGGCAGTTGCACGATGAAGTACAATCCCCGGATCAATGAGCGCGTCGCATTCATGCCCGGATTCGCGGCCATCCATCCCTATCAGGATGAGGCCGATCTTCAGGGTATCTTGGAACTGCTCTATCGACTTCGCACGTATTTGGCCGAAATCGCCGGGCTGCCCGAAGTCACGTTGCAACCGGCCGCGGGGGCACATGGCGAACTTACCGCGCTCATGATTATCAACGCGTATCATCGTAGTCGCGGTCAGAATCGTCACAAGGTGCTCGCGCCGGACAGCGCTCATGGCACGAACCCCGCGAGTTGCACGATCTGTGGCAGGGATGCGCTTTCGATCAAGTCGAAGTCGAATGGTCGCGTTGATCTCGATGATCTTCTCGCGAAAGTCGATGAAGATACGGCCGCATTGATGATCACGAATCCGAACACCACCGGCGTGTTCGATGAAACCATCGCGGACATCGCCGAAATCGTTCACGCCAAAGGCGCTCAGCTTTATCTCGACGGGGCGAACATGAACGCCATTCTCGGCAAGACTCGGCCCGGCGACTTCGGCGTCGACTGCATGCACTACAACACGCACAAAACATTCAGCACGCCGCACGGCGGTGGCGGACCAGGCGCAGGACCGGTCGCGGTAGCCGAACATCTGCGGCCATTTTTGCCAGTGCCGCAGGTCGTGAAGCGAAATGACGGGTCGTTCGGATGGGATTCGGATCGACCACAATCCATCGGCAAAGTGCGATCGTTCTTTGGACAAGTCGGCGTTCTTGTACGCGCGTATACGTACATTCGTTCACTTGGCTGTGATGGCTTGCGCGATGTGGCCGAGAAAGCCGTGCTCAACGCGAATTACCTGGCCGCACGGCTGAAGCACAAATACCCGATGCCGTTCCCGCCGCCCTATGCCCATGAGTTCATCACCGTGCCGGATTTTCACGACAGCGGCGTGACCGAGCTGGACCTTGCCAAGCGGCTCATCGACTACGGCATTCACCCGCCAACGATGTCCTGGCCGATTCATCATTGCCTGATGATCGAGCCGACGGAGACTGAATCGCTTGCGACGCTGGATCAGTTCGTCGAAGTCATGCTCACGATTGCGGATGAGGTCGATCGCGATCCGAACCTGGTGAAGAACGCCCCGCACACCATGCCCGTTAAGCGCCTCGACGAAGTCGCCGCCAGCCGCAAGCCGAATGTGCGGTGGAAGCCGTAAAACTTGAAAAATGGAAAAGTCGAAATTGGGAGCGGGGCAACTCCTCGGGAAATCGTGGAAGCGAGGGAATGAGCAATGTTCGGCACTTCATATACGATGAATAACTTCCCGGATGATCGCTGAGAAAACAATTGGCCCAGAGCGCGGACGTGGAGACGGCGGAAAACGCACCGATAGCTTCGCCAGCCGGACGCCCCCTCTTCGATTCAATGGCATGAGGAGTTGGTCGCTTTCCTTCCAAATTCTGCGTGTCGTCGTGCGTTACAGAAATTCACTCACCGACCCTACAGCTGAGGTCGCATGGCCTCAATCTTCACACCTCTGTGAATCGCGCCGTGAAATGCCGCAGCGACGGGGTTTTTCAATAATCTTCAACGACCGGAGCTCGTTGCGACGACCGAATAACTCGATGATCGCTTCGACGACATAGTCGATGTGACTCTGCGTATAGGCGCGTCGCGGTATCGCGAGTCGCACCAACTCCATGGGGGGCGCCTTGCCGGCGGCGCCAAACATCACCCTCCCGATCTCACACGCCCGGATGCCTGCTGCACGGTACATTCCGCAGACCAGCGCCTAGCCTGGGAGTTGTTGTGGGGGGATGTGCGCGCAAAAATAGGCCGCGTCGATGCAAATGGCGTGCGCCCCGGCGGCTCGACGATTTGAATCCCCGCCGCAAGCAGTTCCTCACCCAGGTACTCCGTGGTGCGGATGCGGTGGTGAAGGCAATCCTCATGGACCATCTCCTCGAATCCTTGACCCATGGCCTACAGGTCGCGCCCCGCCAGGCCGCCATAGGTCAGGAAGCCCTCAGTAAGGATGAGCAACTCATCCGCACGACTCACAGGTTCGGGATCGCGAAGGAGTAGCAATCCGCAAATGTTGACCAGCCCGTCCTTCTTGGCACTGATCGTGGCCCCGGATTTACGGGCCGAGTTTCGGATCCATTTCGGTGATTTTGGGCCGATTTGGGCGTGATTTGGCCATTCAACCTGCCAATGGGAATCGATCTCGCCACGGCATACACCTCATCATTTTCATCTCTCCGAATCAAGTGCGCGGGCACGAATTTGATCTCCTATCAGTCATTCTACAGGGCCCATGTGTCTGGTAAGTGTTTGGATGACAGAAATTCTTGCATCGACCGATTCCATGTCAATTGAGTGTCGCGATGGGAGTATTGGGAGACGGCAGGACTTCTTTCGTCCCTACGGGACTTTGAAATTGTTGGGATCGCCGCGAACCCGGCACTTGCGTGGCCGGGCTATTATCTTCCGTGCCTGACGGCACTTTTGCGAATCGGCACGATCGTCTGGCCCAGCGGCGCGGACTTGTACCTGGGCGTGTGCTACTGAATCGTCGAAAGCCGTTAAGCCGATGACGCGAATCATTGTGAAGAGGCGGGAGGTCGAAGCAAATGGGTTGATTCAATTGGTGTTCCGCATTCAGGGCAACGATCCGAGTTTATTCCGAGGAGTGGATACTCACACTTAGGGCATTCGCCGCGCCGCATTCGTTCAAGACGAGTAGCATGACCGACTATGGCCGCAATGGCGAAAGCAGCAATAACTTGCGGGATTCTCTCCCAACCAGGCGACCATGAAAATCCAGACCAGCGGTACCTATAGTAACTGTACCAAATCAAGATTCCGCAATTTGCGGAAGTGTATATGGCGACGCGCCACGTCCAGCGGGCGCTCAAGCGCCACGCAAGAAAACATGATGTGGAAGCGCAAATCAGGACCAAAAAGAGAATCAACGATGTCCAAATGGAGCAAGCAAATGCGAATTGCTCGTTGTTGACCCAATGCCACGGAGTCCAGACATAGGGCCATTCGAATGGCGAGAAAATGAAACGTTCATTCCCAATTCCTTCCCATGCGGCAGATAACACATAAAAGCTGCCAGCAGCTATTGCCCATTTCGGAGGGGATTTGCCAAAGCTCCGAGGAGTCGCATCCGCTGACATCTTAGCTAATTCTGCTTCTCTCCTCGTATTTAGTCGAATCCAGCTTCGCGCGAAGACTCGCCCTAAGCGTCACTCAATAGACTCACGGGCAATTCGCTCACCCGGCGAAACGCCGGATCGTTTGTGATGAACGTGCTCACTGCGGCCGAGAGCGCGGTAGCCGCGTGGATCGAGTCCGGCGTGCTTAATCCCGTTTTCGCGCGGATTTGCGCCGCACGTTCGACGACCACGACGTCAATCGGAAGAAGCCGAATCTCTTTGGATGAAACCAAGAATGATCGAAGAGCGTTTTCAAGTTCCTTCTTTTTCTCGCGGATCGGTCGGACCAGGACTTCCAGCAGAGTCAACATGCTGCACACCAAGCTGATACGCCCGGATGCCGACGCTTCCCATAGCGGTTGCAGCACTTGATAGTATGGCTCGACGGACTCAACAGCGTAGATTACACAACATGAATCCAAGTAGACCGCGCCCGAATCAGGGAGTTTTAGCGGTCCCATGAATCTCGCTCAGCGCGGAAATATGAATCCACGTCCTCTGCGGATTTGAAAAGCACTCCGCCCGGACATTCCGCAAGGATATCCAAGACCGAGCGACGTTCGATGTCGATCGGCTGGAGTTGAATAGTTACGTCCACGTCCTGGCCAACGGGAAAATCAGGGGCGCAGACTTCAATGCGTCCACCTTGCTGTACCTTCGTTCGAAGCTTCCGACTGTTGGACATGGTCAGTTCCTCCGCTGCAATTATATCAAACTTTCTGCCATTTTCATGCGGATTTTCGGGCGTCAGTGGAGTTATTTCTGCTTCTCTCCTTCGCGCTTGAGCGAATCCAGCTCCGCACGCAGGCTGGCGAGGCGGTCGAGTTCCTGTTGATGTTCGGCTTCGCCTTCGGCCTCGATGAGCCGGTCGATCTCCGCGTCGGAGACGACCTCGGTCGCGCTGCTGAGTTCGACGTCCTGGGCCGCGATCTCCTCCACGCTGTCGAGGAACATGTTCATTCGTTCTTCCATGGTCTGCGACTGGACCATGGCCTTCTCCCAGTCGGCCTGGGTCTTCAAGAGATCGGTCTCGCCGAAAAGCTTGCCGATTTCCGTGGCCATCAGGCCCATGCTCGAAGCGAAGTCGGCGGAGGCCTCGGCCTGTCGCTTGATGAGCAGGGCGTTTTTCACGGAAAGGAGCTGGCGTTCGAGCATCTTGCGGATGGTCGCGGTTTTCTTGAGCGAGTTGCGGATGAAGGTGTATTGTGCGTTGTCGCCGATCTTTTTGGCCTGCTGGGCATTCTTGATGAAATCATCCTGAAACTTGCCCTGCTCGCGAATGGACTTCTCGATTCGCCGAATGCCCTGGCGAATCTTGATGTCCCGCTCGATGCGACGTTCTTCGTTGGATTTGAATAAGGCCATCAGTTAATTCCCGCGCGGGTCGCGCTCAAATCGTCGATTTCCTTGTCAATCGCTGAATACGAATCGACCATGCAGAAGCAGAAATGGTTTGTAATCACGGCCATACAATCCCGCGAAAGAACCAAAATACTGCGGCGACTACAATGAGAATCAGGACAACGTCGAGTACCAGAACTATCAATACCAAACGATGAGATTTCAACGCCAATGCTCGCATAGTAAATCGCTATTCAGTCTCCCTCACGCATATCGCAATCGGCCTTTTGGCTTTGGGATCGGTCGCCCAAGCTCTTCGGCGGTCTCAACCCACTCCTTGGCAACTCGTTCGACGGCCTTCAATGCTTCGCGATACGTCTTACCATCGGCCATGCATCCGGGAAGTTCCGGTACTTCGGCGATGAACGCCGCATCTTCGTCAGACCAATAGATCGATACCGTGTGCTTCATTTCTTGTTTACTCATAATAATCCCGGCTCGGAATCAATATCCAAAGAATCAAATACACGAGCGTTCCCGGAAACGCGGCCGAGAGGATCGAAAGAAGCACATACACCACGCGCACGATGGTCGGATCAAGATCCAAATATTCGGCCAGACCGCCGCACACGCCGCCGATGACGCGGTCGTCCACGCTTCTTCGTAATGGTCGGGCGCCGTAGCTCATGCGATCAACAATCTTCAATCTCAAATTTGAATTCTCAAATTCGCTATGCTTCCGGCATCGCAGAAACCGCTCCCTCGCGGTCGCGGCTCGGTTCGACGCAACGCATCACTATCGTTCACGCTTCCGGCGTCGCAAAGCGCTCACGCACGGCGCGGTCGGCCTCATCAAATGCCGCCGCATTATCGCCGATGACGCCGTTGTCCATTTTCTCCCAGACTTTGAGCACGTCCTTGCCGGCCTCACCGAGCGAAGTCCCATCCTGATCGACGGCCGCACCGATCGAGAGAACTTCATCGAGCCGCTCCTGATACACTTCCGCCCGCACGGCGTCGGACTCGATCATCTTGCCGAGGCGCATCATGTCCGATTCGCTGATGAGACCGAGACGATTGCTCTGGCCCATGCGATCGGCGTTCTCGCGGAGCATCCGCAGCCGCGAAACGGTGAGCATTTCCTTGCTGCGAATGTTGAGCTGCCGGGCAAGCATGAGCTGCTCGGTGGTTTTCAATTCAAATTCGGCGGCCATCGCCCGTCGAACCTCGGGCGTTTTCTCTTGCGCGCCGCGTTCAAAGAGCGTTTGTTTATCTTTCGAGAGCTTTTCGATGCGACCCAGAAGCTGCGTGCGATCCTTCTCCAGCAGCATTTCCTGTCGGCGCAGCTCGGATCGCGTCATCCGCGACAGCGGAGTCCTTTTTTTCTTCAGAATCCAGTCGGGGAAGATAGACATAGGTCAAAAATGGCGAAGAGCGAATGGCGAAGAGCGAATGAAAAAGGCTTCCATCCTAGACAATTGGCAATTGGAAATTGGCAATTGGAAATTCTTCACATGGCCTCCGGGTCTTCGGTTTTGCGGAAGGGTTCGGGCGTCGATTTCGATTCGCGACTTGATTGTTGAGCCGATTTTTCGGACCCGCCGGTTTTTTCCGGGGCGCGACCGCGCTCGGAACCCCCTGTGGTCCCCTTTGGTAAAGGGGACGGCGCGCCGGCTTGTCGCACATCTTCACGCATCGGAGATTTTTGCGGCAGAGCTTTGGCCGCTGCCTGCGACGGTGTCTCCATCTCCTTCAAAATCTCCGCTTCTTCCGCGCTAACCATCGAAGCATCCATACCCATCTCAAGGCTTCCGACGAGATCAGCATCGGCCTTGAGTGTTTCGAGCAATTCCTCTGCCGCGACCGCGTGTTCCGTCAACTCCGAAGTCGAAGGCAATTTCGCAAACTGGCCTTGCTGGATCAACGTCAGATTGTGGATGTCAGTGCTCAGGATATTGAGCTGCTGATTGAGCATCGCCGCCGTCGTGTTCTGACGGGCGATGTCTTTGCGAAGTTGAGCGACCTGAGCCGCAATCCGCCGCTTGGGCACTTGTGACGTGGCAGCGCGGCCTTGATCGAGTAGATCGGCCTCGCGTTTTTCCAGCTTCACGATGTCGTCGTAAATGCGATCGCGGCGCTGAGCGAGTGCGGCCCGGCGCTCGGCGAGCAAATTGATTTTCGAGGCCTCATCGCCGGTGCGAGAGAACATCTGTCGGATTCGGTCGATGACGTTCATCGATTTTCTTTCTCCGGGAGCGGCGGCCGCCCCTCGATACAACAATACCTCACCGTCGCGTTTTCCCATACGCAATTCCGGATCGGTGCGGACCGCATTTTCAAAACCGGCGCGGACCACATCCGCCGATAACCCTTCGGTTGCGGCCACCGAAGCCACCGAAAGCCCGCCGGTCAACAAATCGGCGCTTCGTTCTTCGACGACCCGCTGCACGCGGTCTACCTTCTGTTTCGAGTTTTCGGGGTCGAATATTCGAAGCAATCGCGGATCGACGCCCTCGCCGCCGGCAATGGTGTGCCAGCCGCCATGTGCGTCGGGTTCGACCAGGACAACAGTTACATTCTTGCGGCCCAACTTCGCCTGACGCACATCTTGCGTAAATCCGGACGGGCTGCAGATACCGATAATGTGCGGCACTTTGGGATCGCTTGCGAGGCGCTCGATATGGGACTTGACGTCTCCCAATCCAATCGGTGGCGCGTCGCCGCTTGCGGAAGACGCAAAGTGCGAGAGGGTCGTGAGCACGGAGGCAATTGCGACGCCTGTCTTGCGTTGACCGAGGCCTAGCCATCGACGCTCAAAACCGTGTAGAGCGATCCACGCGTTCTTGGGTAACGACTTCAGTTTTTCGCGATCGCGGTTTCCGTTTTGCGCCAGCAACGCTTTCAGGCGATCGGTTTCGTCATTGCGAGAAGTCTGCCATCGAGAGCCGCGAAAGTCCTTGCCTTTGGCATTTTCAAAGTTGCGCTCGACCGCGGACAGAAAGTCGGTCTCGTGCTTCAGAGCTGTCATGGGATCGGTGGGCATTTCGGAATTCTAAGAGGCAACGAGGCAAGTAGGCAAAAAGGCAACAGGGAACAGGCAAAAGGCAACAGTGCGTGTCAACCAATGCCAATATCACGGCAACGTCTTCCTATCAGCCTGTTTCGAATTCGATAATTCCTCCGGCTTATTTGCGTTCCTTACTGATGCCCGTTGCCTATTACCTGTTGCCTTATCGTTCGACTTTTCGATTTTTCGACTCTTAGCCCAGTTTCCCCCCGCATTGGCTGCAGAACTTGGCCGGTCGCCGTTCGATTTTCCCGCATCCCGGGCGACGGCAGGTTTTTCCGCTTCGCCCGCAACAACCGAAAATCGTTCTTTGCGGCACCTGGTTTGGGAATAACGCGGAACTCACTCCTCGAAATACCGAAGCGAAAACGTTCGTCATCAGGTAGATCGCCCCGAAAATGAAGGCCACGCAGCCGACAAAGAGAATCAGTCCGAGAATGGCAAGATCACCCTGCAACATGGCTTGTCACGCCAAAACGCCCAAATCCTTCCCACAGGCGATGCAAAACCGATCGCTGGGATGAACATACGCGTCGCACGAGCGGCATCGCGGCACCACGGTCGTAAGCTGCCGGCCGCAATGAATGCAAAACTGATCGTCGCGATGCACCGGCTTGGCACACGAAGGACAAGATGCCGCGCGCGACGCATCGATTGGAACGGAATTCACGCCCTTTGGGCCGGCGACGCCACTCAACGCCCCTGCCATTTCCGCAGCCGAACCGAATCGCCGATCTTTTCGCGTGTAGGCGCGGCGAAAGACCTCGTCGAACTGAGTCGGCAAACCGCGGCGCAGTGCGCTGGGCAACTCTGTCCCCTGAGGCCGCTCGCCCGTGAGCATTTCGAACAGGAGGATTCCGCACGAATACAGATCGCTTCGTCCGTCGATGGGTTCGCCGTCTCTCTGTTCGGGCGACATGTATGCGATCGTGCCGGATAGTTTGTTCGCTTCAGCGGCGTCGAGGCTCCCGCTTTGCAGCATTGCGTTGGCAGTCGCGCCATTGGCCGCACCCAGGCCAAAATCGGTCACTTTCACGGATTGCTCGGCAATCTTGCCGAGATTTGATAACGGTTCGGCAAGCAAGATGTTTTCCGGTTTCAAATCGCGATGAATCAGCCCCGCACCGTGCGCGGCCGCGAGACCGTTCAGCGTGCCTCGCATAATGGCGACGACGGCGGAGATCGGAAAATTCGCCTTGTATTGATCGATGGCGGCCCGGAGCGGCGGGCCATCGACATATTCCATCACCAGATACGGCGGATCGGCGTACGGGTCCATGTCGAGCGCGCGAACGATGTTCGGATGTCGCAGGCCGTGAACGACCGTGCCCTCGCGCTGCAAGTTGCGAACATACTGCGGATCAGTCGGAATTTTGATGGCGACGATGTCGTTAAATACGTGATGCTTGGCCCGCCAGACCTCGCCAAACGTGCCCGCGCCGACGCGAGCCTCAAGCAGGTAGTTGCTGATCCGATCCCCTTGCCGAACTGAGGCCATGAGTTGCCCGCCCAAGATTTCGTTAATTCGACCGGCCGCTTTTGCTTCCGGCTGATCTCACTCGCTGACCTTCAGATTATAAGCCGTCGGACAGCGGAATCCAATTGCAATTCGCGAGCGTCGGTGCGACAGAAAGTTACGATTTGGGCGATTCGAGCGGTATTTTTTGCGGATCTTCTGCGCCTTTCCGAGTCGCGCCCGTAAGGAAGCGGAGTTTTTTTCCGGTTCGGTGGAAGTATCCCACCCATTTGGAAGGCCAGCCTTCATGATTTTGCGTTGAATAGAGAGCCTCAATCCATTAGACTTGTGCCGGTAAACCATCCAGTATCCGACTCAATTCAAGGGAGGGCAAGGTCATGAGCGCCGGGATTCAATCGCGATGTCTCTTGGGTTTCACCGTTGTCGCGATCGTCGCCTGCGGACTCGTCAACGCAGGCGATCCGCGAACGAAAATAATCGGCCGTGACATTCGCGCGACTTCAGCCAGCGATGGTCATGTGACACGAGTGGAAGGATTGGTCACCGGCGACGCGGCGCGAATCGGAAACGTCGTGGCCGGAGATCAGGGGACGTTGAAATTCTATTTCACGCCGCGGCCACCGCTGCCGGGCACCGAGCCTTCGCTGGCCTATCCTTCGGGCTGGAACATCACAGGTCAAACGCTTACCGTCCCCAGCGGCGGATTCACATCGGCGTGGATTACGCAGATCGAAGGATGGGACGCTGATCAATCGGGGAATCCGCTTCTTCGATCGTTTCAGGACAAGATCGACGCGACGAGCTTCCTTGGCGTGAACGCATCGCCGCCGAATCCCGGCTGTGACTTGACCTATCCCGCTTCGAATCTCGTCTCATGTCAGAAGACATGCGCGAGTGGCCCCCACCGTGGCGAAGCCTGCAGCCAATCGAATTGCCCCGCATCGTGCATCGGCGGAACCCACGCTGGTCAATCTTGTAGGTTCTTTTCGGATTGTCCCGGTGGACTTTGTACGGCCCCATGCGATGACCCGTGTCAAGACATGTTAGGTGAACCCGGCCCATACTGTGGAGCAACAGCCCCGGGCTTTTGCGATTGGGGCTGGCAAAACAAATGCGGTGCCGATGTGGACTGCAACCCACCGCATCGGGCGGACTGGGTGATGGCCGCCGACACCTTGTCCGATCAGTTCGGGGTTGCTGCAATCGTAAGTCCCACCGGCCCAAATTTCGCTGCAACTGCAAATCCCGGAACCGAAATCTTTGATGAAGGAATTCGATATTATACCGGCACTCTGCTGCTCCCAGTTCCTGCTTGTGCCCGAGGCACTTACACGATCAGGCACAAAGCTGATGAAACTTTCGCCCAGGACCAAGCCCAACCATGGGGTGGACCGCCCATCGCCGCTCTCGTGACCGGCGTGTTGGAAATCCCGATGGGTTCGTGTTGCACGGATTTCACGACTCCATCAGCGGCAACGTGTACGGCAGGCGTTACGGTTGGTGAATGCAACGCGATGAGCAGTTCGAATCTGCACATTTTTCGGGACGGTGTTGATTGCACAACGCCGTGCGGAGTGGAGTGCGTGACGGCGACCGATTGCGACGACCAAAAGTTGTGTACGGCAGATTCATGCACGTCGGACGGCCAGTGCGTGCATACGCACACCGACGCCGTTTGCAATGACGGTGTGGCCTGCACAACGGATGTCTGCCTTGCGGCCAGTGACATGTGCGTTCACACGCTCGTTGATGCCGTGTGCGACGATGGCCTGTATTGCAACGGCTTCGAATTCTGCACCGCTACAGGCTGCGAGAATGGAGATGCCCCTTGCAGCTTCGGCGAAACCTGCGACGAAACGAGCGATTCCTGCGGGCTGATGCCGATTCCTACAGTTTCCCAATGGGGCATAGCAGTTTTGGCCATTATGCTCTTGATCGCGGCCAAGGTCGGACTTCGCCGCCCGATTCAATCGTAATCGATTCGAATGAAGTGACCTGAATCCGAGAGCTTATCTGTCTTCAAGCCTCTCGGCCTGAAATTCGCACACCTTCAGGTTGTACACCGCGGCGGCGAGGAAACCGACGATGAGCACGGTCCAACTGAGTCCATTGTGGCCGTGAACGCCGCCGGCGAGATAAAGGGCAACGACGATGTCGGGGATGGCGTAGCCGATGAGCATGAGTGCGGCCGCGACGTTGGAATCTTTCGACGCCACCCATGGAGTTACGAAAAAAGTCGCCCACGGAAGAATGATGACGAAACCCATCCAGGCCAGAACATATTGAATGGTCGCCCAAATGGTTTGAAGGTGTTCGGGATGCCGCCAGAACCAGATGACGGCCCCGGCGCTCCCGACGACGAGAATCGCAGTAATCACCTTTCCGCCGACGTATTGTCCAATGCTGGTTAACATGGAGTCATCTGAAACTCATCGCATCCTATCCATTATTCGGCGTTTGGTCGTCATAATTTTTGGCATTCCAATTGGTTCTTGCCTACATCCCCTACAACCCGCCCCGTAAACGGGACGGCTCATTTCCTAATTTCGACGTTTTCGCGTCTTGTCGTTTTGGTTTTTTGACGTTTTGGCGAAGCGGCGTTTTTCGAGCCACCTGGGGGCGGCTATAATGCAGGGTCTAACCGTCGCCGGTGAGTGTTTCGCGGGAGGATCGACCGGCCGCGAACGGCTTCAGGATGCCCGCTTGCCCCCATTGGCAGGTGGAAAAACGGGGTTTTCGCCGGTTGACCTTCATAAGCCCTTAGGAGCAAATGTGATGAAGCGTAGATTCTCCCTGATTCGACCCACCCGGGCCCATGCCTTCTCCCTCGTGGAATTGCTGACCGTGATTTTCATCATCGGGCTGCTCATCGCGATTTTGATCCCTTCGCTCAGTGCGGCCAGAAACAGCGCCAAGAAAGCAGTGACGCTAAAAACCATGAGCGTCGTCGAAAGTGCGCTGGAGATGTTCAGGAACGATAACGGATCGGATTTTCCGCAATCAAACGGCTATCCGCCTTCGTTCTCACACCCGCCGATTCCGAACAATGCGACGCCGCATGATCCAACCAAAGGGCAAATTCCGTACTTGAACGGCAATCCGGGCATTTACGGGGCCCAATGGTTGCCTGCTATGCTTATGGGCATAGACCAGTTGGGCTTTATCAAGCGAAGCTCCGTCACGGCGCAAAATGATCTGAACAAGCAACCTGCCAAATGGTATACGCCGGATGCTCTGGGAACGGGACCGATTACGGATCGCGCGCCGAAATATCTCGACGCGGAAAATCTGCCGCTTAAGAAAACAAAGGACCTGCCTGGGAAAAGGAATCAGACGCTTTTCCCCGATTGGGACAAGGGAAATGATCCGGGTATAAAAATGAACGAACTTTGGGTCATCGTTGATGGATTCGATCAACCAATTCTATATTACGCGGCCACAGCACATGGCCAGATGACCAATATGGTCGAAGACAAGCATCTGGCCACGGGAAACTACGCCGGCAGCAAACAGGCGACCGGCACGCCGTTCTACTTCCATCAGGATAACGAAGGATTTACCGGGAATGACACGACGGCGGGCTGGGATTTTTCAGGCAACGGTAAACCGCACCCCATCGCGGAAGTCGGTGCCACACAGACTCCGAAGGACTTTGGCACTGCAAACGGGCACATGACCACGTTTGCCCACTATGTTGTGGATCGCAAGATGCTTAGCACATTCAATGACAAGACGCCTGATACGGCGCCCATGAGGCCGGTCAATGCGGAGTCGTACTTATTGATCAGTGCCGGCGTCGATGGGAAATACGGCACGGCGGATGATCCATCGAACCTTCCGCCGTTCCTGGCTCCGTGATTGCGGATCCCTCCAGATTGTGCGGGCCGCCATGCCGTTGGAAAGGATGATGACGAATGAATCATAGCGATAACAGAACTCGACGCGGCGCGATTGGCTGTTTGATCATGGGCAAAGAGAATCTTTGCAGTACCGGCAACCCCCCTCAATCCCCCCTTGTTGAGAAGGGAGGCGTGCGCAAAGAGAATCTTTGCGATACCGTGAAGCGGGCGTTTACGCTGGTTGAGATGCTGGTCGTGATCGCGATTATCTCACTGCTCCTGGCGGTTCTTCTGCCCGCGTTTGCGACCGTGCGTGAGAAAGCCAAGGTCGCGCAGACGCAGGCTCAGTTCACGGCTCTTGACACGGGACTTCGGGTGTTTCAACAGGAAGCCGCCATCGGCGGTACGCTTCCCCCGTCGTCCGGTGACAATCCGACACCCAATGCTCGTCAGAAAATCAAAGACCCTGATCGTGCGGGAAGTTGCACGGACGTGCGGATCACGGGCGCGCAGCTCCTTGTGCATGCCATGATGGGTGCGGATGGATTGGGCACGCCCGGATTCAAAGACATAGGAACAAGCGGCGGCACTCCGCCCGCCAATGGCCTTTGGTCTGACGATACTTGCGGTCAAAATGGCAGCAAGGGCTTGTATGAACTTGATCCAACGAGCGGTGCGACGAGATATCCACGTTATCCTTCCACCGGCGCTTACGTCGATGACAAGATGCGACAGCACGCCGTCAGTCTTCAAAACCTGGTGGATACGGGTAAAATCGTTGGCAGCAGACCGGACCGCATACTCCCACAAGACTCTGCAAAAAATCAGGCGGTGTTTCTCGATGCCTGGGACCACCCGGTTCTTTATTACAAGGCCAGTCCATCGAGTCTCCTGATGGTGACGGACGCAGGCAAGAAGACGCCGGGAATCTTCTGGCAGGAAGATAACAGCATCATCACCGGCTCTGATTCCAGTATTGCCGGCGATGCCGGCGTCGACTTCGGCGCCGGGGTGATCAATGGTGGATTTCACGACCTCCGCATTTCCAAGGCGCCGCTTGCAACCGAAGAGGTGGCCAAGATCGCTTCCACCGATGACAGCTACAAGTATTCCTTCGCTCGTTTCATCATTGATCCCACCGTCAAAACTCGGCCTACGCCGGTGCGGAAGGATTCGTATCTGCTCATCTCAGCGGGGCCTGACGCCCGCTACGGAACCGGCGACGACGTGGTGAATTGGACGAAGAAGACGGACTAGGTGCAAAATGCAGAAGAGCGAAGATCGAAGATCGAAACCCGTCGCTTATGCTCCGGACTCTGATTTAATCATTCGATCTTCGCCATTCGCTCTTCGCTCTTCGCGTACCGCCATCACCATGATCGAGCTTCTTGTGGTCATTGTGGTCATCGGCATTCTGATCAGTTCCGTTCTTGTGGCCGGCAGCGCGCTCATCACGCGATCGAAGATCAACAACACCAAGGCCACCATTCAGGTCGTACTCGATGCGTGTGAGGAATTCAAACATGAACAGGCAGCGGCGACGAGAGGCAGCCTTACTTCCGCGCAGCAGGACGCCGCGAATCCGACGCCCGGCCATTCGAAAGTGAAATACAGCGATCGTTACGGCCAATATCCGCCGGACGAGCTGGAGGTCTTCACACCCAACGGATTGCCGGGAAGCAAGAGCAACAGCGGCACGCTCGCGCCGCGCGGGGCGGTGATGATTCCGGCCGCCAACGGAAAGTATCCGGCGATGAGGTTTTACGACGTTGGCAGTAATGCCGCTCCGGAATTTGAGCATCGCGATCTCGCGGCCATGATTGTTGCGATTGAAGTAATTGGTGAGTCTTCAGCGTCGATTTTGAGCAAGATTCCCGACAAGAATCGGACGGCCGGTGCGCTGAATACGACGACGGGACAGCCATCCCAGTTTCTTGATCGACCGAGTGGCGCGGCTGCCCCGGACGGCAATTGGGGTCCGGACGATCTGCAAATCCGCTACATCGTGGATGATTGGGGGAATCCGCTGAGCTACTTTTCCGAGCGCGACCACAAGGACTTGCCGACGGACATTGCGTCGAGCAATCACGAGGATTGGAACGATATTTCCACCGAGCTGGTGCGGCTCAACGGCGGCCAGCCGCTGATTATGTCGTATGGCCCGGACGGCAAAGAACAACTGACACAAAGTGCGATGGCGAGTGCGCCATCCGCGTCGCTTGTGGGCGATCTTTCCAGCGATAACCACGATCACCTCCTGAACAACCCCTTCAATAACGACAATGTGTATTCGAACACTGGGCTGGCGGAGAAGCTGGCCAAGGGGTACGGGGGATGAGAAGGGAAAGATCGAAGATCGAAGATCGAAGATCGAGGCAAATGAGCGGGTGCCCCAGCCCTTGGGCTGGGGAATTGAACAATGACGTTTGCTTCAGTCCCCCACCGCAAGCAGTGGGGCACCCACGCCATGTGTTTTCAATTCGCCCTTCACCATTCACTCTTCGCAATTCCGGTTTCACGATCGTCGAAATGGTCGTCGTTGTCTCCATCGTGCTTATCCTGGTGACGCTCGTGCTGCCCGGCATGAATTCGCTTTGGAACCAGCGGAAGCTGGCCGACGCGGAAAACTCCATCACCGGAATGCTCATGACCGCGCGGGCGAAGGCCATGCAAAGCGGTACGCAAGGCGGATTGTTTTTCTTCGTTGACGATCGCAATGTGCAACGGGTGGTTTCGATCGTGCAGGACCCGGCGTACTATTTTGTGTATGACGATCCGGGCGGGCTGGTCGTCGCGACTGCTCCAGACCCCACGAAATTGAACACTCCGAGGCGACCCACGGCGTGGGAAGGTGTTGTGCTTCAAAATGTGTTCGTGGTCATTCCGGAACGCGGATTTGAGATGCCGACACCGATGCGCGTGGTGCCGCGATATGTCATTCACACACCGACCCCCGGCGGCGGCGATGAAACAAAAACGTTTAATGACGACGAGCTGGCGAACAACAGTTTGCTCATCGTTGCGAATGGCGGCGACGGCATCACACGGCAACGCAACTTTTTTTCCGTGATTTATTCGCCCAACGGGGAGCTGATCGTAGGCCGCGACGTACTGGTCGCCGAAAACGATGACGATAAGAACATGCTTGGGGACATTACAGGTCTGCCGCTGGGCGTTCCTGCTTCCGTCACGCAGTACTACTCTCAAATCGCCACAGCGACGAAAGCGCCTCTGAATCCGCCCACCGGATCCAATCCTTACGCCTCATCCGGGAGAAATGCCCCAACCACGGTCTCGATACAATTTTTGATTGCGGATAAGAGCAGCACGGCCCTGAATTTCCCGTCCGTTGACGGACTTCTGGTGTACGATGATTCATTGTTCAACGGGGCGGGTGACGCAGCCACGAAACGCAAATACCTCTTGAACTCCGCCCAACCGTTCTACATTCACCGATTGACCGGGGCTGTCGTTCGCGGCCCGCTGGGGAAGAATGTGCCGTGAGTGCCACGCCATGACATTAGCGAAAATTATACTTGCGAAACGAACCCATTTGAAAGTGGCACTGAAACATCGAGGCTTGATTTCGCAAAGAGTGTCTTCTCGATTTCCGCGTTCGACAATTGGAAATCGGCAATTGGAAATTGGCAATTCGACTGCGGCGCGACGCCGCCTCTTTGCCTCGTTGCCTCGTTGCCTTGCTGCCTTCTCCCTCGTGGAGATGATGATCGCCATCGTGATCCTCGGCCTGGGGCTGATCATGGTCGCGACGATGTTTCCGGTGGCTTGGGACCGGGCCCGGAAGCTGAATGAGGGCAGCCTCAGCCCGAATGTTACCGCGAACGCGCGGATCAATCTTTCATCGCTTCTACACTGCGCGTCGCTGACGCGAGCAGCGCCCCCGCCTTCAAATACTGTCCAGCCTGTCTGGGCGCTCGGTTACGGCAGCTTTGCTGGTGATCTGTTCTATGATTCGACGATGAACAACGCTTCAAAGGCATCTTACCGCACGCATCTTTCGATTCTTTCGTACAGCGACAGCCGTGTTCATGCGCTCAACGTCGAGAATATGTTGATCAGTCATCCAGGCACAGGAAGTGCGATCGTGGCCGAAAATCCATGGATCACGGAATATGTCGCGCCAGCAGCGTCTCAGCACAAGGTTGACTTCTGCGGCGTGAATTTCCGCTCCGGCGGTGATCCGGAATTCGTTCCCTGGGAGCCGCCCGATGCCAGCGTCACCTATCGAAATCTCATGAAACAGCAGCATGATCTGGCATGTGGGACGTTGGCTCCCTCCGGCTATGCAGGCGGAAGAATGTTCGTTTCGCCGCAGATCAAATTCGAGGATCGAATTCATCCGGCCATGCCGTCATTGCCTGATCCAAACGACCCAAACTACGCGACGCTGAAGCCCCAATGGGATGAAACGCTGGCCACGCGGCGATATGCCTGGGCGATTCTGCACCGTTTGCGGCCACGCACGGAGGGCATGGTCTGCTGGCAAAATCCGAACGGTCCGCAACCAATTTGCGCCCCGGGTCGACTGTGCGCACCAATCGGACCGACACAGCCCGGATATGCATGGTCGCCGGCATGCCTGGGGCCGGCGTATGCTCCGAGCATGGCCAATTGGCCAAGCGCTGCTGGGGTTCCCGTGCCGAACAACTCGGCGGCCACGCCGCAGTCGCAATTCCTGGCGAGTGAGGCCGCGATGGCGATGGGTAGCGCACGAAATTTCGACATTTATTATGTGATGCTGCGTCGTCCCTCGCCGACGTATCGATATGCACAACAGGATGCGTCCGATTTGAACCACGTTCCGAATCCGGATGATCGGTCTGCGGCGCCGATCGTGCCGTCGGCCCAGAATGCTCAAAGCGACGTCGCATTTCCGGTTCCGTGGCGCGTGCAGGTGGAATTTCCGAAGGACTTGCCCAGTGCATTCGATCGCACTCCTCCTCGCTTGCCACCGACAGGCGCGCCTGTGGAAATTACCGTGCCGCCGCAGAAAATGGGCGGCGGTCCGGATGCCAAGCTCATGGTCATCCAAATGTTTCCGCAGGGCACTCTGTTCGTCGACGAAGTCACCGGCGTCGTGTATCGCGTGGTCAAGCAGCGAATCGCGGCGACGGGTGATTCCGCGACGCTCACGCTCGACAAGGAGGTTCTGGCCGAGGACCTTGATGATGGCGCGATTTTTCGCATGCCGGGAGGAAATCCACAGGTTCAGCTTGATCCCGACGAGACCATTCGCACCGTGTGGGTGTTCCCGCCTTCGGTCGAGCCGGGACGGGCGGATGGATCACCCCCGACCTTCTCCGGCGGCTCGCCGGCTGTGAGTATTGACGTTGATGGACTGACGTTTGTGCCAGCACCGTGATGGAAGTCGTCAGCAGTCAGTTTTCAGTTCTCAGTTGTCGACTGTCATGTCGCAGTTTCCCATTTGAGATTTGAAACTTTGAGTTTCCGATTCCTCTTCCAATCGAACGTCCGCAAAGCCATTTGTCTTCGGTCCGAATAGTGTGAAGTAGTTGTTGACGGTGGCCGGATAACAAGCAGATCGCGGAAGAATCAGTGCACTTCACGTGGACGGGGAATGCGATTACCGGATGCGCTCAATAATCATCGCCAGGGAGATGCATCCTCGCGAGCGATGCACGTTGCGCCATGCAAAATCAGAGTTGAAGCGCCAGCACATTGAAAACGATAACCCTTGCGTGCGCTTGATCCGCGCGTACGCGGCGGTGAACGCGCCCTGGGGCGCCATCGACAGCTTGTCTGTCAGTGCTTGCGGGGGCGAGCTGCCCGCGATCCGCGCTTTTGGTGCGAGGGATGCGTTTTGTCCGTATGAGCAAATTGTTCCCGACAATTCGACGGTTCCTGACGGCCGAGGAAGTTCCGCGCTGGTTTGGGCTTTCCATGGTGCTCATTTACATCGTGGGGCTTGGGGCGGTCAGCCAGTTCGGCATCCGTCGAGCGCGCCGCGAATCGAACGATTATTTCGAGCAAAGCACGAATTATGCGGTGCGACTGCTCGCGGAGCGATTGAGCGCTGAGTCGGATACGGACGCCTCGGAAACCGTCTGGATCGGGACATGCACTCGCGAGCTTCGCGATTTCGCGTCGAGCATACCCGTGCGTTCTGCGCGAGTAGTCGTCAACGGGCGCGTCGTCGCGTCGAGCCGCGCGAGCGACACGTCGACTTCAAAAAGCCCCGCTACCGTTCCAAGTAGTGGACTCAGTGACGCTGATGGTGCGACGAGCAATGGCGATCGGGCCATTCGATTCCCATTAAAACTTCACCGATGGGCAAGCGATTCGGCCGAGAATGACGGAAATGCAACGGACACGCCGTCTTACCAACACAACGCGCAAGTTGCAGGTTCGAAAGAAGTCGATGCGTCATTGCGGCCTCGTCTTGAAGTGATCAGTCCGGCGGAATTGCCGGCCACCGACGGGCTGGTCACGGACGCCGGAGCGATGGTGATTGCTCTGGTGGTGATGGGGGCGTTGTTTGTGATTTATCGCTGCCTTCGCGAGCAGTTGCGGGGCATGTCGCGGATCGCCCATCGGCTCAAGAGCCGGCGCGACCTGCAGTCCGAAATTGCCTCCTTGCGAATCGCCGACACTCTCGACGGAGTCACCTCCGGTTGGAATGAGTTGGTCGATCTGACCGAGAAGTTGATCGAGACAGTCAAGCGCACGGAAGCGAACGATGAGTTGACGCGAGTGCTGCAACGTTCGGGAACCGGAACGCTGGTGGACGCGTGCAACGCACTGCCCGACGGACTCCTCATCATTACCGATGAACTGCGATTTGAATTTGTCAATGCTGCGGCCCTTCGGCTATTCCAATGGACGACGCATCAGATCAAGCAAACGACGCTGCTGGATATCAAATCCGAAGGTGTCGGCGCGAAGTTGCTGGAGTTCATTCGCTCCGCACGAACTTCCGACGGCGCGTTTGAATCGCG
Source organism: Planctomycetota bacterium (assembly GCA_016200265.1). GTDB lineage: Bacteria > Planctomycetota > Phycisphaerae > UBA1845 > UBA1845 > JACQFE01. Next base: position 77,839 of record JACQFE010000002.1, on the reverse strand, counting down.
GGCGGAGATCGTCGAGGGGAGCGAGGCGCCGGGCCGCGATGCGGATTCGTACCGAGTCTGGATCATTCCGTTGCAACGAAACAATCAGGCGGGCGACTGCGTGGTGATGATCCGAGACGCGAGCCAGCAAATCCGCTCCGAGCGTGCCCGTGAGGAATTCATCACCCAAGTGACGCACGAATTGCGCACTCCGCTGACCAACATTCGCGCGTACGCGGAGACACTTTCGAGCGGGATGTTCGAGGATCCCAAGGTCATTACCGAGTGCTACAACGTCATCACGAAGGAAACGCGGCGGCTGTCGAGGTTGATCGAGGACATTCTCAGTGTGGCCCAGCTCGAGGTCGGATCGATCGAGTTGCGGATCGACAGCGTCGATTTAAGGACATTGCTTAGCGATGGAATCCGTGATGTGCGTGGATTGGCCGACGACAAGAACATCGACATTCAGATCGTGTTGCCTTCGAAGCTCGAACCGATTCGCGGAGATCGTGACAAGCTCGCGGTTGTGGTCAACAACCTGCTGGGCAACGCGATCAAGTATACGCCCGCGAATGGAAACGTCATCGTGGGGTGTCAAGTCACTGCGGAAGCGGCGGTGATCACCGTCAAGGACAACGGGATCGGAATCTCGCCGACGGATCAGGCCCGAGTATTCGAGAAATTCCAGCGCGGCAACAATCCGGAAGTTCAAAAGGAAAGCGGAACCGGAATCGGACTGTACACGGCCCGTGAAATTGTTCGGCGCCACGGCGGCAACATTGAGTTGATCAGCGAGCTGCAAAAAGGCTCCACGTTCCTTGTGCGGCTGCCGTTGCCCGAAGGACGTTCAAATTCAATGAGCATGGTCAAGGAAGGAGCGGCGCGTGGCTAGGATTCTTGTCGCTGACGACGACGCATTCATCGTCCGAATCATGTCCATCTGGCTGACACGCCATGGTCACGAAGTTGTCTGCGTGCAAGACGGACAGCAAGCGTTTGATCAAGTGCAATTGGGCAACATCGATGTCGCGATCTCGGATATGAACATGCCGGTGATGGACGGTGCGGAGTTCGTCAGACAGGTTCGTGAAAAGTTGAAGTTAAAGCTGCCGATCATCGTCCTGAGCGCGCGGTGCGATCGCGATCGTCTGAGCGAAATGCTCGCGGAGTATGACGTGCGCATTTATCCCAAACCGTTCCTGCCGTCGCAAATCGTCTCGGAAATCAACCAGATGGTCGCCCATGTGGCCTCGCCCAGGAGTCTCTAGAAATGACGGGCGCTCCGCACAATCAAGAACCGATGGATCCTGATGGGACCAACAGCGATGCGTTGGATTGCCTGAGCGATCTCCGCCAGGCGATCAACCTCACCCAGAGCCCGGCGGCGGCTGACAATATGCTCGGACGAATGTCACGCTCCATCGATCAGGTGATTCACGAGCACAAGACCATGGCCGACGAGCTGCTCAGCGTCTACGAGCAACTGGGAATTGTGTTCGATCTCACGCGGAAGTTGGTCAGTTTCGCAAGCGAAGGGGAGATGATTGATTTTTTTGCATCGTCACTTCGGCGGAGTTTCATGGATCGCCTGGTTCTTGTGGCCTTTCCGCACGGTGATGGACGAGACCCGCGGGCCGACACATCCAACTGGCAAATCGACGGTGTCCCGCCGGAGACGAAAGCATGGCTCGGCGGCTTGCTTGACCGGGCGTGCCGCTACCATGACGTGCTCGTGGAATCACCCAGGTCTGATGCCAATCCGCCGAAAATAGCCGAAGCATTGGCCGGTCCGGTGATGTCTGGAACCAATCTGGTTTGTGTCATCGTTCTGACACGAGATTCGTCCACGGCTGCTTTTCGGGCCAGCGAAATGCAGCTGATCGGCTCGCTCAATCGGTTCTGCGGGGACTTGATTCAGAGTCGTCGGTTGGTTCACGAGCTTCGCGGCATGTCGGTTGCCATGGTGCGCGCGCTGGTGAGCGCGGTCGATCAGAAGGACGAATACACGTGCGGTCATTCGCTTCGAGTCGCGTATTTCACCACCAACCTGGGCAAAGCACTCGGTATTTCCGGCGTTGATCTGCAGATGTTGCAGTGGGCGGCCTTGCTCCATGACGTTGGAAAAATCGGGATTCGCGACAGCGTTTTGAAAAAAGAAGGCAAGCTCACCAATGAAGAAATGCTGCACATTCGTGAACACCCGATCCGAAGCCACCTTGTTGTGCAGGAAGTGCCGCAGCTTGCGGCCGCTCTCAAGGGAATTCTGCATCATCATGAACGCTACGATGGAAGCGGATACCCCGACGGTTTGAAGGGCGAGCAAATCCCTCTGCAAGCGCGGATCATTCAAATTGCCGACGTCTTTGACGCCCTGACTTCGACTCGATCGTATCGACCCGCGTATTCCTTCCAGCGCGCCCTGGCGATCATGCGCGAGGAGGCAGGCCGCACGATCGATCCGATTCTTGAAGCCCGCTTTGAGGAATGGATCCAGCAGGAGTTGCTGGGAGATGAGCGTCAATGGGAGCGACTTGTGCAACGGGCCAACGAGTTTGCACGAGAAGTCGAGCACACGGCATGAGCGGGATGTGAATCATCATGAGCATTGCACAACTACTACCGTGGTTCCCAATCATCCTGGGCGTCGGCGTCGGGGGACGGTTGCTGGGTCGCCCGCGCGGGCTGGTCCTGGGAGGCGTGTGCGCGCTGTTCTGGATTGTGTTGATTCAGGCGTCATCGGGGACTCGAGTCTGGTCCGACGGCTGGACAGTGTGGGCTATCATTTTGGGAGCGATCGCGATTACGCTGATGGGTGGCTGGGCGGGACCATCGGCGTCTGAGTCGCGGCAACACGGGAATCGCCCCATCAGCGGCATTCAATCAATCGTCGGAGGATCATTCTTCCATCCATTTTCAGCACGCGGTTCGCCCAAGAGATCTTCACGGGGCCGCAATGCTATTGATGGCGACCCGACAATCGATTCGCACGCGGCAGATGACGGCGTGGGCCGGGAGACGTCGCAATGCGTGAATTTATTGGATCGAATCACGGCTGCGTGCCGACGATTTGATGACTGGATCAACGAGCATCGCGATTCGCTTGATCTCTGGCCTGCATTCGGGGAGTTCATTCGCGAGGTGCTTTTCCAAACCTGTCGAGCAACACATGTAAAACCCTATCGGATGCAGGCTGATTCCGGCGGATGGGTTCCGCTACGTGATGCGGAAAACAGCGGCGCCAATGAAAATCCATTGCCACATCTCATCATCGTGGACCATGTTCTGGCGATGCGGAGATCGTATGTCAGCGTCGCTGCCGGCCACGAAAATGCCGAATCAGGCTCGGCGTCAGGAGATCGACAATCGCGCCAATCACTTGCCTGGTGTTTTGCGATTCGCTCCGGTGAAGCGTGCCTTGGTCTGGTTACCGTCGGGCGGCTGGACGCAAGTCCGGCGCCACCCAAAGCGCTCCTCGATTCGATTGAACAGATTGTCGGACAATTCTGGCGCACGGTCGCGGAGGCGTCCGCGAATCGCTCCGCCGAAAAACAAGATGCGGCGTCGGGTCTCTTGAATCGATCTTCCTTCATTCAGCAGGCCAAGATTGCGCTGCGAGAATCAGAACTTCAAGCAGAGCCCGCGGCCGTCGCCATGATCGCGATCCATGGATTGCGTGAGCTGAATGACAACGGCAAGTGGGAGATCGCGGACGAATTGATCCATGAGGTCGGCAGCTCGCTGCGGGAAAAGGTGCGCCTCGACGACCGGTTTGGTCGTTTCGACGGATCACGGTTCGTCTGGCTCCTGCGCCGCGTGGATTCGGAGCTTGCAAATCTGATCGTGCGTCAGGTGGTGACGAGGCTCACGGTGTTGTGCGGAGACAGGCAGCGATGGCAGGCATCGATCGCGGTGCGGTGCGGCCTGGTCGGCGGTGATTTGAAGGCGAGCGATATACGGACACTCGTTTCCCAGGCGCTCGTGCAATCGCGCCGCGCGCGAACCGAAGGTATCACGGTTGCGACCGATCTTCACGGGACTCGCGATTTGGCCGCAGCGGGGGCAATCGAATGAAAGTGGAGCAGCAACAAATCGGAACGGTCGACGTGCTCGCTCCCAATGGGCCGTTGGTGGACGACGAGGGTGATCGCTTTTGCAAGCAACTCTTGCAACGCGTGAATTCCGGAAATCCGCGGGTGGTTCTGGCGATGCAGGATGTTCCGTATCTGGATAGTGCGTCGTTGGAATCGCTTCTGGATGCGTCCGAACAATTTCAGCTTCGGGGCAGCGGACTCAAGATGGCCGCCGTCATGCCGACATGCCGCGAGATCTTTGAACTTACAGGGATTGCGGGACGGTTCCGCTTTTTCAAAGATGTGCAGGACGCGGTGAAGAGTTTTCTGTAATGCGACGGCATCGAACCGTGGGGTGCGTCAAGCTGCACCCTACAACTATAGGCGGTTGTGGCTGTCATTCTGAGCTCGCTGAAGGCGAGCGGAGAATCTCCAATCCGAGATGCTTCGCTTCGCTCAGCATGACGACCACAGAGACGTAGCCAAATGGCGAAATTGACCATTGAAACCGCGGTCCGACTGGGCGAGCAGCTTGTTCGCGATGGTCTCATCACGCCGGAGCAACTGGCGGAGGCCCTTTCACGCCAGAAATCCGGCGGCGGTCGCATTGGTCAGGCGCTAGTCGAATCCGGCGCAATCACTTCGACAGCCCTTGTGCAGGCGCTTTCGCGCCGACTTGGGGTTAAGGGTTGCGTGCTTCGACACGGTCTGATTGATCCGAAGATCGCGAAGTCGATCCCCAAGGAAGAGGCCGAGCGGCTGAAGGTACTTCCTCTGTTCCGCATTCGCGATGAAATGACCGTGGCCATGGTCGAGCCGCAGTCTTTGCCGATGCAGGACCGGCTGGAGGCGCTGACCGATTGCAGCATCCGTCCGGTGCTGGTGCTAGAAGAAAATCTTGCGGAATATCAGCAGAAATATCTCGCGGCCGAAGTCACCGTCGATTCGTTCCTTGCCTCGATGGAAGAGAGCGACGTTCGGATTACGGAAAACGAGGCCATTGACGAGGGTCCGGTCACCGATCTCGACCGCATGGTCGAAGGCAGTCCGGTGATCAACCTCGTCAATCTGATGATTCTGACCGCACTGCGAGCCGGGGCCAGCGACGTTCATATCGAACCGGATCGCGACGGAACGCACGTGCGCTATCGCATCGATGGGCAGCTCCGGGAAATGCTGAAGCCACCCAAGGGAATGCACGCGGCGCTCGTCTCGCGCGTCAAGGTCATCGGTCGCATGGACATTGCCGAAAAGAGACTTCCGCAGGAAGGTCGCGTCCACCTTGTCGCCGATCGGCGGGAAATCGATTTGCGAGTCTCCAGCATGCCCACGATCCTCGGCGAGAAAATCGTGCTGCGAATCCTCGACAAAGCCAACATCAGCTTCGAGCTGGACACGCTCGGCATTCGCGGCGCCGACCGACAAATGCTCGAAGGCATGGTGCGAAGTCCGTATGGCCTGATTCTTGTGACCGGTCCGACCGGCAGCGGCAAGACGACGACGCTCTACTCGTGCCTCGATCTCCTTCGCGATGAGGCCACCAACATCGTCACGATCGAAGACCCCGTCGAATATCAGCTTTCGATCGTGAACCAGATTCAGGTCAATGAGCGCGTTGGGCTGAATTTTGTGCGTGCGCTCCGCTCCATTCTTCGACAGGATCCCGACGTCATCATGGTCGGGGAAATCCGCGATCAGGAGACCGCGCGGGTCGCGATTCAATCCGCCCTTACCGGACACCTCGTGCTTTCCACGTTGCACACAAATGACTGTCCGGGCAGCGTGATGCGTCTGATTGACATGGGCATTGAGCCGTATTTGATCTCCTCGTCGGTCCTTGGATTCGTCGCCCAGCGGCTGGCACGAACGATTTGCGCATCGTGCAAGACGTCCTATTACCCGCCGCATGATCTGCTGAAGAAAGTGGGTTGGGCGCATCGCACAAACGAACTCTTCCAACAGGGCGAAGGATGCCGCGAGTGCAACAACACCGGCTTTCGCGGCCGGGTCGGCATCTACGAAGTCATGGTCATGGATCATGAGCTCAAGCGCATCGTCCAACAAGATCCTTCGGAGACTGATATTCGCGTACATCTTGCTGAGATTGGCTGGCGAACCCTTCGAGAGAAGGCGTTGGATCTCGTGGATCGCGGAGATTCCACGCTGGAAGAAGTGCTCAGCGTTACGCGGGCTGAGGCTCTGGCGATGGATGAATCAGAGAACGCAGGCGGTCTTGCCGAACCTGCGGCCCGATCGGGGGTAACCGGCTGACATGCTGCTCACGTATGACGCAATCGATGCTTCGGGAAAGAAGGCCACGGATTCCATCGAAGCCTGCGGCACCAAGGAAGCCGTCGATCAGCTTCGCCGAAAGGGACTCTTCGTCACTCGAATCGGTGCATCCACCAGCCCGTCAAAGACGCCTGCGAAGTCAGCATCCGCATCGCGCGATCTTGGCCGGCTTCCCCTCAAACAAGTCGTGCAAATCACCCGGCAGGTGGCGATGCTGCTGCGATCCGGCAGCGCCCTGGTCCCCGCGTTCAGTGCATTGCAACGGCAATTGACCAATCCAAAACAGGCGGCGTTGATCGGAAAGATCGTGATGGATCTGGAGGATGGGGCCACGCTCACGGATGCGCTTCGCAAGCACCCGCAAAGCTTCGATGCGGTGTACTGCGCGATCATTGCGGCCGGTGAAACCAGCGGAACGCTCACGGAGATGTTCGAGCGGCTCTCAACCATCGTCGGGAAGCGCCGGGCGATGCAGAAGAAGCTGATTGGCGCGATGGCGTATCCTGCTCTCTTGATCGTGATGTGTTTGAAGATATTCCTTGTTTTGCTCTTCTTTGTTGTTCCGCGCTTCAACACAATGTTTGAACAGCTTGGCGTCCAGACACCGGCAACGACCCAGGTGCTTCTGACTACGGGCGCTGTGCTCTCGCACTATTGGCCGCTCGTCGTACTGGCGGTGGCCGCGATCGTGGGTGGAATAGTCTGGCTTGTACGAAGCGAATCGGGGCGTCAATTGATCAGCAATGTCCAGACTTCCATTCCATTGGTGGGTCGGCTGCGGGTTCGGCTCATTCAGGCCCAGATTTTCCGCACCCTTGGAATGCTGATGGAAAGTCGTGTGAACGTGCTTGAGGCCCTCGAACTCGTGCGGCGCTCCACGCAAAACGCGAAGTTCCAAAAGCTATTCAATTCGTTGGAGGAATCGGTGACCGCGGGAGGTCGATTGAGCAGCGCCTTCAATGAATCCGGATTGATCGAGCCGTACATTTGTCAGGCGATTCACACCGGTGAGGACAGTGGAAATCTCGGCGGGGCCATGACGTTCGTCGCCGACGTGCTGGACGAAACCAACGAGGAGTTGATCACAGTGGTGGTCAAGCTGCTGGAGCCGCTCATTCTCATCGTGATGGGTCTTTTTGTGGGCGGGATTGCGGCGTCGCTTTTCATCCCGCTGTTCGATCTGACGTCGGCCATGAAATAGCAGGAAACCAGTATGATTAAGTGGTCAAAGTTTACAGGGAATCGCACGCCGATTGGGTTGGATATCGGTTCAAGTGGATTGCGCGCGGCCCAGTTGCGACGCCATGACGCTGGTTACGAAATCAAGATGGCGCTTCGATCGGACGTGCGATTCCAATCGACGGATGATCCCCCATCCGCTTTGACCGAACTCCAGCGTGAGCTTCGAGTGCTGGTGCGAGACAGCGGCTTTCAAGGGCGCGACGTCGTCACTTCAGCAGACCCGACTGACATGAAGTTTCATGCCTTGGACATTCCGCCAGCCGCACTGAAAGACGAATCAAGCACCGAGGACCTGGTGCGTTTTGAAGTGTCGCGATTGATGAACGAATCGCCGGAACAGCTCGAAACCGGATATTGGTGCGTGCCTCCGACGGGGATGCCCGCTCCCAACGCGATCGGTCTTGGTGTTTCACGGAGCATCGTCGAGAAGCGTGTCGCGCTTTGCGACGGCGCGGGACTGAAATGCGCGTCGGTGGATGCGGATGCAATCGCATTGTATCGATTCGGTCGGCTCATGGCGCGCTTCGCCGACGCCATCTGGGGAATCGTCGACGTCGGAGAGCGACACGTTCGGTTGATACTTTGCGCAAGCGAGACACCGGCGCTGGTGCGAAACGTCGGATCCGGCAGTGCCGATTGGACGCGTAAAATCGCCGAGTCGTTGCAGATCAGCGGCGCGTCAGCCGAAGTCCACAAGCGAAATTACGGCATCACCGCGCCGGCCAGGACGCCTGAATCGCAGAGTACGAAACCTCAAGACGCCTCGGGCTGCAAGCGCAACGACGGTGGCGCGGATGAAATTCCGGCCATGCTCACGAGCGCCCTTCGGCACGTTCTCACTGAGCTGGCCGGGGAGATTAAGCGTAGTTACGAATATTTGCTCAATTGCTATCCCGGCCGTGCAGCGGGTGATTTGATTCTCGTTGGCGGCGGCTCATTGATGCCGAATCTGCCGGACTACCTTACGCGGACCCTGGGAATCAATGTGCGGCGAGCGTCCGCCTATCTGGGCACCGCGGGTTGTCGATTGCAAGATCCGTCGCATATCGCGACGTCCATCGAAAATTACGCACTGACAGTGGGATTGGCGGTCTGATGGAAATGCTTCGATTCAATCTCATTCCGGAAGCGATGAGACATGCCCGGCGGCGCGGCCGGCACGTTCGGCGTTGGGTCGTGGTGATTGCGGCAACTGCATTGCTGGATTGCATTCCGTTGTCATCTCATTGGTGGTCCCGGCGCGAATCCGAGCACCTAAGCGATCAAGCCAATGGACTCGCAACGGAAATCAAGTTGCTGCGAGCCGACACGAAACGCCTGGGCTCCACCGCGGATGAGTTGTATGCGCAGATTGAGCGGGCCAAGTCCCTCCGGGGCAAGCGAGCCTGGTCCGCGATGCTGTCCATGATCGCGAATGCGATGCCGACGGCGTGCTGGCTGACTTCGTTTGCCACGGAACCCGAAGCGCCGGAAGGCGCTGCTCCACAGCGCCGGGAAGCGCCACCGAGTGCCGTACAAGCGGGTGACGGCGGCGCCCCATCGAAAACGCCGGTCGTCGTCATCGAGGCGCCCCGACGATTGAAATTGGCGGGCATGGCAAGAGATGCGTCCCAGCCGCTGGCGTTTGTTTCTTCGCTCCGCGAAACCGGCGTGTTTCGGACCGTGACTCTGGAGCGATCCTTCCGCGGCCACGGATCGGACGTCGATGTCTTCCAGTTCGAATTGATATGCGAGTGGTGACGATGAGTTCTTCGAAGAAACACAATCTTGTGATGTTTGATGGAGTGTTTGCCACCGTCTTCGCGGCATGCCTGACGGCCGGGGCGTACCTTGTGTTTGTGCGCCACGACCACACTTCGAGCGAGATTCGCGACTTTCGCGAGACGATCGGCAAGTCCCGCGCCGAGATTCTCAACCTGAAGGCCGATCGCGATCGTCTGAACTCGCTCGTAACGGAGCGAAAGAGCGTGCTTGCCCAGAGCGGAATTCTGCCGCCTGAAATGCCCATCGAGCGCTACTTCGAAAATCTCTCACGCCTTGCTTCTGAACATCATCTTCAGGTGTTACGGCAAAATCCGTTGTCTCCGCGGACCTATCCCGGACTCCTGGAACAGCGATTTTCATTCGAAGTCAGCGGTGCGACGACAGATCTGATGTTTCTGTTGAAATCCATCGAGAACGTTGAAGCCTGGGCCGACGTGAGCTTCATCAAAATCTCGGATGGAAAATCCCGGCAGGAGTCCGGCTCGGATGATCGCGTCGCGCTGTTGACGATCAGCATTTTCTCGCCGCTGGCGATCGAGGCTCATGTGAAAGGCACGCCATGACCGCGAAACGTCGGAACACCTATTTCGTGCTCATGGGATGCGGGGCCGCAGCATTGCTGGTCGATCGCGTTTTTCTTTCCGGCTCGGAGTCGACGCCTGCGAAGGCCGTCGCCGGTGAAGGCCAGTCCAATCGACCCTCGACCAAGCCACACCACCTCGTTTCGGCGTCTGCAAAACTCGCGGCGTCCGGCGCGACGGCGGCCGTCGCATCCATTCCGGAACTTCCGTTTCCGCGAAATCTGCCGGCGTTTGATGTGGCCTCGCCGATCCGTGACATCTTTTCTCCAAACACGCTCGAAGAACATGGAAACGCAGCAGTGTCATCGGCTCCGCGCGGCAACGATCGCTCGGGCGCCGGGACGACCCCTGCACAATTTGCCTCAAAACACAGGCTGCACGCCGTGCTTCTGCATGACGAAATGAAGGTCGCGATCGTCGACGGCGCGTCTTTGCAGGAGGAAGACGAGTTGGACGGCTGCCGCGTGGTCCGCATTTCAGCTACGTTCGTGGAGTTTTCGTGCAAGAGCGGGTCCAGCGTCTTGAATTTGTCCAAACCTATCGAAAAGACTCATGAATAGCAGGTTATCGAACCACGTTTTTCATCGTTCATATTGTATTTTTTGCTTGTCACAGGACCGCCGGATCCACGTTGGACGGCCGGCGAGGGAAGTCCAGGTCACGAAACGAGAGTGGTGAATCATGAAACGCACGAAGAAATACGCATTCAGCCTCGTCGAATTGGTCATTGTCGTGGTGATCATCGGAGTCATCGCGGCCATCGCAGTGCCACGAATCAGCCGCGGAGCCAAGGGCGCGGGCGATTCCGCGATCCGCGGCGACCTTGCTGCTCTGCGCAACTCAATCGATATGTATGCCGCTGAGCACGGCGGCACTTTCCCGGGTGCGGACGGCGCGGAAGCGACCCTCATCAGCCAGCTCACGAAGAAATCCGACGCGAGCGGTGCAATCGGAACCACATCGGCGTACCCGTTCGGACCCTATTTGCGAAAAGGATTTCCGGTCATCCCAGTGGGTCCGAATTCCGGCAAAGCGACAGGCGTGGACATGACGACGACAAGCCCGCCGACGTCGGATGATACAAAGACTACGAAGGGATGGGTCTACAATTATCAGACCGGCGAAATCATCGCCAATACTAGCGCCACGGATGACGCGGGCAACGCCTATGACGCGACCTACTGACGTGATCGCGTTGTGAGCACATGATTGATCGGACCGCAGGGGCCAAGCCTGCGATATCGGACAAGACCTGCGGGCCGCGTTCGGAAGAGATTCCGCACGCGATCCCTTCATTTTCGGGCGATCACCGATCGGTGACGAAGCCCGATCACTCGATATCGTAGACTTCCGGTGGAGCCGCGCACGGAAATCCAATTGCGCGGGAAAAGAGCATGCCACACCAAAGGGGGTCATCGCGCCACGGTGGATTCACACTGGTCGAACTGGTGATGGTGGTCACGATCATCGGCATGATCACGGCCATCGCCGTTCCACGAATTACGAATGCATCGAACAACGCGGCGAGCTCCGCGCTGGAAGCGACCATGGTCAACGTCCGCAATGCGATTGATTGCTACTACGCCGAGCATGATCGCTTTCCTGGCCAGGATCCTGCAACCGGGGCGCCCGACGACGATCAATTCGTCAATCAGCTCACGATGTATTCGGATGACCAGGGGCACACTAAGGCAACGCGAGGATATCCGTATATTTTTGGTCCTTATCTTCGTGCTCCGTTTCCAATGAACCCCGCGACCAAGTCCCGGTCCGTGTTTGTGATGAAGGACGCGTCCGGCGCCCTCCCGTCGGATGATCGATACGGATGGGTGGCGATACTTTCCGATGGCGATTTCGACGTTAGTGATTTTGGTCTCGATGTCGTGCCAATTGACGACGGTGGTGTTGGACGCGTCGGTAGCGGCATGGGCCGCGTGACGCTGCTGGAATCGCCATGACAAGACAGCGAGCGTTTAGTTTGGTCGAAGTGACGCTTGTCGTCGTCCTCATGGGGATGATGGCGGGATTGGCCGCGCCGCGATACTCGCAATTCATCGCCAATCAGCAGATCGAAGCTGCGGCCCGGCGCGTCACCGCTGACCTCACTCTCGCGCAGCGTGAGGCCCGCCAAAGCAGCTCCAGTCGCACCGTGACGTTTGACGTGACGAGCAGTAGCTATCTCCTGACCGGAATCAAGGATATGAATCGCGTGGGGCGCGACTATCAGGTGTTCCTGAATCAGGAGCCTTACCGAGTGAAGATCACATCCGCCTCCTTTGGAGGCAGCACTCAGGTCGTATTTAACGGTTATGGCGCACCAAACAATTCCGGAAGTGTGGTCATCTCCATTGGAAATCTGACCCAAACGATCACGGTGGACACTGTCATAGGCCGGAGTGGTTTCCACGGCACCGGAACCGTCATCCTAAGCGAGGATTAGCAAATAGAATCCATGTCTTCACGAAGACCCTCATTTACGTTGGTGGAAGTCGTGATCTCAATGGGGGTCATGAGCCTCTTAATGGGAGGACTCGCCGCCACCCTCATGCTTGCCTCGAAGGCGATTCCCACCTCGACGACACCTGTAGGATCAATGGTGCAGGCGGAGCGCGGGCTGTGGGAAATGGCGACGGACCTCACAACCCTACGAACCGCCCCGACACGCACATCGACGGGAATTACAATCATCGTTCCTGACCGCGACAATAATGGCACTTCGGAAATCATTCGCTATGCGTGGTCCGGCGTCCCGGGCAGCCCAATCACTCGCACCTACAACGGCGGTGCGGCCGCGACTATTATTGATTCCGTACGCGAATTCACTCTCACGTATGATCTACATGATGTGACTCTCGCCACGACGCCGGCGGCGAACGAAAGCAGTGAGCAACTCCTGGCCCAGTACTATCCCACCACTGGTCTGCTGGATGCAACAATCGATGGAAGCAATTGGGTTGGGCAATACTTCATACCCACGCTTCCCGCGAATGCCACTTCCTGGAAAATCACAAAAGTGTCCTTTCGGCTACGGACCAACGGAACAAACGACGGCATCGCCCATTTGCAGATTCGCCAACCCACAATTGGCAACGTTCCTTCAACCGCGATTGTGGACGAAGCCTCAGTCCAGGAAAGCTTGCTCAGCACAGGTTATGCGGACATGACCTACCTTTTCACCAAGGCATCCGGTCTTTCGCCGACCACGGGAATTTGCGTAGTCCTTGTGAATTCCGGTGGTAGCGCGACCTGTGACGCGAGATTCCAGGGGTCCGGGTATACGGGCAGTAATTCCAATATGGTAAGTACATCCAACGCGGGCGGATTGTGGAGTTCCTTCGCAACCAAGTCTATGAATTTTTCGGTGTACGGGACGATTACCGCGCCCGGCCAGACCGGCTCCGCGACCGCCCATTATCTTCGGGGAATTCATATCAAGTTGCGCGTGGGAACGGACCAGAGTCCGGCCGTGGAGACCACCGTGCGAGTCGTGAATTTGCCGGAGGTTGGCGGATGAGAATCTCAAATTGCAGATTTGAAATTGCAGGTGATTCAAGTGTTTGCGCTAAATCACGAATACAACAATCGCTGCTCCCTCGTCGTCATTTTTCAATCAAGATTTGCGGTTCGCGACGAGCCAGTTTGCGCTCTAGATTCCCCAGACAACGAAGTTTTCAAACTTCCAAATTGACTTTTCAAGCATCGCGCCGAGCCATGACCATGATTGAGGCCGTACTTTCGCTGGTTCTTGTCAGCGGGCTTCTCGTGGTCTCACTAAACACCGTTGGCGCCTCAACGATGGGGCAATCGAAAGTCGGCGACCAGGGACGTGCCCAGCTCCTGGCGCTCGATTTGATGAATGAGATATTGGAGCAGGATTACCAGGACCCAACGGAACCGGTCACATTCGGGCTCGAGCCTTTGGACATCGGTCCGGGGCGCACAGGATTCGATGACGTGGACGATTATCGCAATTATTCCGCTTCGCCCCCGGTTCATCGTGACGGCACCGCTATTTCAGGATTGACCGGCTGGACCGAGCAGGTCGCCGTTGTCCGCGTCAACGCGACAACACCCTCGGTGACGCAACCCGCAATTTCCGAAACCGGGGTAAAGAAGATTACGGTGACGATCAAGAAAGGAACCGCGATGCTTGCGACGTTTACCGCGCTCCGGGCGCAGACCAATCCCGTGTCGTCAACCGGAGTGCCATTAAACCAATGGTAATTCATGATTCCATTTTCGCCCGCGCGCACCCACGACGACGCGGCAGCATGTATTTGGCCGTTCTGGGAACCTCAATGCTTGTCACGGTTGTGGGAATTTCCGCGGTGCTCGCGACCCGTGTCGAACGTCGAACCGTACAAGATGCAAATGATTTGACCGAAGCACGTCTGTACGCCGAATCCGCGATTGAGACGGGGATGTACTTGATTCAAAGTGATTCACACTGGCGAACGAATCGTCCGAATGGAAATTGGCAGACCAACATCAGCTATGGTTCGGGAAAGTACACGCTGGCCGGCGTTGATCCAACGGATGGTGATTTGACTGACTCCCAATCCGAGCCCGTATTGTTTACGGGGACGGGAACTGTGCGAAATGCGACCTATATCGTAAAAGCAACGGCCAACGCCAACCCAATTCCTTTGGATGCGCTGAAAAAATCGGTGGCCGCCAACGGCGACATTACCATCAATCTACTCAAGAGCTTTACCGTCACCGGCGCGCCAATGGCCACCAACGGCAAGTTGGTCAACTTTGGCACGGTCAACGGCGCTGTTGAAACTGTCGTCGCCGGCACGGTTGGCACCGTAACTGGCTTGTATACAGCCGGCGCGCCGACTCTCACGATGCCGGACGCCAATCTCATCAACAATTATATCGCAGTGGCCACGACGATTCCCACGGGTGACATTGACAAAAGACTTCTGACGCCCGGAAGCAATCCCTGGGGAACGGCCAACACCGATGGCGTGTACTTCATGAACGCCGTGAACACGGACGTAACCGTCAAGCAATCCAGAATCTGGGGCACGCTGATCATTCGTATCAACGCAGGCCGAAAGGTGACCTTCGCCGATCCGAATTTGATCCAGAACTATCGTGCCGACTATCCGGCAATCATTGTTGATGGTGCGGCGGATTTTTCAATGACGAGTAGCACTACGAGTCTTATGGAGGCTTCAAGCGGAACGAACTTCAATCCGGCCAATTCACCTTATCTGGGCGCATGGAATGCCAACACTCTCGACACCTACCCCAACGAAGTCTGGGGGCTTGTGCACATTCGCGGCAATACGTCAATTTCCGCATCCACGCGGTTCCACGGTTCGATCCTTACGGAGGGCACATTTACGGTGAAGATCTCTGGGGCCGAAGTGGATTATGATTCTTCGATTTTCAACAACAAGATCGTCGGCTACAGCACCTACCAGATGACACTCACGCGCGGAACTTGGGAACGTGTTGTAAACCCCTAATTCTCTTGTCGTTCCAATTTCTTCGATAAAAAATCATACGCAGCTTGGGCTACGTTCACGGCATCGTGACTGTGGCGAGAAAGCTCGATATGAACCGGGCCTGAATATTGGATCGCCGCTAGCGCGTTGATCGCCCCGGCCACGTCCATGTCTCCATCGCCGAACATGAGATGCTCATGGGTTCCGCGGCGCATGTCCTCGATATGCACGTTCCATAAGCGATCTCGCCATCGATGCACGTGAGCCGCGACGTCGCCATCGGAAAGGCAGTGGACGTGGCCGACGTCAAGAGTCAGGCCGAATCGCGGATGATTCATGGCATCGTGCAATTCCTCAAATTGGGCCATGGTTTCAACGAACATGCCCGGTTCCGGTTCAAACGCCAGTCTTACCTTGCGTCGATCCGCGTGAATCAAGAGGTCATCCAACCCGCGCCGCAGGCGATCGAAGCACTCGGCTTGCGGGGCGCCGTCGTCGGCCGAGCCGGACCAGAGTGAAACGCACGCGGCGTTTGTTTCCGCCGCCAGGTCAACGGCTGCCTTCAAAAACTCAAGGCGGGTTCTTCGGCCTTCGGACGAGCCGCTGAGCAATGTCGGCTGGTGCTTTCGACGGGGGTCAAGTAGGAATCGCGAACCTGTTTCGATCGTCAAGCGCATCGGAAAACGGGTTAGAAGAGGCCGCAATCCGGCGACTGCGCGAGACAGGCCTCGCGAATCCGGCGGGTCGAGCAAGTCTTTCTCAATCGTTAGCGCGACGGCGCGGTATCCGATCTCATGAATAATCGAGAATGCGTCTTCGAGGGAGTGATGGGCGAAGCCGTTGGTGTTGTATCCAAGGAGCAAGGTCGGACCACCAGCACTTCATTCGCGGGAGTTTCCCAGGGCACCAATTCAACCGCACAAACAGCTCATCGCACGAACCGGGCTATATCGAGTAACGTTTGGACGGCATCGTCTGCGATCGTACTCAAGGTTTCAAAAAGCTGGAAGGTCACGTGAGATCGCATCGATCGCCCGGTCCAGATAGAGCTGTTCGTCGTATTGGTTGGACTGGAGGGCGGCTCGGACGGCCTGTACTTTTTCGATCCGCACTTCCGGCATTTGTCGGATCATTGCCTTCCAGTCGGCGAGTTCAATCGGCGTGGCCTGGGAGTCGGCACAGGATTCAAACGATTCAAGCTGGCCCCGGTTGGTCGGCATGGTTGCAAATCCCTTTGCAGGCCGGATCAACCTCGGCTAGCCTTCGGTCTCCACTGACCGATCAGCAGCCTGCGACCCGGCCTACGGTTATCGGGCAGCCACAGGGTCAAATTGAATTGCATGCGGGTCGTGGTTGCGGATTTCTGTCGGAAGGGGAAACATCCTTGACGGAATATCGTTCTATGGCCGATATCAGACTTGCCACGCCGGATGTCACGTGGTTCAATCCGGGAGGATTCAGCGGTCCAATCAATCGGAGAGCGGGTCACATGCGAAAATTGCTCCTCACTGTCTTAGCGGGTTCGGTTGCGCTGTCCGGCTGTCATCGGCCCAAGGCATCGGCTCCGAGCGGCTCTTTGAATGTGTCGCGTCAGACCCCGCCGCGCTCGGCCACAACGCCGCTCACCGGTGAGACACCTCGTCGTTACGCCCGCAACGTTCCGTTTGATCCTTCATGGATGCCGCCGGGTGGGAAGGTCAGTTCACGCTGGACGACGGTCGTCATCCATCACAGCGCAACACCGCGCGGCTCAGCCCGAGCGTTTGATCGGGCCCATCGCGACAAGGGCTGGGATGAACTTGGCTACCACTTTGTGATCGGTAATGGGACCGGCAGCGGAGACGGGCAGATCGAAGTCGGCCCGCGATGGTACAAGCAGAAGCATGGAGCCCACTGCAAGACGCCTGACAATTATTTCAACGAGCACGGCATCGGAATCTGCCTGGTGGGTGATTTCACTCGAAGTCGCCCGACTCCGCGACAAATCGCCTCACTCGAACGCCTCTCCACGTTTCTCTGCGAGCGATGCGGCATTCCACCGTCGAAAGTCGTTACCCATGGTGGCGTGACGCATAAGACGCAGTGTCCGGGTAACAATTTCCCACTGGCGACCGTGCGTCGTGCAGTGGCGTCGGGCGCGTTGGCCACGAGCATGCAGTAAAGGAGCTCCACTGCCTGTATCAGCCGACTGACGCGCAGCGGTTTTCAATGCTGGGGAGGGGCGTTTCGGGTATGTGCTTCGTTCGAAAACACGCCGCGACAACATAGGTCCATGTCGTGCCAATGACCACCCACCACGGCCAGGCAACATGGGCTAACGGTTTGAAACCGCCCGCATGGACGTTTCCCTGCCCCCACTCCTGATACATTTTGAGTGCGGCTAGTCCCGCCACCGAAAAGATCATTACGAGCGGGTTCACCCAGTCGCTGCCTCGTGATCGCGTGGTGACGCCCAAGAGGAAAATTCCCAACATTCCTCCAAAGACAAGGCTCGCCCACTTGAATGATTCCTGGAGCATCTGATCATGCTTGGAGAAGCCGATCGCCACAGCAGCCAGAAGCACGCCAAACCCGGCGGTGAACACGCGTGCAATCAAGAGCTGCTTTCGATCGGTGGATTGCTCATGGGCGAACAGTCGGTAGACATCGTTGACAGCCGTCGAAGAAAGCGCTCCGATTGCTGATGAGAGGCTCCCCATCGACGCGGCGAAAATCGCCGCCACCAAGAGTCCCTGCAATCCGACGTTTCGCGGCAGGCCTGTCGCTATGAAAAATGGGAAAATGCGATCGGTTATTTCCGTGACGGATGAAGGAATCGAACCTGAAGGCTGTCGTTGATAATAAACCCAAAGCAGCGAACCGATCATTAGGAATGTACAAACAATCGGGACGGCCAGAACCATCTTAAATAGCAAAGACTTCTGGCCTTCGCGGAGGTTTGGACAGGTCAGCATTCGCTGCGTGAGGTCCTGATCGACGCCAAGAGCGGCCGTGTTCAGAAACGCGGCGCTGATGAGAAGTAACCAAAACGATCGCTCATCCTTGGGATGCCAGCCCCAATTGAAGATGTGCAACCTACCAGCGTGCCATGCGGATGAAAGGCTCTCGACTGCCCCGCCAGGCGTGCGTTCGAGAAGAACGACAACCGTGACGACCGCCGCGCTGACGAAGATCAGCGCCTGAAACGCGTCGGTCCATAGAATGGCTTTGATGCCGCCAAATGTAGCATAGAGAGTGGCGACGCCCGCGCTAACGACGATGACCCATTGAAGCGGCCAATTGAAAATCACGGAGACAGCCATGGATGCAAGCAGAAGCCTCATTCCGCTGCCTAAGATTCGCGAAGCGAAAAACATCAAGGACGCGGTGACGCGAGTTCCCGGCCCGAATCGCTGGCCGAGATATTCGTAGACTGTGGTGACGGCGCCGCCATAAAACGCCGGCAGTAATAATGCCACAACCACCAGTTGGCCGACAATTGCGCCGGCTTGCATCTGCAAGTACCACCAGTCGCCTCGAAACGACACACCCGGCACGCCGATGAATGTCATCGCACTGATTTCGGTGGCGATGATGGAGATGCCCGCGAGAAGCCAGTGTTGCTTTCGCCCCCCGAGAAAGAAGTCTTTTGTGTTACGTTCGCCGCGGCCAAACCAGAAACCGATCGCGATGGTGGCGAGGAAATAGAAAATGACGACGCAGAGGTCGATCCAACCCAGAGTCAAGACAGCATCCTCATCCTTGAGCGATCATTCCAAGTCATGGCGATCGGGCGTCAGACTACGAACGCGAAATTCACTGGCGACCGCCGCCAACGCCGTCAGTATATCCCACAATCCCGAGAGCTTGTTGTGGCGCTTCCAGACGGCTGCATAGTCATGGGCGAGATCGTCGATCGACTCGGCGATTTCGCTCGCAGGTCGCGTATCAAAGCGGGTTGAACGATCTGGCATGGCTACGCCGCCTGATTCGCGGCGGATCGTTTGGGCGGCGGCAACTTTTTCGGCGAATATGACCGTGGCCCGACACGCCAAGGCCAGCTCGGCACGATCGTCAACCGCATTAACGGAATGTCCGAGTGCCTGCAACGCATCAATCGCATCTTCCGCGGCACTCGCACATCGGCGGACAAGATCGACGGAAGGCACCATCGGATCGTCGGCCACCCGTCGGATCGGCGTCCACATCAACCGCCACGTCTCGCATTTATCAGCGACACGGGAGGCCTCGCGAAGGTCGGAGAAAATCGCTGCGCCTTCATCACCAAATAGCTGCCTGCTCAATAGTTGGTCAAACTTCTCGCCGGTCACATGATCCGCATTCCAGGAAAGAGCGGCGCCTGAGGCGATGCCATGCCATGAACAGGCCAATCCGTTGAAATGCCCATGATCGCCCCAATCCGTGTTGAGCAATCCGACCGCGCCATGCTTCTTTCCTGCGGCGGCGAAAGCTTGAATGTTTCTTTCGGCCAAATTCATTGCGTTGAGGACTCGCTTCCAGCCGGATGTGCCGGGGCACACGATCGTTTGCAACCCGGTTCTTGTGAATTTGGCCGTTGCATCGCAATCCGCACAATCGTCATATCCCCAATGAAGGATCGTCAAATCCCGCGGCAGTCGATCCATCAATTCGGAATGATTCTTGATGACGTCGCTCCATGCCTGCGGCCGGCGACCTTGCGCAGCGCACAAATCGCACATCCATCGAATTTGCTCGATATACGCTTCCGCCCCGCGGCCGTTAGCGAAGCGCGCCTTGTTCTTTCCCTTCCCCAAGTCCCACGGTTCGTCGTCGCAAATGTTGACGACAGGTGAACTGAATGCATCAAAGATTTCCGACCAGATGCGTTCCACCAGCTTACGAGATTCCGGATTGGCGATGTCGAGCGTAAATCCGCGCGCTCGTTCCGGCCAAGCCATTTCAGACCACGTCGATTGGGGCTCTATTTCGGCTAGGTGGCGGTACTTCGGCATGGAGAGAATGCGACCCATATGTCCAAGTGTCGCAACCGCCGGCACAAGGACGATGTATCGTTCGCGGCAATAGCGATCAAGTTCACGAATTTCATCGGGCGTCAGAGCGTCGTGAGGTTCGCAAATCTCTGGATCGAATGCGAAAGTAAACGCGTGCTCGATGTACAGTTGAAGCTGATTGATCTTCCACGACGCAAGCCGATCCGCGAGCCGCTTGAGAGTGTCGAGCGTCGGAACTTTGCCGCGCGACACATCGTGGAGCAGGCCACGGGTCGCGAAATCAGGCCAATCCTCGATCCGGCAACACGGAATCATGTTACCAGCAGCGCTGGCACTTTCAACGAGTTGTATGACCGTCTGTAAACCCCAGAAGCAGGCGGCATCTGACTGCCCGACTACTTCGATTCCGTCCGGCCGAATCGTCAGGCGGTAGCCGTCAAGATGTTCGATCGTCGACGCGTCAACCGCAATTCGAATTGTGGACCTATCTGCTACGGCGCTACCATTCATCGCGAACCGGGGCAAGAATCGGTTCACGGCAGCCTCGATTCGTGCATCCACACCATGAAACGCGGGCTGTAGGCCTCGTCGCAGGTCAAAATGCTCCGAACTTTCCTGAATCCGCCTCGGAATGGGCAAGAGAATCAGGTCGATAGAACGAGGGTCGCGATCCATGCGGCAGAATCATAACGGCCATCGGAGTCCGATGAAAAACTCTTTGTATTGGAATTCAATTTGGCGATTGCATAGAATCACCGCACAGAGGCGACGAATATTGCCGATTGGATAGATGATGGCCGACCGAACGCAGGCACATAAGTCAAAGCTCGAAACTGTCGAACCGCTGGGCAAGCGCGTCCTTATCCGCAAGGATGAGGACAAGAAAGTGACCAAGGGCGGGATCGAACTGCCGGATTCGATCGAAATTCCGACCATTACCGGCCGGGTTGTGGCCGTCTCCGCGCTGATCGACAACGACGACGACTATCCGGTCAAGCAATACGACCGCGTGCTTTTCAACCCCAAGAACGCGATCCCGGTCGAATTTGACGCCGACAACTGCCTCTACGTCGTGCCGATTGATGACGTGGTAGCCGTTTTCCGGAAGACAGAAGCAAGTTAGACTCGCCTTCGCCCGACCCATCATTTCGCCTACAATCCCGCCGCTATGCTCGATTTGCCAACACCCGCACTCATCGGCGTCATCCATCTGCCCGCGCTTCCTGGAAGTCCACAGCACCAACTTCCAATGGAAGAAATCATCGAACGCGCGGTGAGCGATGCGCGAGAACTGAAAGATTCCGGCTTCGATGCCGCAATCATCGAGAATTTTGGCGACATGCCATTCACTGCTGGCTCGTTGCCACCCGCGAGCGTAGCGGCCATGACTGTCGCAGCGTGCGAAGTTCACCGTTCTTGCAGAATGCGAATCGGCATCAACGCTCTCCGCAACGACGCAATGAGTGGATTGGGAATTGCGGCCGCAACAGGCGCCTCATTTATACGTGTAAACATCCATGTCGGCGTGTATGCTTCGGATCAAGGGATTATTGAAGGTTGCGCCGCCGAAACGCTTCAATATCGAAAGCTCCTTGGCTCGCGCGTTGCGATCCTCGCCGATGTCAACGTAAAGCACGCGCGGCCGCTTTCTGAGCCGGACATCGCCCGAGCGGCCCGCGACACCGCTTATCGTGGTTTGGCTGATGGATTGATCGTCACGGGATCGGCCACCGGCGAGGCCATCAACCTCGAGGAACTTCGCGCCGTGCGCGAGGCCGTTCCTGATCGACGCATATTCGTCGGCAGCGGTGCCAATGCTGAAAACATCGGCGGAATCCTGCGGATTGCGAGCGGCGTAATCGTGGGCACAGGAATCAAGGTCGATCGTCGCACGTCAAACCCGATCGACCTGCAAGCTGCCGTCGCGTTCGTCAGCGCCGCGCGACATTCAACGATCTAAGCTTTGTGGCTCGTGAACAGGCTCACGCTCACGCCCGCGAAAATCAGCGCAAACGCAAGGACGTCGTTCCACCGCAGGTTTTCGCCGAGCACACGGTGCGAAAATACAGCAAAGACTGTGAGCGTGATTCCTTCCTGGATCACCTTGAGTTGCGGCGCGGTCAGCGGTCCGCCGAAGTTGATATGCCCAATTCGATTGGCCGGAACCTGAAGAAGATATTCCGGCAACGCAATGAGCCATGAAACCATGATTGCCATCGCCAGCGTCCAGCCCTTATGTTTCAAATGCCAATACCAGGCCGTCGTCATGAAGGAGTTCGAAGCGATCAACAATGCAATTGAAGTCAGTGCTTTTTTCATGGCCGGGAGTATAGCAAGGACTGCGCGGAATTCTGCATGTCTCGCTATAGTACTCCGCCATGAGAAAGCGTATCCATCTCATCGCTCCGGCCGGCTCGTGCAAACCGTTTTTTCGCGCCGTCGGGATCCACGATGCGCGCGACCTTGTCGGACGCGTGCGGAGCTGTATCGGCGAACACTACGAAGTGACCGCCGATCCGACGCTCATCGAAGTCGATGAGGACGAATCTCACGGCGGCCGCCGCGACGATGACGCCCGGGCCAAGGACATTGAAAACGCCCTTGGAGATTCAAGCGTCGCGGCCATCGTCGCCCTGCGAGGCGGTGCTTGGTTCACCCGCGTTCTTCCGTGGATCGATTTTTCCCTGCTTGATCGCCGAACGACACGAATCGTCGCGTTCGGATTTAGCGAACTCACCACGCTCATCAACATTGTCGCTGGACATCAGAACGGCTTGGGCGTTTATGACATGGGCCCGGCCTTTCTCGTTTACGGAATGAAGCGATTTGCGGCACAGCGAATCGCCGCCGATGATCCCGAATTCGCCAATGCAACGCCGGCGGATTGGATGCTCGCCAACTGGTCGACCGAGTTCAGGCACTATTTCCAGCGAGTGATTCGAATCATTGAAGGGCGCGAGGAAATCAAAATCAGCGCGAATCTAGCGAGCGGGAGCTTGGCGGATGTTCAGACGGTTCGAATCGTGGGCGGCAATCTCACAGTTCTCTCGACCATGATTGGTTCGCCGTATGATCCAACATTGAAAATCCCCAATTGCTGGATCGTGCTGGAAGACTTCAACGACAAGCTTGAGCGCGTTGATCGGTTCTTGTCACATCTTACTCTGGCGGGAGTTTGGGAACGCATTTCTGGAGTTCTTCTTGGTGATTTTCATCAAGCGGAGCACGATCAGCTTCCGGCTGTCCTGGAGATGCTGAAATCTCATATTCCAGATTTCAAGGCGCTTCCGATCCTCACCACGAAGGAGGTTGGTCACATTTGGCCAATGACGCCGTTGCCGCTCAATCAGCTATGTGCGATTCGAAGCGAAGGAGCGGGTCGATTTCGACTCTGCTTCGATCGAATCGGTTTGGGCAATTCGAACTTGTGATTCGCGCGGCGCTAAAGCAACGTCCCGCGAAGCATGAGGGCCGCGATTGTGAAATAGATGATAATTCCCGTCACGTCCACGAGCGTCGCAACAAATGGCGCGGACGAAGTGGCCGGATCGAGGCCGACGCGGCGCAGCACGAGAGGCAGCATGGCCCCCATAAGCGTGCCATACATGACAACCCCGATGACCGAAAACGAAACGGTCAGGGCGAGAATCATGTAATGCGGACCATAATCCCACCCCAGCGCCTGCCACACGAGAATTCGAATTAGAACAATCGTTCCCAGAACCGCACCCAGCGCCAGCCCAGAGGTCAACTCCCGAACAAGCACTCGCCACCAATCGCGAAGTCGTACATCGCCTAACGCCAGTGCGCGCACGAGTAATGATGAAGCCTGCGATCCGCTGTTGCCGCCGCTGCTGATGATGAGCGGCAGGAACAGACTCAGCACGACGGCCCGCTCAAGCTCGTCCTGGAATTTCCCCATCGCCGTCTGCGTAAACATTTCTCCGACGAACAAGATGGAGAGCCAGCCCGCACGTTTGCGAATCATTGTCGGCAGACCGACGGCCATATAGGGGGCATCGAGAACCTCGACCGCGCCCATCTTCTGGATATCCTCGGTGACTTCCTCTTCCTGGATGTCGAGAATGTCGTCGACGGTAACGATGCCGACGAGAAACCCCGAAGAGTCCACGACCGGCAGGGCCACGCGGTCATATTCCTTGAACGCCTTGACGGCCTCCTCCTGGTCCTGATCCGCCCTCAATGCGATGAATTCCCGATTCATCTTCTCAGATAGAGGCGTCTGTGGATCCCAAAGGACAAGTTCGCGCAGGCGAATATCGTCAATCAGGTACCCTTTGTGATCCAGGACATAGATGACATTGAGCGTCTCCTTGTCGCGCCCGACTTTCCGAATGTGGTCCATCACCTGCCCGACCGTCCATTCCGGCGAGACGGCCACGAATTCCGGCGTCATCAAGCGACCGACAGACTTGGGGTGATAGCCGAGGAGCTCGGTCGCGACCTTACGCTCGTCAGGCGTCAGTAGGGCGAGCAATCGCTTCGTAATTGAGCCCGGAAGCTCTTCGAGCAAGGCCGTTCGATCGTCAGGGGCCATCGCATTCAAAACCGTTGCGACCTGCTCGTTCCCCAGGCTATGAAGAAGCGTTTCCTGATTTTCGAAGGAGAGGTATTCGAAGATGTCGGCGGCGAATTCGCGCGGAAGGAGCCGGAAAATGACGCCGATGTCTTCGGGAGACAAATCCTCAAAAATTTCCGCGACTGTCGGCGGCTTCAGGCCAAGAAGCGCGGACCGCAACTGGGCAAACTGCCGTTGCTGCACCATCTCCGCAATGTCGGGTCCTACGAGTTTTCCAAACATCGCACTACAAACCGCTCGTTAACGAGATTGCTGCCCATACATTGTCAGCCGTCATCCTGAGTCCTGCAGAGCGGGACGAAGGAACTCGCATTCGAGATGCTTCGCTCGGCTCAACATGACGACGATAGGTTTTCCCATGACCACGTCTTATTTAATCATTCCATCGACAGCATTCCACCTCTCGGCGATAATCAATCTTTATGCAAGACCCGCGCGCCGCGAATTCTGAACAATGTCAGGCCGGGCAAACGGTCCAAGACCAGGCGAATTCGTGCAGCCGCCCGGATCGCGACCCCAACTTGAAAGCCACGGTCGAGCTCGTCCGCGAGATCAGCACCCAAACCGATCCGCAACAAATGGTCCAGGTCTTCCGCAAACACACCCCACGACTGTATGGTGGTGAGTCATCCATTTCCATCAGCCGCCGAGGTTTGCACGCACCACAATATCGGGTCACGCGAAGCACGCGATGGACGGAGGATATCAATCCTTGGAAGCAGCCCGACCGGCTTCCCATGTTTCGTGGCGGGCTTCTCGCTGATCTGCTGTATGCCGACGAACCTCGCGTGATGCGGAACGTATCCGTCCACGCCGATGAGCCGGCCTACGAATACCTAAAGGATGCACGGTCGATCGTTGCTCTGCCGATGTATGACAGCGGTGAAAGTCTCAACATGGTCGTGCGGATGTCGATTGACCCGGCCGGGTTTGACCAGATCGACCTTGCCGATGCGGTCCTTACGGCCAATCTATTCGGCCGGGCTACGAATAACTTGTTAGTGGCCCAAAGACTGCGTGAGGCCTATGCCCAATTGGACCATGAGATGCGTCGCGTGGCCGCACTGCAGCGATCATTGCTTCCGATCCGACTGCCGAGCATTCCCACGCTTGATATTGCGGCCTCTTATGCGACGGCCGCTCGCGCCGGTGGAGATTATTACGACTTCTTCGATCTCGGTGATGGGCGTTGGGGCATCTGGCTGGCCGACGTCAGTGGTCACGGCACACCCGCGGCGGTCATCATGGCCATGCTTCGGACCATGCTTCACGCCCGCTGCAATCAGGTCGGCGAGCCGCGTGATTTGCTGCGGATCGTGAACCGCCATCTATGCGACCAGTCCTCCCGCTACCAGGGAATATTTGCCACCGCGTTCTATGCCATGTACGACCCTTCCGACCGCACGCTTCGATATTCCAGCGCAGGTCACAATCCGGCGTTGCTCGTCGACCGTCACGCTCATGTGGCCGAGCTCGACGATGCCCAGACTTTGCCGATGGGCGTGGAATATCTGTGCGAATTCCCTGAAAGCTCAGTGACTCTTTCCGGCGGCGACACATTGCTCATGTACACCGATGGGATCATCGAAGCATCGAATCCCGCTGGCGAATTCTATGGCCGCGATCGGCTGCTGGGCTGCATCCGCGAGGACCTGACCGGTGCGCAGCACATCGTCGATTGCGTGAATTCAAAGCTGCTTGGCTTCATGGACAATGGCCCGCAGGTGGACGACCAGACGCTTGTGGCCATGCGCGTCTTGCATTGATATGGCATCTGTGAAGTATGGGTCTTCGAGATTTTCCGCCTCAAATCCGAACCCGAAGCGCGAGCAACGGGCCATCTTCCTTACCAAGGGGGACCAAAGGGGGTCTACCCGCGCTTGCGCTTGGGTTCGGATCAATGAGCAAAACTGTGATGGCAGACCGGTACGCAAATACATGATCGGAAAACGAACTGATCGCGGCACCATCACTCTCATTACCGGCTCCATGTTCAGCGGGAAAACAACCGAGCTTTTGCGGCAGCTCGACCGAGTCGATCCGCATCGAGCGCTCGCGGTGAAGCACGCGTCCGATCTGCGCTTCACCAATGGTCTGATCCTCACGCATGGCGGTAAGAGTCGGCCCGCAGTCACCGTGAATCGAGCGCAGGACATTCTCGAATTCGCCGGCGACAAAGTTGAATTGGTCGGCATCGACGAGGCCCACTTTTTCGACGTCGAGCTGCCGAACGTCGTTTCCGCTCTGGCGAACGCAGGTAAATCTGTTGTAGTAACTTCGCTCGATCCGGACAGTTGGGGTCGGCCATTCCCGATCAACTCGGCACTGGAAGAAATATGCGGCGAGGTCATCGGCAAATCGGCGACGTGCGCCCGCTGCCGCGCCCCGGCCACCCGAACGCAGCGCCTCACCCCGATCATTGCTGGCCGCATGATCGTGGACCCCTCAAACTATGAGCCCCGCTGTCTGAAATGCTGGCACACCCCGCCGGAACCGCCGCAATAAAATCTTCTGCGGTCGGGTCGATTAGCCTCCCCCCTTTCTAAGGGGGGACCAAGGGGGGTAAGTGCGACACTCTTTACCACGGCATGCCCAACTGTGGCCTTTTGGTCATTGATTCTCCGGTGAAGCCGCCTACCATTGATTGGTTCCCGCCACGGAGTGAAGCATGTATTGCCGCCAGTGCAAATACGACCTTCGAGGCCAAGTCGAATTTCGATGTCCCGAATGCGGGACGCCGTTTGATCCAAACGACTCAACAACGTCGCTCGAATCCATTCCTACGCTTCGGACTCGAATCTGGCGCCTGCTCAACCCGCCTGTCCGCTTTTTGCTCGGCGTGGTTTGGACCATCGTAGTCCTCGCGTGTCTGTTGTATCCCGAAAGGCCGAGGGGTCCATTGGGTGCGAGAATGCAGCCAGCCGAGAGAAACATGCAAACGATTGACCGAGTTTGGCGCGAGCAAATTGCTGAATTCCCTACTCACACTGATTTTGATCTGGAATTCGCCAAGGCAAATTCGTATCCTTCGCTTGACGCGGTCTCCGAAGCACCTCTTCGGGAAACAAGGTGGCAATGGCAGCGTAACCTAGACGACCTGGTGCCGATCACCTTTGGATTCATGCTTTGGTGCCCGGTAGTCATCGTTCTCGCCAATCGCAAGTTGAGGATTGCTTTGATCGGACTCTTATTTGTGAGCAGCGCCACTTACGGAGTGCTGTTCGCGTTTGAGGGCACGATTCTCAGGTATGCGTTTCCACCTACTTATCGTTTCTACGGCGACTTTGCGTACGTGACAGGACCGGATTGGGCTACGGGCAAGGAACAATTAAAGGACACCATCATAGCTTATGAGGTTGTTCCGTCGCGGGCGCACGACTACCGCGAGGCTCTCCTCATGGATGGTTCTGTAACGATTTTGCACAAGGATTGCATCGCGATGCTACTCATCGCACAAAAACAGGGTACACCAAAACGGATCAACGGTTTCCTTTACCGAGGATCTGGGTGCGAAGAAATCAAGAATCAACCCTTGATCACGCCGCCGCAGCAGCGACCGGCGCCGGTTCGACCGATATCGGCCCCAGATAACTGACCACGTCCACGGCGCGTTCTTCACCGAAGCGGACGAGGCGAGCACTGTTGAAGATGACGAATGCGGTGGCGACGGTGTGAGCGGCCGCGGCGACGATAGGAGTCAGCGGTCCCCAAACCGCCAGCGTCATCATCACCACGATGAAGGCCACGCCGAAGAGAATATTCTGCCAGACGACTTTGGTCGTGGCGCGGGAGAGTCGAATCAAGAACGGCAGACGCATGAGATCATTGTTCATCAACGCGATCGACGCGGAGTTGATGGCCACATCACTGCCCGCCGCGCCCATGGCGATGCCCAAATCGCTGGCGGCGAGCATCGGGGCGTCATTGACGCCGTCGCCGACGACGGCCACTCGGTGCCCGCGACGACGAAGATCATCGACCAGGTGCAACTTGTCCTCCGGCAGCACTTCGGCCTGAACTTCCGTGCAACCCATCTCCGCACCAACGCGGCGCGCGACGGACCACTTGTCTCCGGTAACCATTGAGATATTTTGAATGCGAAGCTTGCGGAGTTCTTCGATAGCTAAACGGGCTTCGGTTCGAGTGCGATCTTCGAGGCCGACCCAGCCGAGACACTTGCCGTTTCGGGCGACATAAAGAAGACTGACGCCTTCGGGTTCGGCGTAATCCGGCCCGCTCAAGGCGCTCAAATCCACGCCTTTATCGACCAGCCAGTTTCGTCGCCCGACGATGACGGAATCGCCATGCACGTCGGCCTCAATGCCGCGACCGGCGGTCTCACCAAATTTTTCCGGATGCACAAGCTCGATTCGCGCCTTCTTGGCGACGGCCACGAGCGCCAAGGCTGCTGGGTGCTTGCTCATTTGTTCCGCCGACGCAGCCGACCAAAGAAGCTCGACGCCTTCCACGCCCGGAGCGGGCTTGAGCTGCGTGACGGAAAGCTCACCCGTGGTGAGCGTGCCGGTCTTGTCAAAAATGACCGCTGTCAACGAGCGGGCGTATTCAAGCTGCACAACGTTCTTGATGAGAATGCCCAGCCGCGCGGCGCAGCTCAATGCAGCGACCATGGCTGTCGGCGTCGCCAGAACCAGCGCGCACGGACAAGCAATAATCAACATGGTAATTGCTTTTTGAATGCCGACGGTCTTGTCTTCGGCGAAGAACCAGACGACGGCGGCCAGCATGCAGATCGTCGGCGTGTACCAGCCGGCGTATCTGTCGATCAGCCGCATGAGCGGGATGCGCGTCTTCTCCGCGTTCAGAATCAACTTCTGCACGCGTCCGAGTGTTGTATCTCCGCCGGCTTTGGTGACGCGAATGTCGAGAACGCCGGTGAGATTGCTCGTGCCGCTGAATACTTCAGACCCGAGCGCTTTGTCGACGGGTATCGATTCGCCGGTGATGTTGGCCTGATTCACCGTCGATTCGCCGCGGATGATCTCGCCGTCAGCGGGGACGTTGTCACCCGGACGCACACGGACGACGTCGCCGGGCTTAAGCACACGGGCCTCAACTATTTCTTCTTTCCCGTCGGATCGAACCACGTGTGCCTTGGTCGGCGTCAAACGAAGCAATGATTCGATCGACGCGCGGGCGCCGAGCGCCGTGCGTGTTTCGATCAAATTCGAGAGGATCATGAAGAATGCGATGATGCCGGCTTCCTGGTACTCGCCGAGGGCGATCGCCGCGACAACGGCCAATGCCACCAGCTCATCCATGTGCATGTGCCCGTGGCTCAGGCACTTGATCGCGTGCCAGACCAGCGGCGCGCCGAGCAGGACCGCGCCGATCAGGGCGATGGCATCGGAATAGGGGCTGTGGACCCGGCCGGTCGCGTTGGCGACGGGCTCAAATTGAAACAAGGTCCGGGATAACCACGGAGAGTCGAGAACGAAGGAACTGACTACGAGCATCCCACCCATAAGCGTTCCGATGAGCAGGCCGCTCGCTCGCAGCGTTTCGGCTTCGATCTCTTTCAAATGGGCGTGGGCCACTCAACCTCCATTACGAGCTTGCTCGCGAGATTGCAACTTCCAGACCTCGAACGACTTCCATTTAATACGGCGAGACATGGGTAAGGTTCGCCGAAACTGCAAATGATGCAATCCGCAAGCCTCCGAGATTTGCACGGTCGGCCCAACTTAACACAGGCCCGCTTGCGATGACGAGCCCTGCCCAATCTAAATTCGCGAGGTCTTAGATTCCCGCACCGCCGTGAAGCCCGCACTCGGTCTTTTCCGTGCTGGCCCAGCGACCGGCACGTGAATATTCCCCGGGCTTGGAACCTGCCACAGCCGAGGTGCAATGCGTGCAGCCGACCGTTGGGTAGCCCTGCTCGTGCAGTTCATTGTACGGCACATTGTGCTTCTTGATGTAATCCCAGATTTCGGAGCGTTCCCACGTCGCCAGCGGACTGATTTTGAGCACCTGGTATTTCCAGTCCCAGTCGATCACGCGGATAGCAGCCCGCGTCGCGGATTGCGATTTTCGCAGCCCGGCAATCCATACATCCACGTCGGCCATCACCGGAAACATGGGGTCCACTTTGCGGATTTTGCAGCATAGGTCGGGATTTCGCTTCCAAAGTTCGGGACCATAAAGCTCGGCCTGATGCTCCGGCGTGAGCGTCGTGCCGCGGTTGATGAAGTGAATATGCGGGTATCGTTCGACCATCTCATCGCGGAGCTTATAGGTCTCCGGAAAGAAGAACATCGTGTCGAGGTAGACGACGCTGAGCGGCTTGCCGTACCGTGCGTACATGTCGATGAGGGCGCAGCCCTCCATGCCGAACGACGTGGTCATGACCATACGCTGGCTGGAGAAGCGATCAAACGTCCACTCGATGAGCCGATCCGTCGACGTGCTTTCATTGATCGTCCAGTCGACGTCGATCATCGCGTGGCGCTTGCCGTTCCCGATTCGACCCGGCTCCTTGAACGCACTATGCCGGTCCTCGTTTGTCAACACGTCAAGATGCATCGTAACCTCCGAGAAAAAGAGCGAAGATCGAATGCAGAAGATCGGAGCGGAGAATTACCAATTCTCGTCCAGCAGTGGTCCTCTCGATCTTCCATCTTCGCTCTTCAATATTCCGTGCTCCTGCGCCTGTGAGTGCCGCGATCTGAAAGTCGAAACGGTTGCGAAAGGAAAGGTCATCCCATTCGGCATTCGCAATTCCGCATTCGACATTCTCGCGCGGCTCTCACAGGTCTTGAGCCTCGCCACTCCCCAAAAACAAAAAACCCGCAGGAACTTTCCCGCGGGTCGTGGCCTCAATCGATTCTGCCTAGCTGCCCGTCAGGAATTTCCTTTTCGCGTTGGGGCGTAACAACAGGCGCACTGGCCAAAAGCCGCCCACAGCACGGCGATCATCAGACGCGTCGCCTCGTCGAACGCGCGAATGACCTCCGCAAGGAACATCACGACGGAATTGAGAAGACTCCTAAGC
Source organism: Planctomycetota bacterium (assembly GCA_016200265.1). Taxonomy (GTDB): domain Bacteria; phylum Planctomycetota; class Phycisphaerae; order UBA1845; family UBA1845; genus JACQFE01. Next base: position 45,867 of record JACQFE010000002.1, on the reverse strand, counting down.
ATCACTTGGATATTACCTGATCACTTATCTCCCGTCAAGAAAATTATTGGTTCAATGCGAAATGGAGCGAAATCCTGCATTTTCCGCTCATTATCCTAAATTCTAGGACTAGGAACTGAGTATTTCGACTTTCGAATGCTGGCGTTATACTTGCAATTCACCTGATTGATTCGGGATCGCATCAATGGGGAAAGGAAAGTCAGCTCCTATGTTTGCAAATCATTTGACCGCTTGGAAAGTAACGATTCTTCTTTTTGCAACTGCCTATTTTGCATTGCCGACGGCGGCAAGCCCAAAGTCTAGCGCACTCCGAGATCGTACACTGAATGGCACTGAATCCCGGACACCGAATATTCCGGACGGCGGCGTTCCCGCAAACGATTCATGCATGAACGCAATCGCAGTGTCCGACGGATCGCACACTTTCAGCACCGTGGGGGCCACGACAGACGGCGCTCCCGACGCCGCGTGCCAGTTCTTCGGCGACAGCCAAGTCGGCAATGACATCTGGTTCTGCTACACAGCGAGCTGCACGGGTCAGGCGATCTTCAGTCTGTGCGGTAGTGATTATGACACGAAGCTTGTGGTTTATGACGGTTGTGGATGCCCGTCCGCGCAAGCCATCGCCTGCAATGATGACGGCTGCGGGTCCGACGTAACTTCCGTGACGTCTCGAGTCACTTTGCCGGTAGTTGCGGGACATCAATACGGAATTCGCGTGGGAGGTTATATCGCGGCCATGGGAAACGGCACCTTGACAATTCGATGCGGCAATGCTGACTCTTGCATCGCGGGCGCTGGAGACTGCTTCACTGGGCACGTGGAGAACGCTCCGGGCTGCAACGATTCTACCTGCTGTCATGAGACGTGCGGCCTCGATCAATTCTGCTGCGATGTGACGTGGGATGACTATTGCGCGAGCGAAGCCACCGGATTGTGCACCGGGAACTTCCCATCCTGTGGACCGACTTCAGGTGATTGCGGCTCGGCTCAGAGCGGCCCGGGTTGCAACAACTCGGCTTGCTGCAATGAAATCTGTAGGAGTGATCCTTTTTGCTGCCTTGTGTCTTGGGATTTCGACTGCGTAGGGGAGGCGAATGGCACATGCTTCTTAACTTGCACGGCGCAGTCGGGTTCCTGCTTTTTGTCGCACGGTGGACCGGGCTGTAATGACGCGAATTGCTGTCAGAAGGTTTGCGGTCCGCCGAACAACGACACGTTCTGCTGCGACACCCAATGGGATGCGCAATGCGCCTCCGAAGCCCAGGGTTCTGGGTGTGTTGCTACACAGTGCGGCGATGGCGTCGTTCAAGGCGGCGAACAGTGTGATGACGGCAATGCGAATGACAATGACGCCTGTACGAACGCTTGTACGATCGCTCGATGTGGCGACGGCATTGTCCAGACCGGCGTCGAAGAATGCGATGATGGCAACCTGAACAACAACGACGCATGCACCAACTCTTGCGTGTTGGCACGCTGCGGTGACGGCATCGTCCAGTCAGGCGTAGAACAATGCGATGACAGCAATGCTAATGACAATGACGCATGCACCAACTCCTGTCGCGTTGCTCGATGCGGTGATGGAATCGTCGAGTCAGGCATCGAGGAATGCGATGATGGAAATCTTATTAACACCGACGGCTGCACCAATTCATGCACGCTCCCACGCTGTGGCGATGGCATTCTTCAAGCAGGCGAGCAGTGCGACGGTGCATCATCAGAGTCGTGTGGGGGCGGGCCATGCCTACCCAACTGCACATGTCAGCCGGTGGTTCAATCCATCCCTACAATGTCGCATTGGGCCATTGCTCTGGTAGGTTTGGTTCTCTTGATCGGCGCCAAGCTCCGTTTTCGCGCGAATATGGATATGCCGATCCGATGAAAACGGCCGCCACTATGCTCGTTCCAGAAGCCTGGGATTTCTAATTATTTTTCCGGGCCTTTCTTAGGCAAACTGTTTTGCAGCACCTTGGCCGCGCCGGCCTCGTCGAATCGCGACAGGTCCGTCCAAAACGTGCCTTCGCCCGCGTAAATCAGGTGGATCGACTGCGGCTGAAAATTCTCGGCGAAGGTATAGAGGTTGTAGGCATAGCCGCTGCCGAATGCATTGACCAAAAGTTCGAATCCTTTGGCTTCCGCCTCGTTTTTCATTTTTTCCACGTCGGCCTTGGCCTGTCCCAGAGTGCTGATCCGTTGTGCCTGAAATTGAGCGGCTTCTTGTCGAATGGCGGCCACATCAAGCTGGGCGTGGGCGTCGATTTCAGCGGCCTGCTTTTCTCCTTCGGCGAGAATCTGCGCCACCAGGACCCTGGACTCGGCGCGGATTTGCTCGCGGGCGATTTCGACCTTTTTTCGCTCTTCTTCGAGCTGGGCGCGAGTGGCCGCGGCGGCCCGCTGCTTGTCCTTGGTAATCTGGCTCTCGATCGCGATGTAGCTCTGTTGAATGGTGCGCTTCAAGTCCTCGGTCGCCACGGCATCCTTGGGTGCGCCGCCCGGCGGCTGGACTTCGATCTCTCTTACAAGAGCGATCAAGACGTCCAGATTCTTGCCACGGCAAACGCGCTGCAATTCGGCCGTCAGCGCCTTTTGGAACATCTCGCGTTTCTCGCCTTGGATGAAATCCCGTGCGGCATACGTGGAACCGATGTTTCGACAAATCGAGCGAAGCTGCGGGCCGATCACTTTATCAACCACGCCGTCGATGTTGCCGAACTCATTGATGATTTCGGCCGCATGCCGCGGCTGAATCCCCCAAACAACGGTGACGCCGACGCTAATGAGGAAACCCGTATCAGATGGAAACGTGATACGGTGATTTTCAGTTTCTGTGATTTTGGTTTGCGTGTATTCGTTGTAACCGATCTCGACGAGCACGACGCTTTGGAGTTTGGGATTGATGAAATAGACGCCCGGTTCGAGCACATCGCGAACCGTTCCCCGCTGACCGGCCTCAACCAAGGGGCGCACATGAAGAGCGTTTTCACCCATCACCGAAGGCTCGGCGATATCCAGTGCCGTGGCAATTCCCTTGGAGTCATTTTCGGTTGCAGGCGCAGGCGCCGCAGACAGCGGCGACGCGCTGCTTCCAAAAAGATTCGTCACCACTCCGACAAATCCCGCCGGGACGACGACCGCCGGCTGAAGTTGCACGTCGTAAATATAGGGATTGATCTTGTACGTCCCCGGCGTCAACACTTCACGAAGCACGCCCGCAGATCCAGAGTCTCTACTTACGATCACAACCTGACCTGGTGCTGAAGGCTTGCCAACCTTGCGTGTGACCACCCCGACTTTCGGGAAATCGCCCTTCAACGCGAACTCTCCGCGGCGAAGAGCCTCTCGCTGTGGTTCACTCAATGAGTGCAACCATTCCCACGTCGTCGGATTTCCGGCCGGAATGACCGTCAGTGGCTTTAGTTCATAACTCCATGCGATTGGATCATAGAAATATCGACCCGGGCCGAGCACCTGTTCCTGAATTCCTTTTTGACCGGGCTCGTGCGCGATCAGCTCGCCGGCAGGAAGCTGCGTGCCGCTTCGATGGATGAGCACCGCGCACATGTTCTCCGGCACATAAATGCGAAATGCGAGCCACGCGATCATCACCAATAAGGAAGTCGCGATCACAAAAAGGGCGATCAGTGTGGGCAAGTATCGTCGAATCATTGGCCACCTTTCGGAGCGTTCGGACGCTCCATGGATTGAAGCTGCTTGAAAATCTGCGCGAACGGGCCATCCGTATTGCTGAGCACGGTTGTAATGGATGGGGCGACTCGCTGCAGGAAGAACTGCTGGGCGTAGGTGACACCGTCGCCAAACGCCTTGACCGCATGTCCCAGCGGTTCTGCGCGGGCTTGATAATTGAATAAGACCACGTCGGCGTCGGCTTTTCCGCGAGAGAGCAAGGCGCTGGCTTCCTTTGAGGCCGCTTCCAAATTGAGCTTGCTGACTTCGAACTCACGTTTGGCTTCCGTGACGCTCACACCGCGGCGCTGTTCCGCGTCCTTGGTCATGGTCACGACGTTGCGGCGGGCGTCGCCGATGGCCTTATTCCGCTCCTGCAGCTCGCGCTGCTCGACAAGCTTCGCCTCCGATTTCGCCTCGCTCATCTCGTTCGTGGAACGCTCGATTTCCTGATCGGCCTGCTCGCGGTAGCTGATCAACGCGGCGATCTCGTGCGGCGGCTGAATGTCGCGGACAAGCGCGGATTTGATGTCCACCCCTTGCTGCCAGCATTCACGCTCCAATTCGGCCAGTAGTCTTTCCTGAAATGCGGCGCGAGTCTTTCCGCTGATGAATTCGCGGGCCTGCAGTTTTGACCCTTGAATTCTCGCGATTCCGCGCACGTTGGGAAGAATGATCTTGTTGAGAATGTCTTCCGCATCACCATACGCCACGGTCACTTCGGCGACGCGATCAGGCCGGATCGCCCACTCGATCGTGCCTTCGATCGTGATCGTGAAACTGTCATTGGACGGGAATTGAATGGCTTCGGATTTTAGCAAATCGAACTTCTGGCTGCGGACATCGACGAGGTCGATGTGCTTGAGATAGGGATTGTAATATTCGAGGCCCGGCCCCAGCGTTTCGTGCTGCACGCCTTTTTCGCCAGGCTCGACGGTAAATGTGTTTTTCGCTTTCGGTTCCCTGCCGCTGAGCAACGTCACCACGCCGGCATGTCCTTCCGCGATTTTCATAGCCGGGAACTTGTGAACTTCGTAGGCGAGGAGATTGACATTGTATCGTCCGGGTCGCAGGATTTCTTCGACCGGTCCGCGCTCGTCGGGCGACGTGGCGACGGTCTGCGGAAACGCCAGCGGCTTGCCGAATTTCCGCACCAACACTCCGACCTCGTTTTGCCCGATGACCGTGGCGGACAACTTGATGGCGCTCACGGAATAGGGATTTGGGAAGTACCGGCCTTCCGTGAGCACATCAAGTCGAATTCCCTTGAAATCCGTTGGAATGTCGCTCTCGGATTCTCCGGTCTTCGCGGCGATGGCGTGGACGAGACCGGGATAGAGCACGACCTGATCGCCCCATTCAGCCACCAGCGAATCCGGCGTTGTTTTCCCCGTCTTGTTCACAAGGACGAGAATCTCGCCGGCGTTCACCTCCACTCGGATGATGAACCAAAAGACAAATCCAATCAGCATCAAACCGAAGACGACAAGGCTCGCCAATCGAAATGCGAGCGATCGGCCTCGCAGCCGTTGAAAATTTGGAAATTCTCTTTTTGAATCGGCCATAAGTTTCATCCTTGATCCATGCGGCGTTCACCCTGATCGAGACGTCGTCGCCCGATCGATTCCGCCATCAGAAGTCCCAATATGAAATGCCCAGTTTTACATGAGCTGGAATTATACCCTCAACGCAGCAACCTAGAAATTCCACACGTCAATGATTGCAAAAAACAGGTTTCCATCGAGGCGCGGCCAGTGCAAACCAAGTACTACGCCACGCCGCGGCATTTCCCTATAATGTCCCGATGGTCGCTCGACTTCATAGTGCCACATTCGCGGGCATTGACGCCATTCGCATCGAGGTTGAAGTCGATGTGAATCGTCATGGTTTCGCCGGGACGGCCGTCGTCGGTCTGCCCGATGCCGCGGTCAAGGAGAGCACCGAGCGCGTGCGCAGCGCGATGCAGAATTCCGGTTTCTCGTTTCCGCGATACAAGACCGTGATCAATCTCGCTCCGGCGGATTTGCGAAAAGAAGGACCGGCGTTTGATCTCGCCATCGCTCTCGGCGTGCTCATTGGCGACGGCGGAATTCTTTCCGAGCGTCACAACGACTATCTGATCATCGGCGAGCTCGCACTTGATGGCCGCGTGCGACCGGTGCGCGGTGCACTTTCGGCGGCGCTCCTGGCCCGCGAGCATCGGCTGAGGGGAGTCATCGTGCCGGCCGACAACGGTCGGGAGGCCGGTGTTGTGGACGGCGTCGAGGTGATCGGCGTCAGCTCACTGACGGAAGCAATTGGATTCTTAAGCGGGGAATTGCCGATTGAACCGACCGTGGTCGATCTTAACGCGGTCTTTGCGGCCGCCTCGAACTACGACTATGACTTCGCGGAAGTTCGCGGTCAGGAGCATGTCAAGCGAGCCCTCACTATCGCGGCAGCGGGTGGGCACAACGTGCTGATGATCGGCCCGCCGGGGTCGGGCAAGACGATGCTTGCCAAACGCATGCCGACGATCTTGCCACCGCTGACGCTCGAAGAATCGCTGGAAACGACTAGAATTCACTCCGTGTCGGGTGAATTGCCGCCGGGCACTGCCTTGCTCGCGACGCGCCCGGTGCGAACGCCGCATCACTCCGCGAGCACGCCTGCGCTTGTCGGCGGCGGCACGATTCCCCAAGCCGGCGAGGTTTCGCTGGCCCATTTCGGCGTCCTGTTTCTCGATGAATTTCCGGAGTTTTCGCGGGCGGCGTTGGAATCGCTGCGGCAACCGCTTGAAGATGGACGCGTCACCATCGCACGCGCCCATGCGACGACGGAATTCCCCGCGTCCTTCATCCTCATTGCGGCCATGAACCCGTGTCCTTGTGGGTATTTCACCGATCCGAGACGGCCTTGTAAGTGTTCACCCCTGCAAATCGAGCGTTATCTCTCTCGCATCAGCGGCCCGCTGATTGATCGAATCGATATGCACGTCGAAGTCCCCGCGGTTCCATTCACGGAGCTTCGCGACCAGCGCGAAGGCACGTCATCGGCGGCGCTACGCGAACAAGTGACCATCGCCCGCAATGCGCAGCGCCGGCGATTTGCGTCCGATTCCCGGATGGTGAACGGACGGATGAACGGCAAGCTGCTTCGCAACCACTGCGTCCTCGACAACGCATGTGAAACGGTGTTGCGGCAATCCATGATGGAATTAGGATTGTCGGCGCGGGCGCATGATCGCGTGCTGCGCGTCTCGCGCACGATTACGGATATGAACCAACGAGATTCGATCACGGCCGAAGATGTTCTTGAAGCGATTCATTTCCGTCGCCTCGACCGGCGCATGTAATCCAAGAAGATCACACGTTCCGATTCGGTCAGGATCGCTCGCGGGAAGCTCGCATTCTCCAGAATTCGTAAAGCGCCGGGAGGATGGAAATGAACACGATCGCGAGAATGACCAGGGAAAAATTCTCTTTGACGACCGGTCGAGTCCCCAACCAATACCCCGCAGCGAGGCAGATCCCCACCCAAAGCACGCCGCCCACGACGTTGTAGATCAGAAACTGAAAATAGGTCATCGCTCCCACACCGGCCACAAACGGCGCGAAAGTACGAATGATCGGTACGAATCGAGCGATGATGATCGTCTTGCCGCCATATTTCTCGAAGAACGCATGGGTGCGATCGATGTGCTTTTGATTGACCCAGCGCCGCGGGTGATGAATGATCCACCGGCCCAGGTATTTGCCGATCCAGTAATTGGCAGTGTCACCGAGAATTGCCGCCACTGATAAGAACACCGCAAGCACAAACACATCGAGCGAACCACCGGCCGCCAATGCCCCCGTCGCAAATAGCAGCGAGTCACCGGGCAGGACCGGAGTGATGACCAGCCCCGTTTCGCAAAAGACGATCAGGAACAATAGCGCATACGTCCACACTCCGCAGGATTGGATCACGTCGGCGAGATGCCGATCGAGGTGCAGAAAAACGTCCATGAACCAATGTATGAAATTCATGGTTCATTCATCGTCGCAAGTTCCTGTACAATGTGAACGGCGCGCCATTGTTCTAGCACAAAGCGAAGCAAGGCTGCAGCATCAGCTTCCTCGACGGCTGCAAATCGCAGGAGCAATTCATTCAGGGGCTTGACGGAATCCGGGTGCGTGATGCGCGGCAGCAATACGCGAAGTTGTTCCTCCTCTGGCAAATAACCCTCAAAGCCGCCGTCCTCTTCGCCATCTTCCGACAATTCAAACGGATAGCGAATGGTCATCCGCGCGGCATCGTACACTTTTATCCCGCATGGCCCCAATGAGAACGTCATCGCCGATTCAGTCGCATGAATCGCGACCGTCCCGGGCCAAACGGACAGCAATGACCATCGAACCATTCGAACTGCCGACATCGCACCGAGAATGGGAAGCGGCAGGCAAATGAAGGCGATGCTGTAATCCTGCAGTCGATTTGAAATTGCCGAAGGCACGAAATGAAGATGCGAATAGACCAGGTACGTGATCAGGCCGCAAAGCACCATAGGAACAGACCAAACCACGGCCCGCGTGAATGCCCGCGTGCGAGAGACTGGTATGGAAATAGCGTCCACGGGCTGATTCCTCGCGCTTCCCATCTGCGAAAATCTGCGCAATCTGCGGTTCGCCTTTTATCGACAATTGCCAGAATGGCCGATGTTCGCTCACACAAACACGCGCCGATTGTACACGATCCATTCCAGCAAGAGCAGAATGAGCACGCCCAGCAAAAAGTATTTCCATGCGGGTCGGTTCACCGGCACCGCAGCGCCGGCCATTCCCACTTTCTCCGTGCCGATGTTCAGCAAGGTTGCCGGGGCGACATCGCTCTCGGTCCGATTGAACATATTCACCGCAAAGGTGTCATCGCCGGGAACGCCCGGCGAAACTTTGTATAGCCCCACTTCCCGCGTAGCGCCGTAATGAATGGATTGGCTGGCGGCCGGGCTGGTCGTTTCCGTCGTGCCGTCGGGTCGCGTAATCGTCACCAATTCGACCTTGGGCGGGGCAGGAAGCGTAACCGGCTCGCCGGGCGCGATGCTTTTCTTGCTCTTCGTGGCGATGTTCGACGAAAGATATTGAATGGCATTCTGCATGAACACGATGAAATGCGGGCTGCTGCCCCATAGCGTGTTGAGCATCGGTTGCCCTGTATCATTCGTCACCACAAGGCTGAATGCGCATACTAGAAATTGGCTGGCCTTGCGGGAAAAATAGCCTAGCACCGGCGATGTCTGGCCACGCATGATCGAAATTGCGTCCGCCGGAAGAGTCAGCCGCAGCCATTGCGAGACTTCGATCGTCTCCACCGTGACATGCCGAAGAATCGGGTGCGTTTCATCCCAATCGAAAATCACTTCGTCGTTAACGGGGCTGCCCGCGGTGACCCGCTCAATCTTCGGGATCGCGCCGAAAAACATGTAATTGCCCTGCGGAAGCCGCAGAGTGGAGTGCCGATCGAAAACCACGACATCGAAAATGCTTCGTCCGTCTTCGGCAATCTGCTTGTCATCGGCGGCCTCATATTGCGCGGGCTTCATCGTCACAACTTCGACGTCGAGATTGCGGATTACGTTTTCAAGAATGAAATCACCATCGCTGACCAGCAGCACGCGAACCTTGTGCGGTGGCTCGATGATCGTCCACGCGCGATCGTCGGCCGGTAGCGCATCTTGAATCTGCAAGACGACTTCGATCACTCCGCCCCCCGCGAATTCCACCTGATCAAATGCGATGAGCTTTTCGCCAATTAAATCAGAAGTGCTAGACGGTGACTTCGCGCCCATGGTTCCCGACGTTTCGTTCGCGACGTCACTTGCCGAGCCCACTACCGCCGACGTTGGATTCGCGACCTTCGACACCGATGGCGGCAGCTCCACTGTCTTGATGTCTGCATTCCGGCCATCGACGTATAGCACCACGTCGAGAGTCTTGGCCGCGTCGCCGAAATTTCGCACGGAGGCCGTGACTTCAAGAAGCTCCGGCGTTTCATAATTCCGTGCCGCCGCCATGGCCGTGATGCCGACATTGTCGGAGCGCGATCCGATGCTAATGACGCGCATTGACGCCGTGGTCAGGTTTTGCATCGAGAGACGCGCGGCGTCGTCGACTTTGCCATCGGTAATGACGTAGACGGTCGCCGGTGGCGCATTGGAGGCCGGCACGACGTCGGTGCCCGGTCGTTCGCCGCCGATGATTTCATTATGAGCATACGCTTCGGCCAGGTTCAGTGCCTCTGCAAGCGACGTCGTACTTTGTGTTTGTTCGATCGAATCCACTTTGCGGCGCAATGCGGCCTTATCGCTGTCGAACGAGGAAACGACCGTCGCTCGATCGCAAAAGGCCAAGATCATCGCCCGGGCGTGTTCGTTCATGTTGTCAATGCAGCGTTTGGCCTGCTCCTTGGCGAGATCGAGCCTTGTCTTGCCGGATTGTTCGAGCACGGCCATCGAGGCCGACTGATCCACAAGGAGAATCAGCGTATCTTCCTGCGGCTTGGCGACCTGAAACATGGGTTTGCCGAGAGCGAGTGCGGCCGCAGCCAGAACCAGCAACTGCAAGAGAAGCAACAGGCTCTTGCGAAGCCGCTGGAACGGCGCATTGACCTGCAAATCCTCGACAGCCTTCTTCCAGAGCATCGTCGAAGGCACCCGCCTCAGCGTTCGCTTCAGTTTGAGAAAATAGAGCGCAACGAGCGGAGGAATCGTCAACCCGGCGGCAATGGCAATGGCGGCGGGGGAGAGAAAGTTCATATCCCTATGTTACGCTCAAATGATGAAATGAGAACCGGCCATAGGATGATAACGCGGGTCGTCAGCCCACAGCGGGCTCCCAAGTCAGCGGCGACTCCGTCATGCTGAGCGCAGCGAAGCATCTCTACTTGGGGAGTTGCTGCTCGCCTCATGGTGCGAACAGTTCCACGTAATCGGCAATCCCAACATCGCCGTCATCATCGCGATCAAACTCTGAACACTTGGTTGCAAGCTGGCCGCCGGAGGCCGTGAAGCAATTCGCGAATTCGGAGAACAGATGGAGACGATCATCGCTGCAATCATGAAGAGGCGCTACGTGAATGTTCAATGGAATGCCGACAAGCGGCACGATAATCGCAATCGGTTGGTCTGGAACAAGGAAGGAATCGGGCCCGTCCACAGTCCGCCAAACATAGTCCCCGCACGCGCCGGGCTTGATCTGGAGCTTGAGCGTTCCGGCGTAGTACGAGCCTCCCAAGTCGGGCCTGCCGATCACTTCCTGCAATGTTTCACCCCAAATGTAATCGAGTGTGGGTGTTCCGACACCGCCGAAAATTATGCCAAGCCCCGCCAAAATGAAATCCGGGCGGCTCATCGTTACGAATGCACCCTGTTCCGGATGGTGCATCGTTCCGAAGCAAAACTCCATAAAATAACAAAGTTGAAATGCCGGATCGTGGCAATCAAGGTTTGTATTGCAGGGCTGTGGGGTGATCGGTGCATCCCATCCGACTGGTAAGACGTCACCGTCGCCAGCGCCTGTGACCCCGGCCACTCGGAAATCATACCCACGGGCCTGATAACCCGAGTCAGCCCAGCCCGCGATGTAGAATTCGCATTCAAAAACGTTGCCCGCCGCGCCGATGACTTCGGTCGTTGGCGTGATGGCGACATTGTTCTTCTTGACGGCCTTGAGCGTAACCGTCGCACCCGCCTCCGCGACACGAGTTGCAAGCAAGAAAAAGAGGCCCAACGCTGAAATGGCCGTCCGGCAGGTCATATTCGGGATTATACCGCGTCGGATGTCTTATGTCGGTACGAAATTCATCTTCGGGCTGATGGCGGCGATCGTTTCGGCCAGCAGGCGAGCGGCGGAGTCGAGGTCGTTGCGGCTGACGATTTCCACCTGTGTGTGCATGTAACGGTTGGGGATGCCGAGCAAGGCCGTCGCAACACCGGCGCGGCTGAGCTGCATGGCGTTGGCGTCGGTGCCGGTGCCGCCGGGCTCGGCCTCGAGCTGGAATGGAATTCGCTTCGACTTCGCAGTGCTCACGAGCAGCTTTTCCAGCGGCGGATTGATGTTCGGACCGCGCGAGATTGTCGGCCCCAGGCCGATCTTGATGTCACCGTTCACACGCTTGTCAATGTCGGGATAGTCGGTGGCATGAGTGACATCGACCGCGATGCCGACCTGCGGATCGATCCCAAAGCACGAAGTCCTCGCTCCACGCAAGCCAATCTCCTCCTGCACGGTACTCACTGCGAACAACGCGCATCGAATCGATTTGGTCGCGCAAAGCCGCAAGGCCTCCATTACGATGAACGTGCCGCACTTATTGTCGAACGCGGGCGAGGTGACTAGATCATCGCCAAGCGGGATCATCTCCAGCCGAAAGGTGATCGGATCGCCGATGCCGATGACCTGCTCGACTTCCTTCTTGTTCTTGGCCCCAATGTCCACCCACATCTCGCGAAGCTCGATCTTGGCTCCTCGCTCCTCCGGCTTGAGCACGTGAATCGGTTTGCGACCGACGACCCCGTCGATCGGGCCATGCTTCGAATGCACCACGATGCGCGAGCCGGGCAACACCGAAGGGTCGATCCCGCCGATGGCGGTGAAAAAAATGTATCCGGTATCGTCGATGTAATTGACCATCAGGCCGATCTGATCGCAATGACCGGCCAGCATCACCCGCGGATGCCCTTTGGGATTGAGGACGGCGGTTACGTTGCCATGCACATCGGTGTCGATTCGATCGGCGAAAGGCTTCATCCGCTCCCGCACGATCCGCTGCACGGGCTGCTCAAACCCCGACGGCGACGGCGTCTCTTCAATGGCCTTTAGAAAGTCGTATGATTCCTTCCGCACGTGATCCTCCTCAAGAGTAGGATTCCAAATAGCCTGATTGGGTTCTATCGGCCTGACACGGCAATTGCGTGAAATTCACTCTATGCCGTATCACCCCGGCTATGGCTTTTCACGACTGCGATCGGCTATAATGCCAAGACGTCTCCCCGTAGCGTTCGTAGGAGTGCATTTCGTGAAGATTTGTTACGTCATTCTCATCGCTCTTGCTCCCCTGGGGTCGGCTTTTGCGCAAGATCAAAAACCGCAGCCGACCTCACCGTCGGCGAATGAGTCGGCCAAGCAGGAGCAATCAAAGCATGGTGAGGCTCAACAACCCACGCCCCCGGCACAAGCCCTCGCACCAGCCGAACCGCAACCGGTATCGGAAAAGAAATCAGAGGAGTCGCAGAAACCTGAACCGCTTTCAGCAATAGTCATCGAGGTCGGCGGGAGCGTGGACCGGGCCAAGGCGGGCGTTTCGGCGCTGGTCGATGATGGATGGACCGCCAGCAAAGTCGGCGACCGCTACGAAAGCGGAACGCAGATTCGCACGGGCCTGCGTTCGCACGTCAATTTGCAGTTCGGCCAAACGACAACCGTCAGCGTGCGCAGCGCCACCTACGCCAGCATCGATCAGTTCTACGCGAGCGCGGCCGTCGAGAACGTTCGCATCGGTCTCGGCTATGGAACCGTCCGTGGGGGATCGAGCGAGGGCGAAATCAAGAGCGACGTGATTGTCGATTCGCCGGTTGCCACTCTCGCCAAGCGCGGTACCGAAGGCTGGGAACTCGAAGTCGAACCGATGACCGGTCGCTTCCGCGTTTCACTGGCCGAATACGGCATCGTGGAAGCGATTCAAAAGACGGTCGATGGCCGAGCCGCACAGTCGCGAACAGTTCTGCCCAGTCAATACGCGACTCAGGCCAACATCGCGAACATGTGGGTCAATCAGAATATTTTTAATCGCAACGTGACTTTTTATTCTCCCGAAGCGCAAACGAAATCAGAGTCCGAATTCGCGACACAGAACAACCGCGGACTCAATGTGCTCGCTCCCGGCAGCGGCGTCGATGTGGTCTCTTCATCCCAGCGCGTCAGCGCTCAATCCATCCTGAACAGCGCGAATAACAACATTCCTCCGAACTTTCTGCCGGCGAATACGGCGATTGGGCTTCGCTCGCCTCTAGGACGACCTGAGGGAAATTTCGGAACGGGAACCACGTTTCGAGCCGTAGCCCCTGCCGGACGAAGTGGTCATTGATCGTTTGAGTCGTCAGTTTTCAGAATTCAGTTGTCAGTAAGTGGGAAACAGCAAAGGCGATTCTTGCAAATTGAGGGGTCAGACGGCCTGGCGCTTCTTCGCGGCACGTTCGAGTCGATCAAGGTTGTCGGCGACGCTCCATCGCTGGCCGCCTTCAACCGTGTGGATGTCCACCAGATCGTCGGCAGGAGCGAGGGCGATTTTGGGCGCGGGCGGAGGAGCAAGAACGGCCTTTAATTTCTTCTCCGCAGTTTCCACGATCTTTGAACCCACCAGCCGGACCTTAAACTCCGATTCGCCCACGGAAATGATGTCGCCGTCTTTCAGTGCCTGATAATCCACGGCCACGCTATTGACCAACGTGTGGTTGCTCGAAATCAAGTCCACAATGGCCGGATAGCCTAGATAGTTGAAAATGAGAGCATGCACGCGCGATACGTTGGGATCATTGACCACGATGTCGCAGCCCGCACGTCGACCGATCATGCACACTTCGCGATTCGGCTTGAGGATGCGGCTGGAGTCGAGATGTTCGAGGGCGACGGCGGTCGGTGTTGGATCAAGGTCCATGCCGTGCAAATCGCCGTTGCCGTTATGCTCCGGCGCGGCGATCTCCACACGGAATATGTACGGATGAATTTCGAGGATGTCGCCGTCGCTCAATCTCTCATGGCTCATCTGGAGTTCGTTGAGTAACGTCCCACTGGCAGATAAGAGATCCACTCCCAGCACTTGATGCCCGTCATTGACAAGGGCAACATGAACCGGAGCGATGTGCTTTCCGGAAACCTGCACGCGGCAACCCGATCGCGAACCGATTAACGTCACCACGGAACGACAACGAATTCGGAATCCCGATTGGGGGCCTTTTTGAACGACTAGGTGGACAGTGGGGGCGGAGTCAGTTGAAACAGGAATGTTCTGTAGGGACACTGACTCGCCTGTCATCTCACTCTCCTCTGCAGAGGGAGTACCCCGTTGTGGCGGTGGGCCCGGAATGACGCTCGCACGTCAAAAACTGTCGCCCTCAGCCAACGAGTATAGGAACTTGCAAGTTCCGATTCCAGCCGTAACGGGCACATTTTTCAGATTTTACTGGGCGGCGGTCCACGAATGCGCGGGAGACGACGCCGATTTCTACCCATTTAACGGCATGTCGGCTTCCCCACTTTCGCAACCCGCGGAAACATCGGAACCACCATCATCGCATCATGCACGAGATTTCGCGCACTTTGGCATGGGCTAAGCCGTTCTTGTGCGATTGCAAAAAACCGTTGGCTTGGCATCTCTAGTCTCGATCATTTTGACGGCATCTTCACCGACAGAAACAACTCATCAAGCTGTTTTTTCGATACCGGGCCGGGGGCGTTGGTCAATGGGCAAATGGCCCGCTGGGTCTTCGGGAACGCGATGACATCACGCAGGCTGTTGGCGTTAGCCAGCTTCATCACCGTTCGATCCAAGCCAAAGGCAATACCGCCGTGCGGCGGGGCGCCGAAGCGAAGTGCGTCGAGCAAGAACTCGAATTTCTCATTGGCCTCTTCGTCGCTGATGCCGAGCAATGAGAAAACCTTCTTTTGGACATCCGGGCGGTGAATTCGGATGCTGCCGCCGGCCATCTCCGTGCCGTTCAGCACGAGATCGTAAGCCTTGTCGCGAACCTTGCCCGGATTCGATTCAAGCAAATGAACGTCCTCATCGAGTGGGGCCGTAAACGGATGATGCGTGCTGTCCCAGCGATTTTCCTCTTCGTTCCACACGAGCAGCGGAAAATCGATGATCCACAGCAGGTTCCATTTGCCTTCGGGAATGACTTCGAGAATTTGGCCAAGCCGCGAGCGAACGTGGTGAAGATACTTGCAGACGTCCGCATATTTTCCGGGCATGAAGAAGATCGTATCACCTGCCTTCGCGCCCAATGCCTGGCAAAGCTGGGACGCGATCGGCTGGATGAATTTCGCAATGCCGGTTTGAAACTCCAAACCCCCCTCAATCCCCCCTTGTGAAGGGGGGAGGCTGGAGGGCGATCCGCCTTGCGATCCCGCAGCCGCGACTTTCACCAACGGCAACCCGCCGCCGCCCATGCCGCGAAGCTCTTCCGTCAGTCCATCCGTGACCTTGCGGGTCAATTTCTCGCCGCCGCTTGCCACGATACATTTTACCACGCCGCTTTTTTCGATGGCCTCGCGAAATACGGTGAAATCCACGCCGCGAACGATGTCCGTGATATCACGAAGCTCCAACCCGAATCGCGTGTCCGGCCGATCAATTCCGAAACGCTCCATCGCTTCGTGCTCGGTCATGCGCGGCAACGGCAGCGGAATGTCAATTCCCAGAGCGGCCTTGAAGATGCGTTGGAAGCAGCCTTCGACGATGTTCATCACGTCGTCACGCTGCACGAAGGCCATCTCCATATCGAGCTGCGTGAATTCTGGTTGGCGATCGAGCCGCAAGTCCTCATCGCGAAAACAGCGAACAATCTGCGCGTAACGATCGAAGCCTGCGATCATGAAGAGCTGCTTGAAAAGCTGCGGCGATTGCGGCAGGGCGTAAAAACTTCCCGCCTTGACGCGTGACGGGACAAGGTAATCGCGAGCGCCTTCCGGCGTGGATTTCGTAAGAAAGGGCGTCTCGATTTCGAGGAAACCCTTCTCGTTGAAAAATTCCCTCATCGCGTGGGCAATGGCGTGCCTCATGCGGAAAATTCGCTGCATCTCCGGACGGCGAAGGTGCAGAAAGCGATAATGGAGAGCGAGATCCTCATTGGCCTCAAAATCGTCGTTGACCTGAAACGGCAGCGGATCACACTTGCTCAGGAGATCGATGGCAGTGACTTCAATTTCAATTTCGCCCGTCGGTAGTCTCGCATTGACCCATTCGCCTCGACTGACCACCGTACCGCCGACGGCAATCACGTATTCATTGTGCAAATCGCGAGCGACATCGTGAGCGGCCTTGTTTTTGGGGTCGAAGCGAAGCTGCGTCAGCCCGGTGTGGTCGCGAAGATCGACAAAGGTCATCCCGCCGTGGTCGCGCGAGGAATTGACCCAGCCGGCCAGCGTCACTTGCTTGCCGACGTCTCCGGCCCGAAGCTGTCCACAGTAATGCGTGCGTTGGTTATAGGCGACGTTCACTCAAAGGCTCCTGTGCAAAGTCTCGAAAAAGCCCTTCCTTGTAGTATCGACTTCATTGAAAATCAAACCCGATGAGATTCGGCAAGGAGGCTGCAACCACAGATGACGCAGATTGTCGCAGATTTCGTTAAGGCCGCAGGGCGGTCCGCGGATTGCGCAGATTTTTGGGCACGGTGCCGGAGTATCAATTGGAAATTGGCAATCCGCCTCAATCGACAATCTCCAATCGACAATTGAATGACGATGCCACACTTTGACGCAATTCTGATCGATTTCTACGGCACGATCGCCGCCGGCGACCGGCAGGCCGTCGAGGATACGTGCGTGTCGATCGTTCGCGAGTGCGGGCTGGCCATGTCCGCACCGGAATTTGCGATCCGATGGGGCGAACAATTCTTTAGGGTGGTCGCGAAGAGCAATCACGAGACGTTTCGGGCGCTTCTTGAATGCGAAACAATCAGCCTTCGCGAGACGCTTGGCGGACTCGGCATTCGCCGCGACGTGTCGCCGTTCATCGACCAGCTCGAATTCTATTGGCGGAATCCGCCGCTGCATGACGATGCAATTGAATTCCTGGCGCAAACGAAAAAGCCCATCTGCTGCGTTTCAAATGCAGATACGGAAGCGTTAACGCTCGCTATTGCAAGGCATGGCCTGCAGTTCGACGCTGTCGTTTCATCAGAGGACGTTCGCGCGTACAAGCCCGACGGAGCAATCTTCATGCGGGCGCTCGAATTGCTGGGGGTGACTGCGGATCGGGCCATGCACATCGGCGATTCGCTGCACAGCGACATCGCGGGGGCCGCCAAGGCAGGCCTGACCGCCACCTGGATCCGCCGCGACGACCGCATCCACGACATCGGCAACCACCCTCCGCATCACACCGTGTCAGATCTGCGGCACGTGATGGATTTGCTTTGAAGTGAATGTGCATTAACGGCAATCCGAGCCGGAAGCGTTAGCGCCCGGTAAATTGTGGAACTTCAAGAGTCAAACCCGTCGCTCGCGCTCCGGGTTCTGAAGGGATTGTCTGCATCATCAAAGCGCGTGAAATTCGTCAAGCGTGTACACCTGCCCGCACTCCGGACATCGCGGCTCGTTCAGATCGCGCAATGCGCCGCCGCAATCTGAACAAACTGGGAATACAATTCTTCCGCCATCGTGAATTCGCCTCTGACTCATCAGAATTGCAATGCAAGCCGTTAAATAGCCCGCTGAATCCCACTGACGCCATAAAAACTCGGATATGCTTTCTGCAGACGCAACCACCTCGGGAACCCATCCAACATGTGCGTACCAGCTAATAACCCCATTGGCTGAAACGATGAACGTCATAAGGACCATCAATCGCAGAAAGTATTGCGGGGAGCGCAATATGGCGATCCCAAAGGCCGCAGTCGTTAATCCATCTACGATGTCATAAAGCTCTACAACAAGCATCTCCCAAAAACCGCGGTGAATTGCATTCTTGATGTTCGATGCGAGGTATCTGTAGTCAGCTGATATTGTAAACTTGGCGACGCATAATATACCAAAAACGATGAGCATGGATGCGAGAATGCGTGAGTATTGAAATTGAATAGGGTCCACAGATCGGCACGCCGTTCGCTTGCGAGCCACAACGGTTTTGACTTCCTGCGAAGTTTCGAAGCTCTCATTCATAGCAAGTAGAATTGATGGAGAGTGTAAAATCGACCGCATTCCGGACATCGCGGCTCGCCTAGGCCACGCATCCTATAGCCACAATTGATGCAGACAGGCACGTCACCCGCTCTCATTCTCATCCGCTTCATATGGCAGATGATAACGAAGATCGCAAGGAAGCCGGCTGGTGCTTTTAGGCCGCCGATCAGCATACTGAGACTCTGGCGGCTCTTCGCCACATCAAGTTGCCAGCCATATTGGGTGTGCCACGCAGCTATCACAATTACCGCCAACAACAAAGCAACGACTCCTATGATTCCTGTTCGCTGCGGGTAGCGAAGTAAAGCGATCCCACCCCCAATGAATACAGCCCCTTCAAGAAAAGCTCGCAAATCTCGGACAACAACGCCCACATCCCATCGATGCATCGCATCCCGGAAAATTGAATCATTCAGTGCCCAATGGGCGGTCGGGGCGTACCAGGCAATGCTCATTATTCCGAGAGCAATAAACATTGGACCAAGAACACGAGACATCTCTGTCTGCACAATTCTGAACTTTCGGTTCGCAATATTGGTTGATTCGATCTTCGCCATTTGCTCTTCGATCTTTTGTTGGGCACAGCCCGCCCTACATTCCGCATTCTTTTCAGCGATAGAATTCCTGAAACAACGTCGCCAGGTCGGGATCGTGGATGGACAGATCAGCGATCGGCTGCGACGCGGCCCAGCGGATGAATTCGTCGGCGGGGCCAATGAGAATTCCACTCCATTCACCCGAACGCCGCTCAGTAATTTCCATTATTGTGGCCGGGACCGGCGGGGCTTGCGAGCCATCTTTCCATATTAGTTTGATGCGTCGCCGAGCGCGTCGGCGAAGCGATTCAATTGTCGCATCCGCGACCACGCGACCCTCGCGAAGGATCACCACCTGATCGCAAAGTGCTTCGACTTCATTCAACGAGTGGCTCGAAAGAAACACCGTGCATCCATTCGCGACTCGCTTACGAAGTTCATCATACAGACAGGCCTGCATCAGCGGATCGAGCGACGAAGTGGGTTCGTCGAGGATCAGCAGGCTCGGTTGATGGGCAAGCGCGAGGATGATGCCGAGTTTTTGCTTCATTCCCCGCGACATATTTCGCACGCGAACGCGCGGATCGAGATCGAACGATTTCAGGAGGCGACCGCCTTCTTCGCGCAAATCCCGGCCACGCATTTTGCCAAACAAGCTGACGGCGATCTCGCCGTTCAGCCAGGGATAGAGTCGTAGATCGCCGGGCAGATAGCCCATGTCGGCCTTGATCGAGCGACCGGCGCGCCAGGGATCGCGATCGAACACTCGCGCCGTACCCGTTGTCGATTTCAGCAGGCCGAGCATGATGCGCATGGTTGTTGTCTTGCCGGACCCGTTCGGCCCAAGAAACCCGAACAGTGATCCTTTGGGGACGTTGAAAGAAATGTCATTGACGGCCAATCTCGCGCCGTAACGCTTGGTCAGTTTTTCGACGTGGATGACGTTCATTGCTGAGCCTCTGAGCCGCCTCGTTCACGGGGCGGGTTGGTGTCTAGCTTCCAGCCTGGGTCTCGATCAAAACGCGCAAACGATACGGCGTGGCGGCGCTTACAGCAATGAACGCAGATCGGCGCAGATGAAATCGATGTCCGATTCGGAAAGTTGATGATGGAACGGCAGCGCGATCGTGCGGGCCGCGACGCGCTCGCAAATTGGAAAATCGCCGGGCTTATGGCCCAGCCGCTCCATGTAGAACGGTTGGAGATGTATCGGGGCGAAGTAGTTGCTGCAACCGATGCCCCGGGCCGCGAGTGTTTTCAACATACGATCGCGATCGGTTTGCGTATAGCGATCGGCCAGTCGGATCACGAAAACAAACCAGCTCGGAGTGACACCCGGTCGACACTTTTGCATGGAAAGTCGCGGCTCATCGGACAGACGTTCTCGATACAGGGCATGGACGCGATCCCGTTCGGCGATGATTTCGCGAATGCGCTTGAGCTGCGCGAGCCCCAGCGCACAATTGATATCGCTGAGCCGATAGTTGTAGCCCATGCGGGGATGGGCGAGCCAGCCCCCGCCGGTTTCGCGGCCTTGATTTCGCATCGAGCGACAAAGATCGGCCACTTGCGCATCGTCAGTAACGATCATGCCGCCTTCGCCGGTGGTGAGCTGTTTATTCGGATAGAACCCGAAGACACCGGCGTCGCCGAATGAGCCGGCCATCTTGGTTTTGTATCGCGTACCGAGAGCTTCGCACGAATCCTCAATCACTCGCAATTTACGCCGCTGAGCGATCGCCCGAACGGAGTCCATGTCCGCGATCGGCCCGAACACATCGACCGGAATGATGGCTTTCGTCCGCGGCGTCATGGCGGCCTCGATGCGCGAGACATCGATATCCCATGCGTCCGGATCGATGTCCACAAAGACCGGCTTCGCGCCTTCCATGAGCACGCAATTCGATGAGGCCACAAATGAATAGGGAGTCGTGATGACTTCGTCTCCGGGTCCGATTTCCATGGCTCGAACGAGCAGGTGCAGGCCGGTGGTGCCGCTCGAACATGCCACAGCGAACCGGGTGCCGCAGTATTCGGCGAACGCCCGTTCGAATTCGGGGACTTTGGGACCCAGGCTCAAATTCGGGGTTTGCAAAACTTCCACGATCGCATCGATCTCACGTTGCGTAATATTAGGACGAGCGAGCGGGATCGTTTTCGGCGTCACGAAGGTTTCCGTGGGCATAGTGTAGTCGTCCTTTGGCGACGTTTTGGCGGTTCGATTATAATGCGAGTCGTTCGACACCGATATGTTTTCGGGCTGCCTTCGCTTCGCCTGTTGAAGATTCTTGGGCGGCGATTGGGACCAGTTCAAAAGCTCGAATTGCCCGCATGACAAGGGGTTTATGACCGCAGTTGAGGAGACTGTTCTCAATGGCCAAGACGAATCGAATCTCAAAATCCGGTGGTGACGGTGAGCAGACACGAAGCTCTCGTCGATTGGCAGGCCCACTTTTGTCCGATAACGCTTGGCTCGCCGCAATCGAAGCGCGAACCGCCAAGGTCGGAATCGTCGGCATGGGTTACGTCGGTTTGCCGCTCATGCGCACTTTTTGCGCTGCAGGATTTTCGTGTCTTGGTTTCGACATTGACGAGTCCAAAGTTACCAAGCTCAACGCCGGCAAGAGCTACATCAAACACATTCCGTCCTCGCTCTTGGAATCCGTGCTGTCGGAAGGGCGTTTTCGCGCGTCGAGCGACCCAAAGTCGCTCTTGGAATGCGACGCAATTTTGATTTGCGTGCCCACGCCGCTCACCAAGAACCGCGAACCGGACATGACCTACGTCGAGAACACGGCCCATTTGATCGCCGAAAACGTTCGCCGCGGGCAGCTCGTGGTTCTCGAAAGCACGACGTATCCCGGCACGACGCGAGAGCTGGTCAAACCAATCATTGAAACCAGCGGCCTGAAAGCCGGTTGGGATTTCTTCCTTGCGTTTTCGCCGGAGCGAGAGGATCCGGGACGAACCGATCACACGACCGAAACGATTCCTAAAGTCGTCGGCGGATATGACGCGTCCAGTGCGAAGATTGCCGCAGCGTTGTACGGGGCCGCAGTGAAGCAGGTCGTACTCGTAGGAAGCTGCGAAGTCGCTGAGGCCTCCAAAATTCTCGAAAACGTCTATCGATGCGTGAACATCGCCCTCATCAACGAACTCAAGATGCTTTTCGATCGCATGGGCATCGATGTATGGGAAGTAGTCCGTGCGGCCGCGACCAAGCCGTTCGGTTTCCAGCCATTCTACCCCGGCCCGGGTCTTGGTGGGCACTGCATTCCGATCGATCCGTTCTATCTGACGTGGAAAGCTCGACAGTACGGCATGGCCACGCGATTCATCGAGCTGGCCGGCGAGATCAATACCGGAATGCCTGAATACGTCGTGCAACACGTGGCTGATGCTGTGAATCAAAACAAGAAAGCGCTCAACGGCTCGAAAATCCTCGTGCTCGGTTTGGCGTACAAGAAGGACGTCGATGACATTCGCGAGTCGCCTTCGATCGAGCTGATTGAGATGCTTCAGGCCCGCGGAGCGAAGGTGGATTACAACGATCCATTCGTCCCCAAGACCGGCAAGCAGCGCGAGCACGATCTTCGCATGACTAGCAAGAAACTCACGCCCGCGATGCTCAAGTCGTACGACTGCGTACTCATAGCGACCGACCACACGAGTTACGATTACGAAATGATCGCCCGTAACGCCAAGCTGATCGTCGACACCCGCAACGCAACGAGCAAAGTCCGCGCGCCCAAAGCGACGATTGTGAAGGCGTAAGACATCTCCTTTGCCAAGGTTTTGTGAAACCGCAGATTTGCGCAGATTTGTTTCACGTGAAACAACATTTCGATAGACAACAGGCAGTTGGCACAAGGCAACAGTACCGTGGGGTGCATTGAATAACTTGCGAGGCGCTCGATGAATTCGTGATTTTCGTCGAGCGCTGTGATGCGGGCATGGTCAGTCACACTTTCAAATGGGTTCGTTTGGAAAAGTATAATTTTCAGAGTGTCACCGCGCGGCACTGCAGCGAAGACTGAAGATTGAAGAGAGAAAACCGAAAAAAGGTAAGATCGAAGAGCGAAGTTAGAAGATCGAAATAATGCCGCGTCACGGCGGCGTTGACGTTGTTGCACGAGAGCCGGAGTCACGGGGCAAGATCGTCTCATGTTGGAATAACGTCAGACGTGGTCGATGAATTTCTGGTATTCGGCGAGCGCGGGATTTGTCGAATCAGGGGTCGCTAGAACGTAGGGGTCGTTCCAACGAAAAATCGCGCCCCCAGGTTGCAAACGGCGCAACCTGGGGCGCCCGGCCGACACTAATCGCAGAGCTTCGCGAATTCTCTTACGTGCCACCGGTGCCATTGTTGTCCGCAGATCACATGCAGTTCGTCGTCACGTCCATCGATCATCCTGACATCATCAGGGTAACCGATGCCAAACGGCAAACGCCATTCACCTAGCCGCTCTGCCTTCCGATCATTAAGCCGCAACAGAACAACGCGATTGGCCGAGTCTTTATACCCCCCGGCGGCTAGCACGTACGGATAGCTCACGGCGAGGGCGCAAGTGCCGCTTAGGTTTGTCGGCCAAGTGCGCTCACGCTCATTGCTGATTTCCCAAATTGGAAAGTCTGTGTATGTGCATGCCCAAGCAGTGTCTCCACAAACGTTAAGAGCGTAACAGTCCGCTATGGATTCCGATGATGCATGCTTGATGAGCGCGCCTAGCTCATCAAAGGCGGCAATCCCGAAATCGCTAGGGGCGCACTTGAGTCCCGGCAAGCGCCAATGACTGTTTCTGAAAATGCCCTCGTCGAACCATCCCACCCATACACGCTGATGATCGTCTATTTTGACGTGCTTTATGCCATCGCCAAGCTCAAAACGCCGCTCTTCAGTGCCATCGGAGCCAAGAATGCGGGCATTTCCCTGACCACTTGAGCGGGAGTTGACTACAAGCCATCGGCCGTCGGGAAACTGCTCCAGGATAGGAAAGGGCTCAAGCAACGGAAACTGAATGGCCTCAATCAGATCGTCGTCCTCGAGTGTCCAGACTTTTGCGGTGGCATTGGTAGGATTGCCCCACTCCGCTCCTACAGTTTCCTGCTCAAGGTCGCTCCGCCGAGCTGCGTTAAGATCGACATTCACTCCAATCGTGGCTAAGCGCGATCGCCTTAGCACCTTGAATCCTAGGAAGTGCCAGCCGTCAGGAAGGGACGGCACGGCCATTGTTACGGGCTGCGGGATCTGACTTTTCACTCCGCACCGTTCGACCGCTCTTTTCGTCGCCGTGAGGCAGCTTCAATTTTGAGGACGTGAAACAAGGAGATGTGCGAGAAGCCGGCCAAGCGCCCTCGACGTTTGTTGATTACGAGAACTGCATTTGTTCCTGGCACGGCGGCATCCGGATGATCCACGTGGATTCGCTCGCCGCTAGTGAGGTTCATCACAAACGGCTCGAACGGTCGAGCTTTCAACCAATGTTCTAAATCACGAACATGCATTGAATTGACTCCTATACTTTCCCCGCAGCGGCCACTTCCTGTTCAAACTCCTGATTCATCGGATCGTCCCAGAAATTGACGAGGTCGATGCGCGTAACCACGGCGATGACTTCGTTACCACGTTGGACGGCGCAGCCGCTGTGGCCGGAGCTGAGCAGGCGGTAGACCTCGTCGAGGTCGGTGTGGAGATCGACGGTGGGCATGGGGCGGGCCATGATCTCGCGCACTGGAAGCTGTCGCGGATCGCTGTGCAAATGAAGCAGTCGGGCGATGGTCAGCTCGCGAATTTGGCCGATGACTTTTCCATCTTCGATGACGGGAAGCTGAGAGATGCCGTGGCGACGAAGGAGTCCGATCGCTTCTTCGGCCTTGGCTTCGGGACGAACGGCAATCACCGGCACAGTTCCGCGGCGTTCGAGCAAGTCCGCGACCGTGTGCGATCGGCCTCGCGGCTTCATGAAACCCTTCTCGATCATCCACTCTTCGGAATAGAGCTTGGAGAGATAATTGCGACCCGTGTCGGGGCATAGCACAACGATCATGTCGTTGGGCCCGAGCCGCTGAGCGAATCGAAACGCCGCCGCCATGGCCGTGCCGCATGATCCGCCGACGAGCAAACCTTCCATGCGGGCCATGTTGCGAGCGACGGTGAACGAGTCTGTGTCGCTGACGCGAATCCATTCATCGACGACCTGCGAATTGAATGTTTTAGGAACGTAATCTTCGCCGATGCCTTCGACGGCCCAGGGCTTCGGAGTATCGCCTGAGAGAATCGATCCTTCCGGATCAGCCGCCACAATGCGAATCTTCGGATTCTTCTCTTTGAGGAACTTACCGACGCCGGAAATTGTGCCTCCGGTTCCGATGCCTGCGACAAACGCACTCAGCTTGCCTTCGGTCTGCTGCCAAATTTCCGGGCCGGTGTGACGATAGTGATACTCAGGATTGTTCAGGTTGGTGAATTGATTCGGCTGCCAGGCATTGGGGATTTCGTTTGCAAGACGTGCGGCCACTCCGCTGTAACCGTCCGCGCTGTTGCTCTCGGCATTTGTGGGCGTGATGATGACTTCCGCGCCATAGGCCTTCAAGAGCCGGATTTTTTCCGCGCTCATCTTATCAGGCATGACAAAAATACAGCGATATCCCTTCACTGCGGCGACCATCGCGAGTCCGACGCCGGTGTTTCCGGACGTGGCCTCCACAATCGTTCCGCCGGGCTTGAGTAACCCTTCGCGTTCCGCCGATTCCACCATAGCGAGAGCGACTCGATCCTTCACGCTTGCGCCGGGGTTTACAAATTCAATCTTGGCGTAAATCGCCGGCGTGAGGCCTTTGACCATGCGATTGAGTCGAACGATGGGCGTGTTTCCGATGGCTTCAAGCACGGTTTGACAGCGCATGGGCATAACGTGGCTCCTCAAAGGTCTTTATAAAAGGCGATTTCACTACTACGATGGCATTGTAATCTTAATTGCGGCGGAATTGAACTGTCATCCGCCGTCTGACTATTGTTTTAGGACCAGTTTTCGCATAACATTTGGCAGCGAGTCACCGACCCGAAATCGCTTCCGGAAACTCAATTTCCAGAGCGGCCCCAGAGTTGGGGAAACTTGGGGTGCCGCTTTCGCCGGCGGGGTTGGCGAATCGCACATTAGGAGCCTGAATTGCCATGGTCGTATCGATCGAACCGCCTGTAACGAAAACCAAGCCTACGCCAGTTGTCGAACGTGAAGAGATCACCGTTCGATTCGCCGGCGACTCCGGCGACGGCATGCAGCTCGTCGGAACGCAAATGACGAACACGTCCGCGATGTTTGGCAACGACGTGAGCACGTTTCCGGACTTTCCCGCAGAAATCCGCGCTCCTGCGGGCACGCTCGCCGGCGTCAGTGGATACCAATTGAATTTTGGGGCCCGCAAGCTGCGAACGGCCGGCGATACCGTCAACGCGCTCATCGCGATGAATCCGGCGGCCTTAAAGACGAACGTCGAGGACTTGGAGCAGGGTGGAATCCTCGTCATCAATGACGATGCATTTAACCCAACGAATCTCCAGAAAGCGGGTTACAAAGAAAATCCGTTGGAGAATGGCAGCCTTGAGCGGTACCAACTTTTCCGCATTCCGATGGAGAAGTTGACCGCGGAAGCATGTAAGGACACAGGACTGACGGCCCGAAACATCGCTCGCTGCAAGAATTTCTACTCGCTTGGGCTCGTGTATTGGCTCTATGGGAAGTCACTGGAGCCGACCGAGCGCTGGCTTCAGGACAAGTTTGGCAAGAAGGCCGACGTCTTGAGTGCCAACTTAAAGGCCCTCCGCGCCGGATATTATTTCGGCGAGACCACGGACATGTTCTCCGTGCGGTATCTTGTCCCCGCGGCGAAAATCGCTCCGGGTCGATATCGCAAAGTCACCGGCAACGAAGCGCTGGCGATGGGCTTGATTACGGCCGCTCGCCTGGCGAACAAGCCGCTGTTCTACGGCAGCTATCCGATCACGCCTGCGAGTGACATTCTTCACGAGCTGTCGCGGCACAAGAATTTCGATGTTCGCACGTTTCAGGCCGAAGACGAAATCGCCGCCATCACATCCGTGATCGGCGCATCATTCGCGGGCGCTCTAGCTGTTACAGGCACAAGCGGCCCGGGCGTGGCGCTGAAGCAAGAGGCGATCGCACTGGCCATCATGACCGAGCTTCCGCTTGTGATCGTGAATGTGCAGCGCGGTGGACCGAGCACGGGCTTGCCCACCAAGACGGAACAAGCGGATTTGCACCAGGCGATTTGGGGACGAAACGGTGAAGCGCCCTGCTGCGTGCTCGCGGCGTCGACGCCCGCGGATTGCTTTCACATGGCGATGGAGGCCTTTCGCATCGCCGTGCAATACATGACGCCGGTGTTCCTGTTGAGCGACGGGTACCTGGCGAATGGGGCCGAGCCGTGGCTCATTCCTGATCCTTCGAAGCTCGATAAATTCGTCGTCAAGCACCCCACGACGCACAACGACACGGATCATTTCCTGCCCTACAAGCGAAATCCCGATCTCGTGCGCGAATGGGCGATTCCCGGCACGCCGGGCCTGGAACATCGCGTCGGCGGACTTGAAAAGCGCGATATCACAGGCGACGTCTGCTACGAGCCGGACAATCACGATCACATGATTCGCTTGCGTCGGCAGAAAATCGACAACATCGCAAAGACCGTTCCGCCGCTCGAAATTTATGGAAACACAAACGGCGGCGAACTTTTGGTGCTCGGCTGGGGCAGCACGTATGGGCCGATCACATCGGCGGTCGAGCGATGCCGCTCGAAAGGCCTGGATGTGTCGAGTGCCCACTTGCGCTATCTCGACCCGATGCCGCAAAACTCCGGCGAAATCCTCAAGAAATTCCGCCGTGTGCTGATTCCGGAGATGAATCTCGGCCAACTTCGCGCCCACATTCGGGCGACGTTCCTCATCGACGCCATCGGAATGAACAAAGTTCAAGGCAAGCCGTTCACGATCAACGAG
This sequence comes from Planctomycetota bacterium, assembly GCA_016200265.1. Classification (GTDB taxonomy): domain Bacteria; phylum Planctomycetota; class Phycisphaerae; order UBA1845; family UBA1845; genus JACQFE01. The sequence continues at coordinate 17,710 of JACQFE010000002.1, read as the reverse complement.
ATTGAAACCCAGATCGGCTCCTTATTGCATCAGCAGAACGGAAGGAAATCATGAGCACGGAAAGTTCGGTCATTCAACTGACGGCCAAGGACTACGCAAGCGATCAGGACATTCGCTGGTGTCCGGGCTGCGGCGATTATTCGATCTTGCAGCAGGTGAAGAAAGTTCTCGCGACGGTCGGCGCGAAGCGAGAAAATACCGTGTTCGTGTCCGGCATCGGCTGCTCGAGCCGCTTTCCGTATTACATGAGCACGTACGGCTTCCACTCGATCCACGGGCGCGCCCCGGCCGTCGCCACCGGCGTCAAGGTTGCCAATCCCGCGCTCGACGTCTGGGTCGCGACGGGCGACGGCGACGGATTGAGCATCGGCGGCAACCACTTCCTGCACACCATCCGCCGTAATGTGAATTTGAAAATCCTTCTGTTCAACAACCGCATTTACGGCTTGACCAAAGGCCAATACTCGCCGACCTCGCCGCTGGGCAAGAAGACAAAATCCACGCCCGACGGCTCAGTCGATTATCCGCTGCACCCGATCTCCGTCGCCATTGGGGCCGAAGCCACGTTTGTCGCACGCTCGATTGACGTCAACGTCAAGCACCTCGAACACGTTCTCGAACGAGCGGCCAAGCACAAGGGGACGGCGTTTGTTGAGATCTACCAGAATTGCAACATCTTCAACGACATGGCCTTTGAGTATGCAACGTCCAAGGAGACCAAAGACGACACAACGGTATTCCTTGAACATGGCAAGCCGCTCATCTTCGGCAAGGACAAAAAGAAAGGCATCCGCCTGCACGGCATGAATCCGGAGATCGTTGAGCTTGGCGGCGACATCAAGGAAGACGATCTGCTCTTCCACGATGAAAAACAAGTCGAGCCGAGTCTCGCGTACTTGCTCAGTCGCATGCACTTCCCGGAGTTCCCCGAGCCGATGGGCGTCTTCCGCGCCGTGGAGCGGCCAACCTACGAAGACATGCTCATGGGCCAGGTCGATGCGGCTGTCCGCGCCAAAGGCCCGGGCAAGCTCGAAGACCTCTACGACGACGGCGAGACGTGGGTGGTGAATTAAGCTGAGTGAGGCACGAGGGGCCGTCAGATGCTTGCGCACGAAATCAAAGCGCTGTTGCGAACGCAGCCATTTCAGGGCGCTCGAATTCATATCTCCGATGGCGAGACATACGAGGTCATGCACCCGGACATGGTTTACGTCACTTCGACGATCGTACAGATCGCGCTCCCACCACTTGATGCACATGGCATCCCCACGGGAGGGTCGGTTTACTGCGACCCAATCCACATCACGCGCATCGAACCGTTGCACAACGGAAAACACGGTAAGCCCAAAGGCCGCAAGAAACCGCCCCGAGCAGCGTAGGTCGAGAATTCATTTCTTCGTATTCTTACTCGAACCGAGCATCGCGCAGGTCGGTCAGTAGCCGGAGTAGGATTCAACAAGGGCAACCAAGCCGAATGCGATCAGAAAGACGCGAAGCACGTTGGCCATGTCGAACAAGAACGGCACAACGATTAATGCGATGCCGGACACGGCGTAAAGAATCCGGTGAGCCTTGGTCATGTTGCGGGTGAAGTTCATGCGCATGCCTCTTCAAATACGGGTATGAACGAATTAGTCCTTGGACTGTTCAGTTGGCTTGTCGAGTCGATAGAATTTCCTGCGCATTTCATCCGCAGCTGTAGCCCACGGTACGACGTCCTCGGGTCCTTCCATATCGCTCGGCCGCTTGCCCCCAAGTGCCTGAAATTCCGTCATTTGTTCGGGCAACAGAAGATTTGACTCACGGCATTCATTCAGCAGTTCCGCAGCATTATAACGACTTTTTTTCGTCAGTTGTACCCATCGCAAAAACGAAACGGCAGCATCCCGCAAACGATCTCGGTCTACTCCATTGCGCAGCCCCTGACGTAGGAGCCATGCATTAGAGATTATCGGCGATTCGACTTTGAGGAGGGTAAGAAGTTCATCCGAATCATGTTGTGCTTTCACTTGACGTTCCTGAGCCTGCAACCAGACTTTCCGCTGATCTGATTGCGGTAGGTTACGATCAATCTCGGTCAGCCACTCCAAGAATTTCAAATCCCCCAATTCAACGAGGGACCAGAGTTCCGGGCCGATGTCCTGGCGCTCCCATCCAGCCGCTACTTGTTGCCGAAAACGTGACCTGACCTGCTCGTCGGCGACATAGATCACGAGCTCACAAATCGTTTGACGCACATAGTGGGAGTCTGCTCGAGGGTCATCCAGTACCTGGAGCAAATACCGGCGAGCGATTTCCGGTTCGGAAGCGATATGCACGAGTGCTCGAAGAGCTTCGTAGGCAATATTCCCATCTTTTTCGGTAGCCGCCAGACAGGCGAGTGCCTCAAGAGTAGGGGTCCGAGATTGGCCCGCTCGCGAGCGAGTCAAGCTGGTTCGAATGAAATCCACAGTGTTTTCGGGCGTGCAGTCAGCCGTTTTGGCGTGTGCATTGTCTTCAGCCAGTGAGATTGGAACCGCTGAGTTTGTGGACGTTACCACAATCGCCGCTGCCATCACAAACCAAATTGAATATCGCATCGTGGGTTCCGGGCGCCGAATTGAGCCATCCATCAATTCCCAACCGCAGTTGTATCGGGATGAAGTAGCGGCATGCCGGGTCATGTTTCGGACAAAGATCATTGGCGAACTCCCAATCGATCAAGCGTCATGGTCATGGCATCATGCGGTCAATTGTATAGACTTACCCCCCTCGATCCCCCCTTATAAAGGGGGGAGGCTCTGACCGGCCAGTTCAAAGGGTAAGGCCGCACGACGCCGACTGGTCATTGTATCATTTTCGATCGCGGGGGGCGGCGGCGATGGGCTGCGGCATCGGTGAAACGCCGTCGCGGCGGCCGATGAGCCGGACGTTTAGTCCGCCGGCGGCATCGAGCGAGACTTCCCAAATCTGGCCGGCATGAACGCGAACCGCAGGGGCCTCGCACTGGGCCGTTCGAACGCCATATTTCCCGGCCAGCGTGGGATCGTCCATCAATTCCCAGAAAAGGTCCCAGAGCCGACCCTCGTCCAGGACCTCTTTCGCTTTTTGATTGGCCGGGATGAACGGCTCAAGATTGGCAACGAGCGCGGGGGTCTGCATCTCGCCGAAAATTCGCCGAAACGCCGCGAGACTGCTCGATTTGCCAGTCTCGCCCTTGCCGACGCTTTCCGACACGAACTTGATGACGGCCGCCTCGAAGTACACAAGCTCACCGATTGCGTCGACCGTCTGAGGCTCGCTTAGCGTGCCGTCCGGGGCGATCTCGACCCAGCGGATCGTGCTGTGCGTGTGGCCATGCTCGTCGGCGAATTGTCCGACGATATCGACCTGAGCGACGCGGCGCGACGCGCTCAACCGCTCGATGAAATGGCCTAGCTCGTGCTTTTCTTTCTCCAGGCTCGCGACCTGCGCGGTCAACCGTTCGACCTCGAGATGCCCAAATTTGAGCACGGCGACGCCGACACATCCCAGCCCCAACGCCGATGCAAATACGATTTTGAACAGCCGCATAGGAAGCCTCCGCTCCTTCTACAGTATACGTCGGCCTATGGCGGCATTGGACATGTCTGAAAGTGCAAAAGGAGGCAAATGTCACGCGAAGCGAAGAATCTCTTCGAGATTCTTCGTCCCGGTGCGCCGGGACTCAGAATGACGGTGGTCGCGTTTGCAACCTCAGAATGGCGGGCGGCGGGCGGAGCCCGCCCCACGTCTACTTCCCGATGCAGAAAAGGTGATCTTTCCCGCGCACGATGAGCAGGCCGTCGGAGATTGCCGGAGTGGCCATGCACGTTTCACCCATGCGGTTCGACGCCAACACTTCATATTGCTTGCCGGCCCTGAGCACGTCGATCTGCCCGTCCTCGCTGGTCGTATAGATGCGGCCGTCCGCCGCGACCGGTGAGGCCGAGAAGGTTGAGTTGCCACCCGCGGGAACGCGCTCGCGAACGATCTGCTCGCCGGTCTTGGCGTCGAAGCCAGTGTAAATGCCGTTATCACTGGCCACGTAAAGCACTCCGTCCACGACGATCGGCGTGGGCATGTACGAACCCTTGACCGGCTTGTACCAGGCGAGTCCGGCAGACGTCTTATCCTCACCCGCAGGCGTAATATCGCCGGATGCATCGGCCTTGACCGCGTAGATCGGGCTGCGGCCGTGACCGTTCGTCAGGAAGAAAATATCTCCGAAGATGACCGGTCTGGGCACTGGAACGTCGCCGCCATCGTGGATCTGCCAAAGCTCTTTTCCGGTGGCCAGATCGTAGCCGGCCATCTTCTTGTAGCCGTTACACACAAGCTGCGTGCCGCCCTTACCTTGATAGATTGATGGCGTGGTCCATGTCGGATCGTCGCCGCGATCGATGCGCATCAACTCGCTGCCGGTGTTGATATCGAAGGCGGCCCAGCTCGATGATCCCTGATAATCAAGCTGCAAAATTACTTTGTCTTCGTGAATGATGGGGGAGGTCGCGGCACCCCACTGCATATCCGGAAAGCCTGCCGGGCCTACGTTCATCGAGCCAAGGTCTTTTTTCCAAAGCAGCTTGCCGTCGAGGTCGTAGCAATACAAACCCTCGGAGCCGAAAAATGCGACGACGTGCTTGCCATCCGTTGCGGGCGTGCTGTTGGCGTGAGTGGCCTTGATGTGGCGTTTGAATTTCGGCACGCCCTTGGTGGCCGTCTGCGTCCAAAGCGTCTTTCCAGTGGCCTTATCGAGTGCGAGCACTTGCCATTCCCACTCGCCGGATTCCTTGGGCGAATCGCCGGTTCCTTGCAGCCAGCCGGTTTGAAGCGATTCCTCGCCCGCGACGCTGACCGCGGTGGTTAGAAAAATTCGATCGCCCCAGACGATCGGCGACGAGTGCCCAAGCCCTGGCACTTTGACTTTCCATTTAATGTTCTCACCGCTTTCGACGTTCCATTTGGTCGGTGGGCTGCCCGTGCCAAGGCCCGATCCATTGGGCCCGCGAAATGACGGCCAGTTTTGGGCCATCGATATGCCAGCAAGTGACATCGTGGTAATTGCGACAACTGAAACGATGCGTCGAATCGTGCGCTTCATAATTGAACTCCCATCAAGGTCCTTGGCTCTGCCCGCCGAATCCGGATCATAAGAGAGGCAAGCAAGGTAAACCAGCGTAGATAGTTGTCGCCGCAAGTACTGTCGAATGCGCCGCAAACATGGTTATCGCTCGTTCCGATTTGCATTTGTTCGTTTACGCGGCCCCCTGCGATTGATATATTGGCCCATCAGCCTCTTCTCTGGCACGCAAGGGTTTGCGCGCGGTTCGTCCCACGGACGGTTTCCCAAACGGAGCTTGGATATGGTTCGATCGATTTTGGCCGGAACGGTTATCATATTAAGCGCGCATCTTACCGCTTCCAACACGCTCGGAGCGGTGTTTGTTGTCACGAACATATCCGACAGCGGGCCGGGGTCCTTGCGCGATAGTATTATCCAAGCAAACGCTAATCCGGGGGCCGACACGATTACTTTTGACCCCACCATTCCTTCGCACACCATCGTGCTGACCAGCACGTTGAGTATCTCCGACGATGTGACCATCGACGGAGGGAATCAAATCATCGTCAGCGGCAACAACCAAGTCCAGGTGTTCTTTATTGCGCATGGAACCGTGACCTTGAACGGACTCACGATCACCGGGGGCAATTACACCCTTTCTACCGGCGGCGCGATCTATAACGCCAGTACGCTGACGCTGGCCAACTGCACCCTCAGCGGGAACACGGTGTCCGGCGCCCTCGCTGGCTATGGCGGCGGGATCTTCAACGACACCACCGGCACGCTGACGCTGATCAACAGCACGGTCAGCGGAAATTCGGCCAGCGGCGGCGCCTATAGCTACGGCGGCGCGATCTTCAACAGTACCACCGGCACGCTGACGCTGATCAACAGCACGGTCAGCGGAAATTCGGCCAACAGCGCCAATAGCCGCGGTGGCGCGATCTTCAACAACGGCGGCACGCTGACGCTGACCAACTGCACGGTCAGCGGGAACACAGCGGCGTCCGGCGGCGGGATCCACAACAGCGGCGGCACGCTCACGCTGAAGAACAGCATCGTGGCCAATAGCGTTGCGGGAGGGGATTGCAGCCAAGTAGGAATGTTTACCGACGGCGGAGGCAACATCATCGAAGACGGCTCATGTATTACCCCAGGATCGGGAAGCATCTCCGGCGATCCCAATCTGGGGCCACTGGCCGACAATGGTGGACCGACGCAAATGCACGCCCTCTTGCAAGGCAGCATCGCCATCAACCTTATTCCTGCGGGTAGTTGCGCCGTGACGACCGATCAGCGCGGCATCGCGCGCCCGCATGGGGGAGCGTGCGACGCGGGAGCATTCGAATTCGTTTGCGACGCCAACACAAGCTGTTCAGGGCATGGAATATGCATCCCTGATGATTCCTGCACCTGCGTTCTCGGCTGGTCCGCCGCCGACTGCGGGACGGACGTCAATGAATGTTTGAACAATCCCTGCCAGCACGGCGGCATCTGCACCAATAGTCCGGGGAGTTATAGCTGCAATTGCGCCAATACTGGATACACAGGAACGAACTGTGCGACTGATATCGACGAATGCACGGCCGGCACGGACAACTGCGACGCCAACGCAACGTGTACGAACACGCCGGGCAGATTCACTTGCGCGTGCAACGCGAATTACATCGGCGACGGCGTGCAATGCCTGTTGGACACCGATGGCGACGGTGTGCCCGATGCCACCGACAACTGCCCGTTTGTCGCCAACGCGGATCAGGCCAACAATGATAACGACGCGTTAGGAGATCCCTGCGACGATGATGATGACAACGACGGCGTACTCGACGTGAATGATAACTGTCCGCTGGTTCCCAATCCCGGCCAGGGAGACATCGACGGCGATGGCTTGGGCGATCCGTGCGACGGGGATATCGACGGTGACGGTGTTGCCAACGGCAATGACAATTGCCCAATGATCGCCAATGCGAACCAGTCGGACATCGACGGTGACGGTGCGGGCGATCTTTGCGACGACGATATGGACGGCGACGGTGTGGTGAATGCGGTGGACGGCTGCCCGACTGACCCTCTGAAGTCGGTACCGGGATTCTGCGGCTGCGGAGCATTGGAAACGGACACCGATGGCGACGGTGTGCCGGATTGCGTCGACCAGTGTCCGAACGAAGTCGGCCGACCTGACACCGGCTGTCCCCGCGGATGCGACGATGCCGACAACGACGGCATCTGCGATGAGAACGACAATTGCGTGGACGTTGTCAACAACGATCAAAAGGACTCCGACAGCGACAGGATCGGCGATGCCTGCGACAACTGTCCCGCAGTCGCCAACGCGGATCAGGCCGATGCGGACGGCGATGGCGTCGGCGACGTGTGTGACAACTGCGTCAATGCCGCGAACGCTGATCAGGCCGACAGCGATGGCGACGGCATCGGCAATAAGTGTGACAACTGCTCGGCTGTCGCGAACGCGAACCAAAGTGACGCGGACGGCGATGGCGTAGGTGACGCCTGCGACAACTGCGCGAACATCGCAAACTTCGACCAGCTCGATACGGACGGCGACGGCGTTGGGGATGCTTGCGATAATTGCCCAACGGTCGCCAATGCGGACCAGGCCGATGCGAACGGCAATGGAGTGGGCGACGCCTGCGAGGAACCGCCGCCCGGCGAACCCGGTCCCGTTTCCGGCACATGGAATCTCAACTTCCCGCCACGGGCGTGTGGAGCGTCCGGCGTTGCGACCATCTTCATGATCTTCTGCGGATTAAGCTCGCTGCGATGGTTGCGAAGTTCGCGCCGATCGTAGTGTTGGCGGCTACTTGCGTTCGAGAATAAATTCGCAATCCGCCAGACGGCGGTTGCTGTCATCGTGCGTAACGTGGGCGATTGGATAGTTCAGCTTCTTGGCCCATTCGCGCCAATGACCCGTCACGCGCTCATCGTCGTCGAAGATCATCTGGCCCTTGTATTCCGCGAAGCCGAGTGCGGTCACTGCGAAATGAATGTGCCGCGGCACGAATTTGTCGTCGCCGGAAACGTCGTTCCGCTCCGGGTATTGCCCCGGACGAACCGTGCGAAACTCGATTTTTCCATCCGCTCCGGTCTTCAGATACGCAAACAAACGCGGATTCTGTTCATTCATTGGTAACGTGGGCGTGTATTGCCCAGAGGCGTCGGCATGAAAGACGTAGACCTTCGCGCCCGGCACGGGTTTTCCCTCGCGATTGCGCACCATAATCGTGACGATCAACGGCTCGCCGGGTTCATCCGTTGTCACCAGCCTGACACTGTTTTCCCGCGCGTGCTGGCGAAGGAGGTCGTTTAACTTTTTGCGGGCGTCGTCGTTCCTGATGAGCGACTGAAAATCCGGAAACCGAAATACGTCCGACGGAACCGGAAACCCCTTCTCGAAGCACTCTTGAAGCGATTCCAACGCTTGCCTGAAATCCCCGCGCTTGCAATATCCCTCCGCGATATGAAACTTCTTGGTGGGCAGGTCGGCGGCGACTGCCGGCATGCTGCTCAGTGCAAAAAGCATACAAGAGGTCAATGCGATTACTTTGTTTGTATTTGAATTCATGTCAATTACGAGGACACCCTGCTTTCCCGCGCGAATTCCAATCCACATTCCGGGCAGCGGGATTCCGTAAGACCGGTTAGATTGTATCCACAGCGACTGCACAGTCCCATCGCCCGTCTCTTCGCTCTCCGCCACGGCCCGCGAACAAAAGCGACGGTCGGCCAAGCACCGAATAGCAAGACCGAAACCCAGCATGGGGAGGTAATTTGGTACTCTAACTCGTCAGTCGTTGCCAATAGTTTGCCAAATTCTTCCGAGATGCCGACCCCGCAATGAATTTCACTCGGGCCACAGCGCCTTGAAATCTGAATGGGCCATTGCCCGACCGAGATCGGGGGCCAACAACCTCCCTTCGGTACTCGGGACAGAAAGGTAACACTTGCCACTCCTCGAATAGCGCCAAGGAACTCCGCTGATTCACCGGAGGATTTCGCATGCATTAGAGAAAGCCCGGAGGTACCAAACTGGCTAACAATAATATGCGTTAGAGCCTTCTTACTTTCGTAGGATGACTCAAAATGAATGTAGCCCCAACTGATCGCCCAGATGCCAAGAGCGAGCAAGAAGAGCAGTGTCGAGCAACAAATCGCGATTCGCTTCGGCCAGCGAATCCACGATTTACTTGCGGATGGCGCAAAAATTTCCTTGCACACGAGCCGCATTTGGCTACAAAGTCGGGAGAATCGAGTAACCACTCATACACCTGCATTCAATGTCTGAATTCCAACTATTCATTCTACCGTGTTCCTCACGACCCGTTGCGTCCCCGCTCTCCCCATTTCGACAATTGGCAATCGGAAACTGGAAATTGGCAATCTGCGTCGCAATCGACAATCGACAATCTACAATCTACAATCCCGCCCGTGTTCGGTTGGCGCGTACCGAGCTTGATCCACCTCCCCACATTCGCTGCGCTGGCCGTATGCGCGAGCGGCAACTTATCATTCGCCCAGGAAACCAAGGGTCCGGACTCATTCATCAATCAGCAGCGAGCGGCTCAGGAGCAAACCCGTCGCGAGTTTGATTCTCAAATGGCCGCGGCCGGTCGGGCCGCGTTCGACTGGGGCGGCTGGTATTCATTAAACGTCTTCATGTTCGATGACGGGATCAACAGCTCGCGGACGCTGCGTCGAAACGACCTTCGCCTCTGGGGTCGGCTCACGCTCGATCATGGCGCCCAGGAGTTCTACGCTCGTGGCCGGCTCAGCTTCGTCGATTTCAATCACGGCAACTCATACGACGGGAACGAAGACGACATTGAAGGCCCGAACCTTGAACGCGGCTACTATCGCTTCGATCTCGCCAAAGCGCTGCAAGCCTGGCAAGGCCGACAGATCGACTCCGATCTCGTGTTCACCGCCGGGCGCGATCTCGTGTATTTCGGCACGGGTTTCGCATTCGCAGCCCCGCTCGACCATGTGTCGCTTGTTGGCACCTATAATAAATTTGAGTTGACGACGCTGGCCGGCAAAACGGTCGGCAGCATGCAGGATTTCGATCTTTCGAGCACGGCCGCCCGCACGCACCGCGATTTCTATGGCATGCAGCTCAAGTATCGCGGCTTCGAGCATCACGAACCGTTCGCCTACGCCCTGTGGCAGGAAGATGAAAACGCTCAGCGAATCTGGCAGCCTTTCCAAAGTTACGGCTACGATTCGCGATATTTCGGCATCGGCTCGACGGGTGAGCTGGTCAAGAACCTGCATTATGAAACGGAAGGCTTGTACGAAGGCGGCAACGGCCACCATCAGGGCGAACTCCAGGGCGACTCACTTCGCGCGTGGGCGTATCGCGCCCAGCTCGAATACTTGTTCGAAGGCCCGCATAAGCCGCGGGCGTCAGTCGAATACTTGTACGGCAGCGGCGATCCTGAACGGCTCGGCAGCCCGACAAACACTCTTGCCCGCAACTTCAACGACGGCGTTGACACCAGCTTCATCGGCTTCGGATTTCACGATACCGGCGTGGCATTCGCCCCGCGATACAGCAACCTGCACATGTGGCGGACCGGTGCGTCATTTTTTCCCTGGCCGAAAAGCCCGCAATTCGAGCGCCTCGAACTCGGAACGGATTGGTATCTGTTTTGGAAGAACCATCACGATGGGGCCGTCTCTGATCCGACCTCCGACGTGCAATCGGGCTATCTGGGTTGGGAAATGGACGGATTCGCGAACTGGCGTGTGACGCACGACTTGGCCTGGACCACTCGACTCGGCGTGTTCTTTCCCGGCGCCGCGTTCGACGACCGTACCACGCGGACCTTCGTGCTCGTGGGCATGGTGTGGAGCTTCTGAATGGATTGCCGATTGTCGATTGTCGATTGTCGAATGAGAGCGCCTCGGTGTTCAAGGCATCGCGTCAGCCAGAGCATTTCCAATCGAGATTCGAAGAACTCCAACCGACAATCGAAATTGCCGGATGGACGACTCGTTGGGTCTTTGACTTTCAATCGACAATCGACAATCTTCAATCGACAATTCGTGGCTTTCGTGTTGCCAACGATTGCAATGATCGCGGGCTGCTCGCTGCCTCACCGCTCCTTCACTCCTCCCGCCGATCCCGCGACGATGAACGATGTCACCTTTATTCACTATCTCTCCACGGTACCGACAGTAACGGTCAGTGAAGCGGCGCGGGCGACGCTCTTGCTCGTGGGCGAAACAAAGCAATGGCCGTCATTTGACGAGCAATGGAATGAACTTCGCCGACGCGGGGCCGTCCGCGATGCCTGGAAAATGTCACCCGATGACACTTTGAACAAAGGCACGCTGGCGTTCATGCTCCTGCACGTCGCTAAGTTGCCTCGCGGAGTGACGAATGTCATGGCCGATGCAACCGGCGTCGGTGACCGCCGCTACGCCCTGAAGGCCTGCATTGACGCCGAGATTTTGCCCTACAGCACCGAACATCAGCCTGTGACCGGCGGCGAACTCGTGACGGCCATTCGCAGGCTCGAAACTCGCACCGAAGCGAACGGCGATTGACCGTGAAGTTTCGGCTGACTACTCCCGGCGGCGCGAAGCGGCAACTTCTGCGGCTTGGCGTCATCGCGATCTGCACATACATTGCGACGTGCTTGGGAATCGCCGCGTTTCAAAGAAGTTTGATCTATTTTCCTCACAAACCGTATGATGCCACACCCCGCGAATTCGGCATTGCATACGAAGACGTGCAATTGATCACTGAAGATGGCATTCGCATTTCCGCATGGTGGGTGCCGTCGGCAACACCAAAGCCCACCACCGATAATGACACGACGTTCAAGAGTAACCCCCCTTCGTCCCCCCTTGGAAAGGGGGGAGGCGGGGCGGATGATCTCGCCAACCCCATATTCATTTTCTTTCACGGCAACGCTGGAAATATCTCGCATCGCATTGACAAGTTGATGGATTTGCGTCAGCGCGGCATCAGCACATTGATTGTCGATTATCGCGGCTATGGCAAGAGTGAAGGCACGCCGACCGAAACGGGCCTTTATCGCGACGCAGATGCGGCATGGAAATACCTCACGGAGACAAAGCAAATCTCACTGAATCGGATTGTCTTGTTCGGCGAATCATTGGGCGGCGCGGTGGCGATTGACCTGGCCGCCCGGAAAAATCCGGCCGCGCTTGTTGTTGAATGCACGTTCAATCACCTCGCCGATGTGGGCCATGTGCATTACCCACTCGTGCCGGTGAGTTGGTTTTTGATCGATCGATTCGATTCTGTGTCGAGGATTCCGCGGGTAAAATGCCCCAAGCTCATTCTTCACAGTTCCGAAGATCGCCTCGTGCCGATCAGGCTCGCGCGACAATTGTTTGACGCTGCTGCACCGCCGAAGCTATTCATCATCACACCCGGTGATCACAACGGAGCCGGTTTCTCTTACGGGCCTCAATACGGCGACGCCATGATGGCGTTCCTCCGGGACAACATCCACGAGTGACGCATGTTGCCTCATTGCCCGGCAGACGCTTTTCGAGTAAATATTCCCGGTCATTTGTTTGAAGGGAGACATTCACATGGACAAGAAAGTTCGCACGAAAACCACATCGGTCTTCGCCGTCGCAATGATCGGCTTGGCATTTGTCTTGGGCGTTCCGCATGATTTCACCCGAGCCGAGGTCGATGAAAAATCCAAGCCCCAGCTTTTCAAAGGAATGGGTGATCATCATCGCGAGGTGAAAACCTCTTCGCCAATCGCACAGAAATATTTTGATCAGGGTCTGATCTGGACGTTCGCGTTTAATCACGATGAGGCCATTCGTTCGTTCAAGGCCGCGGTGGGAGCCGATCCGAATTGCGCGATGGCGTGGTGGGGCATCGCCTTGTGCAACGGTCCGCACATCAACAATCCCGCGATGTCAGCCGAAAGCTCCAAGGCCGCCTGGGATGCGCTGCAAAAGGCGATAGCGTTGCAAGCGAAAGCCGGCTCGATTGAAAGCCAACTGATCGACGCGTTGTCGAAACGATACGCAAATCCGCCGCCCGAAGATCGCAAGCCACTCGATCAGGCGTACGCGGACGCCATGCGAATGGTGTGGCACGGGAATCGGGAAGACTCGGACGTCGGCGTGCTCTACGCCGAATCGATGATGGATTTGCGTCCGTGGGACCTTTGGACCAAGGATGGAATGCCACAACCTGGCACCGGTGAGATCATCGCGGTGCTGGACGAAGTCGCCCAAATGGATTTGAGCCATCCGGGGATGAATCATTTGTACATCCACGCACTCGAAGCCTCACTGCACCCGGAACGTGCGGTGCCCGCGGCGGATCGTCTGCGTCATGCGGTGCCGGCCTCGGGCCATCTCGTTCACATGCCTTCTCACATTGACGTATTGACAGGGCGATGGGGCCTCGCATCAAAGCAAAATGAGGAAGCCATTCAGATCGATACTGCGTACAGAAAGCTCTCGCCGGAACAGGGCTTTTATCGCATCTACATGACGCACAATCAGCAGATGCTCTCCTTTGCGGCCATGATGGAAGGTCGCAGTGCGGTGGCGATCCAAGCTGCTCATGATGTGGTCAGCAGCGTCCCGCCGGATTACGCCGAAAAGAACGCGGCGATGGTCGATGGCGCGCTGGGCGTGGAATATGACGCCCTCAAGCGATTTGGAAAATGGGATGAAATCTTGAAGCAACCGCAACCGCCCTCGTATCTTCCAATCACGACGGTGCGATGGCACGAGGTTCGCGGAGTCGCTTACGCCGCGAGGGGCATGACGGCTGAAGCCCATCGCGAGCGTGCCGCGTTTAAGGAATCACTCGCCAAACTACCCAAAGACGCGAAGTACATGATTAACAATGCGAATGACGTGCTTGCCGTCGCCGATCATTACATGGCCGGTGAAATCGCCTATCGAATGAAGAACATCGATGAGGCTGTCGCCGAACTTCGCACCGCCGTTGAATTGGAAGATAAACTGCGCTACATGGAGCCGCCGGAATGGATTCAACCAGTCCGGCACACGTTGGGCGCGATTCTGGTGGATACCGGCCGATACGAGGAGGCGGAAAAAGTTTATCGTGAAGACCTCAAGCATTGGCCTGAGAATGGCTGGTCGCTTTTTGGATTGGCGAAGTGTTTGAAAGCACGTGGAGCGACGGCGGAAGCGGAAGAGGCCGAAAAGCGTTTCAAGGCCACGTGGACCGGAGCAGACATGCAGATCGGATCAAGTTGCCTTTGCGTAAAAGGCAGTTAGATTACGACACGCGATAGGCTTTTGAGCTGCCGGAGTTGTTCCAAAATCGTTTGTACGAATCAGCGATTCTCCAAGGGACCGCCCAAAAAGTTCAATCGCCTCGTGAGAACGGGCAGGTAGCTCAGTTGGTAGAGCAACGGACTGAAAATCCGTGTGTCGCCGGTTCAACTCCGGCTCTGCCCAGTGCAGTTTTCGGCGATGGAAATGCTGTTTTTCCCTTTGTAGAAAGGGTTTCGCCGATTGGCGAATGCTTACCGACTGAGCGGCTAAGTGCGGACGTCTTACCCCTTGTCCGGACGGGTTTTTGGCACACATTTGACACAAACTTCGGGCTTGGGCCGAATGTACCTGTCGCTGCTGCGGCAGCTTCTTGAAGCTGTTCCACTTCGATATCTGGCAGCATCGCTAACGCGTCCACTTCCTGCCCCACTAGAGTGTGCGAATAACGGTCCATCGTAAGCGTAATCGTCGAATGTCTTGCCAAAGTCTGTGCTACCTTCGGATGCACGCCGCTCTGTGCCATGCTCGTTATGAACGTATGACGGAAAGCGTGGAAGTCAAGATATTTCCCTAAATCGTCGCGATAATTCAGAAATTGTTCTTGCATTCTCGTTCGGCGCTCGGCTCGGCCTGTAACCCCACGAATCCAGCGAGCCCGAGCCAACCGCAAGTCAGCCCGCAACATTTTGACGATTGTGCACGGATGCGGAAGGCGAAAGAGGAGTTCTTCTCGACTCCGCCCTTCAACAAGTTTCCGAAGAAGCTTGGCAATATCGGGACGAAGGCGAGCAATATCTTCTCTCCGTCGCTTGGAATAGGCCGCGAGAAGAGTAATCGTTGCCGGATCGTGGTTGAAATTCAACGACTTGACCCGCAAGCTCCTGAGTTCACCCGCCCGAAGGCCGGTATATGCGGCGAGCCTGTACAACATCGTTCGGTCTGGACCACTCATCTTGTACCGAATCGCGGCATTTGCAGTCGTGGCGAGCAACTGTCGCATTTCTTCGATACTGAATGCTCTACGAGCATGCTTCTTGTCGACCTGAGTGTTGAACCCGAATAAGTGGGCGACTGGACTCTCGGCAATACGACGATCGCGAACGGCCCACCGGCAAAATCCCTTGAAAGCCTGCAAATAATAGTTGCAGGTTTGGGGACTAAGGTTGCCCGCGCGCCTCTCGCCGAGCCAAGTTTGAACGGCCGAAGCTCGGATATCCGGCCAACGGGAAAACTTGCACTCTGAAAGCACAGTGCGCACACGCATTGCAGAATCACGTGCATGCCGCTCAGTCGCGCCTTTCGCTACAAGGGATGCTTTCCATTCATTGAGTTGCTCCTCCAACAGATGCTTACGATGCGCTTCGAACGGATCTGTTAGTCCGGCATGATCCCTTGCCAGTCTCCGCTGGAGTTCGCCGACCAAGATTTCGGCAGCCGCCCGGTCGGAGCATTTCAGGGATTTGCGTATTCGCTCGCCGTTCGGAGCGATCAAAGCCACATGGTAAATTTTTCCTCGACGGTAGAGTCTCATCGTCCCTTCCCTTTGGCTTGGACACTCGCCAAGCCTATTCCGAACATCTCGGAGCGAGTCTTCCCGTCAAATCCGATCGTCGTTCTGCCGCGAATCACAGCATTCTCAGCCACGCACGGCGAAACAACGCCATGCCTTGCATTCTGACAGTGTTGCTCAATTCAGCCCTGTCAAAATGCCATTCACGCAGCCTAAGAGGTTGTGTCTGCGCGAATCGAATTTGGCAGCCAATATCGAATCGGGTCGCCCTTGGTTCCCGAACCGGCGCAGCTCCACCGGCCGTTTTCCGCGCCGAGCTTCAAGTCGAGCTGGACGGTGCGCTTGCCTGGCTTGGGCAATCCGCCGTCCGGCCATGCCGACAGCACGTCGTCAGCAACCATGCCCGGTGGATCGCTCGGCAACAGCTCGGCAATGGCCTCGAGTCGATCGCATTGCTTGGCGTCGGCCTTTGAGCCAACGGTGCGGTATCCGACGTCCGTCAATTCAATGACCGTTTCTGACGGCGTTTCATCAAACCTCGAGTAGGCAGTAAGTGTGCGCCGATGGTCATCGCGCCGCGTAGCATCAAGACGCCGTAATTCGAGAATGATGTCCACAAATCCCGGCAATGCCCCTGAACCCCGCGCCGCCTGTCCCTCGCTTGCGTCGCCTTTACGCGGATGATGCGACAACAACACCGCGGCTCCGGTAGCGGTAATTTCGTGAAGCGGTATCAAGGCAGAGAGTACTTTTGCCGCATCATTTTCGTCGGACACTGGCCAAAGACTCGTCAACGTATCGAATATGACTACCCCATAATCATTATCACGCACCCATTGCGCGACCAGTGCGATGAACGTCACCCACTCGCTTCCACGCGGTCGCTGGATGAATGGCCGGCAAAGGACGTGAACATGGGGGCCAAGTCCGATTTCGTCACGCCGTTTCCGCCACAATCCCGGTGATTCTTCACTGATGATCAACACGCGAGTTGGTTCAACGCGCCCAGCCAACTCTCCGCCGTCCCCAAATACTCGCAGCAAGTGCGCAATCAAAGTTGTTTTTCCGGCCTTCCAAAGCCCGATCAGTAAAGTGACGTGTTCCCGTGCCAAGTAACCGTACCACGCCCACGAAACCGGCTCGCCGTCGCCCAGCTCGGTGATCGGGACAGGCCGCAGCTTGGCGAGCGATTCGATTCGCGCAGCCTCTATGTCTATAGCTGCGCAAATCGAATTTGCACCCGACGTTGATGCGCCGGGGCGCTCGGCGCGCCTGTCGCCGGTTGTAGGGTTTTCGGCCCGATTTCCGAACGCCGCCGCGATTTCGTCTTGCAGGGTCACGATTCATACCCCATTTCTCGACGCAGGCAACGCACGCGCCTCGACCGGCGGGCCTCGCAGTTCATGCAGATTTGCACGTCTGCGAGCAGGTCCAGTGCACTCCCGTCTGAGTGGGCGCGGTCTGCACGGGACAATTCGGCCCATGCCGCGTTGTAGAGAGCAGATAGAGTCTCGTGCGGTTTTGGAGTTTTTAGCGGACAGCGCGGCGGGAAAGAATCGACGATATTGCAATTGTAGAGTTCGCAAAATGGTGGCCGACTCTGCTTGCCGAAGTAGGATGCACTATCGCAGTGCCCACACCAATCGGGCTTGCCACAGATCAAGCAGGAGGTTTGACGTGTGACCGCACGCCATGTAAATTGATTGTCGCTCAACTGATTTTTCCTTCCTGATTCTCTGTTTGACTCCGGCTATTAAGTACGGTAGTTGTTAGGTTTTACGCGATTCGAGGAAGGAGACGCGAAATGCCTGACAACCGGAACAAGCGGCCCATGCCGGCGGTGATGGATGTGGCCACGTTTCATG
>JACQFE010000007.1 GCA_016200265.1 Planctomycetota bacterium | reverse complement strand
CATGAAACGTGGCCACATCCATCACCGCCGGCATGGGCCGCTTGTTCCGGTTGTCAGGCATTTCGCGTCTCCTTCCTCGAATCGCGTAAAACCTAACAACTACCGTACTTAATAGCCGGAGTCAAACAGAGAATCAGGATAAGAATTTCATTGCAATATCTGCAAGCCACTCAAACAGCCTGGCCTTGAAATCTGACGGCTCAGTCGTCGCATGGGGATTCGATTCGTTCGGAGGTGATGGAAATCTTCCTTCGCCAAACGCTGATTTTGTCGCCATCGCCAGTCCCGGTCTCGGTTTGAAGGCAGATGCATCGGTAGTGGTATGGTATTCTTCCGGTCAGACATTCTCACCGTTTTCCGGTAATGACTTTGTATCGGTCGCAGCAAGCGAATTCCAATCGATGGGACTTAGAACCGATGGATCTGTTGAAGTTTGGTGTCCCGAATTCGATCCATATTATGACTATGGTCAATGCAATCTGCCAAACCAAAATGCAGACTTCATCGCAATCGCTGCGGGGCTTTATCACAACATCGGGCTCAAATCCGACGGATCGGTGTTCGGATGGGGTGATAATTCAATTGGCCAAACGGATGTGCCTTCGCCAAATACAGGGTTCATCGCGGTAGCCGCTGGATGGTTCCATAGCCTAGGACTAAAGACCGATGGATCGATAGTTGCATGGGGAGACAACGAGGTAGGACAAACAAACGTTCCTGAACCCAACAGCAATTTTGTTGCCGTTTCCGCAGGCGGATATCACAGTCTTGGTTTAAAATCTGACGGATCGATAGTGGTATGGGGTGCAGATTTTGCGGGACAAACAAACGGCCCCAATCCCAACCGCGACTTCATCGCGGTGTCTGCAGGAGACTATCCAAGCTTGGGGCTAAAAAGTAATGGCTCCATCATTCAATGGGGACTCGGTATTGATGCGATAGTGCCGCCGCCCAATGCATCATTTGTGGGCGTCTCTGCCGGAGAGTACCACGCTCTCGGCCTGAGGACCGACGGATCCATAGCCGGATGGGGCTGTGACGGCGCACCGCCTAATTACGATGACGGCCAGTGCAACGTGCCTTTGGCTAACACAGAGTTCGTAACCGTTGCGGCCGGCAACTATCACAGTCTCGGCCTAAAATTCGACGGTTCCGTCGTGGCTTGGGGAAATGATGAAGCGGGCCAAACTGACGTTCCTCTGCCTAACAGTGATTTTATTGCCGTAGCCGCTGGTTGGTACGTGAGTGCCGGCCTCAAGGCAGATGGATCCATAGTCGCATGGGGGAGTGATAAGTATAACCAAACCCTAGTTCCAGAACCTAATGCCGGTTTCATAGCGGTGGCGTGCGGCGGAAATCATTGTCTGGGTCTAAAGGATGATGGGGCAATCGAAGCATGGGGTGCCAACGACTATGGCCAGACAAACGTTCCCAAACCTAACAGTGATTTCATAGCGATCGCGGCGGGCTATGGACACAGTCTTGGACTAAAGAGCGACGGATCAATCGTAAGCTGGCCCGCCTATAACGGGGATCTTGAAGTTCCCACGCCAAACACTGGCTTCCTTGCGATTTCTGCAGGGAGTAGTCGGAACCTCGCCATTCGTCTTCGTCCTGGCGATTTCAACGGCGACGGGGTGGTCGATTTGGAGGATCATCGGAATTTCAGCGCCATAATAAATGGGCCGGGCGTGGAAGCGTCACTCGATCGTTGGCGGTTTCTTGATTTGGATGACGACCGCGATGTTGATCTGGCCGACTTTGAGATTGCGCAGAATCACTTCACTGGCCACGATTTATGCTTCGGCGGCACGTGCGTGGAATGCCTGAACGATGCCGATTGCAACGATGCCAATGTTTGCACGACCGACGTTTGCGAGAATAACAACACCTGCTCGCACACACCCTTGGCTGGTTGCAAGATTGGTCCTTGATCATCCGACCAGTCGCAAATGCGGGCACACGGACGACAATGAGAAAGTTTGTTGGATGCCGGGCTATTCCTGTCCAATTTGTTGGGGAAAAGCACCGCCCGCGCTGGCGCTTAGGGTTCGGATCACGCGTTACAGCTGCGCCTTGCTCGACTACCGTGGTCTTGCCACGCGGTCTTCGATGGTGAAGTCGGTGCGCTCATCCTGTGGGGGCGCGTATTGGGCAAGCAGCTCTCGTAAACGGGGTTGATCGGGGTTCAATTCCAGCGAAAGATGCCAATGCTCCAGCGCCTGGTCGCGCTCTTCGACGGCGTCTTTGTTCTCCAGAAACCGGACCATGTGGATCGAGCCGAGACCAGCTTGTGAGCGCGGAAGACGACTGTCGCATGAAAGCGCTAACCGATAGGCCGACTCCGCGGCACCATAGTCGCGCATCTTGAACAAGCAGAAACCTAGCGCCTCATGTGCGGGCGCGAAGCCGGAATCCATTTGAATCGCTTCGATGAGGGCCTGGCGGGCCATCTTGTAGCGTTTCTGATTTAAATAGGTGTTCGAGAGATTCACGAGCACCTGCGGCTGGCGATTGTCGCGTTCGAGCGCATCTTTGTACGCACGGATCGCTTCGTAGTACTTTCCTTGTGCATCGAGCGCGACGCCGAGATTCACATAGGCGTTGGGAAGGTCGTGATTGACTTCGATGGCCTTCTCGAATCGCTCGGCCGCTTGAGAATAATCGCCCGCCTGCTGATAGCAGATGCCGAGATTGAGCTGAGCATCCGCATTGCGCGGTCGAAGTTCGACGGCGTGCAGATACGCCTGGATCGCCTCGCGAAGACGATTCATGAATTGATATAGCTGGCCGAGATTGAGCGTGTCGTCGAATGAATACGGATCGCGACGAACGGCCTCTGTGTAGCTGTGGATGGCCTGGTCGTACTCGCCCTTGCGGCGATAGATGGTGCCCATCTTGGAATGGGGAACGGCGAGTTTGGGGTCGAGGCGGGCGGCCTCCTGAAATGCGGCAAGGGCCGATTCGAGGTCATCCTTGGCGAGCAGGGCGTTGCCATGACGGACCTCGCGCTTAGCTTCGAATTTCTGCACCGGCGCACAGCCGGCGGCTTGGGCCATGAAAATCATGATGAGTAGCGGCACGGACTTGCCGTCATTCTGAGCGAAGCGAAGAATCTTCGGCAGGCAATGCGTTGTTAGACCGGGAGATGCTTCGCTGCGCTCAGCATGACGGCGTCGAATTCCAGGCGCCCCCGCGCTGCTTTGGAGAGACCGGCATTTGCGCTGTTTTTCCCACATGGTTGACCCACCTTGCAAGCCGGGGCTACGATAAGCAACGAAACGCCCTGTGTCCACGATCGGCAGGCCGACGCCGGAGACTTTTATGAAATCCCTCCTTGCCATCCCGGTTTTCAACGAAGAACGCCATCTTGCGGCGGTATTGCACCGCGTCCGGCGATGCGGAATGCCGGTCTTATTCATCGATGACGGCTCCACGGATCGGACGCCGGAACTTCTGGCGGAAGCGAGAAATGTCCATGTCATCACCCATCCCGAAAATCGCGGTTACGGGAAAAGCATTTCCGATGCGTTTTGTTACGCCCGGCGGAATGAGTTCGACTGGCTCATCACCATGGACTGCGACGGGCAGCATGAGCCGGCACACATTCCGCGATTTCTTCGTGCCGCCGCGAAGGACGATGCGGACATCATCAGCGGCACTCGATATCCAGATGGGTTTGAGGATGCCCAGTCAGCACCCCGCGATCGCGTGGAGATCAATCGCACAATCACCGCGATGCTCAATGGGCGACTCGGGTTGCCGTTGACGGACGCCTTCTGCGGATTCAAGGCCTATCGCGTGGCGGCACTCGATCATATCAGCATCACTGTGCCCGGATACGCGATGCCCATGCAGTTTTGGGTTCAGGCCGCGCGAGCCGAGCTTCGCATTCGCGAACTCGATGTGCCATTGATCTATAATGATCCGAATCGGCATTTTGGCGGCCAACTCGATGACCCGCAAATTCGACTCGCTCACTATCTGGCCGTGCTCGAAAGTGAACTGGGCCGCGGCGTTTTGCCCGATCGCCCGCAAACTCTGCAAACCTGTTATTTCCCCGCATGCTCGATTTTTCGCAAGTAGCTGCGCCGGCCGGCGATGGCGAAGTGCTCGTATTGCCGGAGCCGCGCGCATGTACGGCCGCAGTTGAAGCCAATTCGAAGTTGCTGCGTGCTGCCAATCATTCGTTGCTCGATTCATCCATTGCGGAAGTGCGACGACTGACTCGGATCGCGGTCGCAGGGTCGGACGAGGCTCCTTCGATTGTACTTGGGCATCAGCCCGAGTTCATTCATGCGGGGGTGTGGGCGAAGCATGTTGTGGCCAAGAGACTGGCGAATGCGGTCGGCGGAAGGGCCATCAATCTCGTCGTCGATCACGATGTGCCGCGATCATTGGCGTTGCAGGTTCCTGCGGTCCGTGATTCAGAAGTCGAAGTGCGTTCGATTGCGTTGGCCGCCGCCTCGTCTGGCCAGGCGTATGAGCTGATCGATCCAGTCGCACCATCCTCCATCGGGCAATTTGAAAGCGTCGCCCTGAAAGCGATGGGCCCACGATTTGGTCGATCCTTGATTCCGACGTTTTGCACAGCACTGCGAGAGCGGACGAATGCAACATGCTGGGCTGAACAAATCGTGGGATCGCGGGAGGCCTGCGAACGAAGTCTGGGAGTCGCGATTGAAGATGCATTCTGCCATGCACTGCCCTGGCAACCACTGCTCGCGGAGATGTTGATCAACGCGGACCGGTTTGCGGCCGCATACAACGAGGCGCTGCGCTGGTATCGACGTGAGTTTCGTGTGCGCGGCGAGCAGAGGCCAATCGCTGATCTGGCGGTGACTGGCGATGCAGTCGAGGTGGCGGCGTGGGCCTATCGCAATGCGGACCAGCGGCATCGCGTGTATATCAAATCCGACAGCGACTCGATCACGATCCTCGCTGGAAAAAACGTCATCGCCCGCGTCGGCAGGAAAGAACTTCAATCGTTGTCGAGTGTCGCGGAGACAGTTTCTTCCTGGACTCCGTGGCGGATTCGGCCAAGGGCCCTTACGCTGACCATCTTCGCGCGGCTTTTTCTTGCGGACCTTTTCATTCATGGAATCGGCGGGGCGAAATATGATCGTATCACCGACCGCATCATCGAGAACTATTTTGAACTCCTCCCGCCGGAGATGGCCTGCGTTTCGGCAACGTTGCGGCTTGATCTGCCTGAATCCGGCTCCACACAAAGCGATCTTGCGGCGGCACGCCGGAAGGTCAGGGATGCCCGCTGGAATTCGGGCCGATCGCTAGTCCGGAATCACGATCCTCAAGTGCTTCGACTCGATGCCCAACGCTCGGAGGCCCTTTGTGATTCGGTCATGCTAGCGTCCATGGATCGCAAAAATCACATGGCGAGGCGCGAGGCGTTTCGCCGAATTCGTGAGGTCGTGGAACGGCTCGCTGACCTGAACAAGGAGCAGCGAGAGGCCGCCTCAAGTGAGATTCAACGAATTGAAAGGGGCCTGGCTTGCGACCAATTAGCCCGGAATCGCGAATTCTTCTTTGCGCTGCATGACCGTGAGAAACTTCAGCGGCTTCTCGATGCACTTCCCGCCGAAGCTGAATTCAGGGTATAGTAAAGACCAGCCGCTCCCTCTGATGGTCGCGGCTTTGGAATTGAGGCCGCGGTTTTGAAAACTTCACTACGGATCGTTCGCGGCGAGATGGGGAAAGTGCGGTCGCAGTAGGTGTATACTCGCGGCCCGGAAATGGTGACCGCAACTGATTGTTGGAAGTAGTGGATGGAGGTTTGCAAATGAGCGACGAATCACCCAGCAAGATTCACATCGACAGCGACTGGAAGCAGGAGGCCGCCAAGGAAAAGGAGCGTCTCGCGGTCGAGGAAAGAAAGCTGACCCCCGAAGGCGAACCACCGGCGGACTTCGTGGAATTGCTCAATTTGCTCGCCTTGCAGGCCGCCGTCGCACTGGGCGGATATCAATCGCCGACAGGGGAGCGACTTCCTCCGAATCCAATGGCGGCCAAGCATTACATTGATCTGCTCAGCGTGTTGGATAAGAAGACCGCGGGAAACCTGACCGAGGAAGAAAAGAAAATTCTCGAGGGGGTTCTTTACGAGCTTCGCATGCAATATGTGGCCGCGATGGGTGGCGCTCGTCAGGCCCCAAAAGCGTCATAATCGGACACCGAGAGACACGGCGGCGACCCCATGCCCATGATCGCTATTCCAGTTCGGACCGAGTCGGCGACTCGCCGTGTACCGGTGATGAACCTGACTTTGATTGCTGTCAATATTGCGGTCTTCGTTGCCCTCGACCCCCGGACCTTGGGAGAGTCCGCGGCCCGCATGAAACATCAGATTTTCGCCTTGCAGTCGGTCGCCCCGCAATTTTATCAGTTTTTCTCCTATCAATTCATGCATGAGAGCTGGACGCACCTTCTCAGCAATATGCTCTTCCTCTGGGTCTTCGGGAACAGCGTGAATGGCAAGATGGGTCACGGACCCTATCTATTGTTCTATCTCGCAGGGGGTGTTTTCGCTGGGTGGGGAAATTCACTGTTTAGCCCGAATTCTCTCATTGGTGCTTCCGGCGCGATTGCTGCTGTGACCACCGCGTATCTCGCCTTGTTCCCGCGGTCACACGTGACTGTGCTCGTTTGGTTATTCATTTTCATTCAATTCTTCGAGCTGCCCGCGATGTTGATCATCGTGATTAAGGTCATCTTATGGGACAACATTATTTCACGTGGAATGGGTGAGGGTGACAACATCGCGTACAACGCGCATCTGGCCGGGTATCTCTTTGGGTTCACTGCGACGCTGCTCATGCTCCTGGTGCGTGCGCTTCCGCGCGATCAGTTCGATATTTTGGCCGTCTGGCGGCGGTGGCATCAACGCGGCGGTCTTGCTCATGTGTTCGGAGCAGGCCCGACTCCGGAGCAATACACCTATGGCAAAGTGGCTCGCACGCCGGTGGCGGATCCGGAGGAACGCGCCGCGGAAGATCGTTATGTCAACGAGGTCGCAGAGTTGCGTGTGAAGATTGTGGCGGCGCTCGAAGCAGGCAATTTGGCGGTAGGGGCGGATATCTATCAGAAGCTTGTCGCCCTCGCGCCGACGCAGTGCATGTCCGAGCGAGAACAACTGCAGATCGCTCGTGAACTCTATCGACAATCGCATTTCGAACAGGCGGCGTTCGCGTTCGAACGATTTCTGGAGTGTTATCGCGATTCGGATGAGGCCGGGAATGTGCGGCTGCTCCTGGGCATCATTTATGCCCGTGATCTGCGTCAGTTTGAAGCTGCCGACAAGCACCTGACGCAGTCGATGGTTTCTCTACGCGATCAAGGTCGTCGCGGGCAATGTTTGCAATGGTTGAAGGACGTGCGTGCGGCCTTGGGGCGGCCGGCGCCGGATATAATGAACGGCTGAGACTTGAATGGCGGAACTGGCCTATTTGAATGGGAATTTCCTGCCGATCGCGGAGGCCCGCGTTTCGATTGAGGATCGCGGCTTCCAATTCGGCGACGGCATTTACGAAGTGCTTGTCGTCTATGCCGGTCGGCCGTTCTTATCCGACCGACATCTTGCACGATTGCGCTCGAGTGCCGGCGCGATCGGCATCCGCGGTTTCGACGCTCGCCCTCTCGACGAAATTGTCCGGGAAGGACTGCGGCGAAGCGAGCTTTCTGATGCCGTGGTTTATATTCAAATCACGCGCGGCATCGCACCTCGTTCGCACGTGATTGCCAACGGTTTGGTTCCAACCGTGGTAATGACGTTCAAGCCGCTGCCACAGGTTTCCGAAGAGGTGCGCCGGCGCGGGCTTAAGGTCATGACCACAATCGACAATCGCTGGGCCAATTGCTACATTAAGGCGATCACGTTGCTGCCGAATGTTCTGGCGAAAAACAATGCCGTCGCCCAGGGACTCGATGACGCCATTTTTTTGACCGCGGACGGTTTTATCCGCGAATGCACGTCGGCCAATGTGTTTGCGGTGTGCGAAAGATCGTTGCTGTTGCCGCCGCGGGATGGATCGGTCCTGCATGGAGTGACGCAGGGATTTTTGCTGGAATGTGCGGAAGGGATCGGCGTTCCGACAATCGAAGCGCCGATTCATGTTGACGCCTTGCGGAAGGCGGACGAAGTGTTCCTGTGCAGCACGCTGACGGAAGTGCTCGGCATTGTGGAAATCGACGGCATGCCTGTAGGAGTCGGTTCGGTCGGGAAAATCACGGGTTCGCTCTTTGCGGAATTTCGTCGGCGATCACGAGCATAAGTCACCCAAGAGGAGGCTCGTCATGCAAGGTCAACTCACTACGATCGAAGACCACATCATTCAGTGTCAGCATGAGCACCCGACGGCCACCGGTGAATTCAGTTGGCTGCTTTCGGGCATCACGCTGGCGACGCGAATCATATCCGCCCAGGTACGCCGGGCCGGGCTCAATGATATTCTCGGCGAAACCGGGATGACCAACGTGCAAGGCGAAATCGTGCAAAAACTGGACACGCTGGCAAACGAAACGATCGCGACGTGCCTCGGCTACCGCGAGAACGTGGGCATCATGGTCTCCGAAGAAGACGACGAGCCACGCATCCTGAAAGAACCCAGTGCGAAGGCGAAGTACATCGTGCTGTTCGATCCGCTCGACGGATCGAGCAACATCGACGTGAACGTCTCCATCGGAACGATCTTCTCGATCCTGCAATGTCGTGACGGCATCGCTTCCGGGCGCAGCCTCGATCACATTCTTCAGCCCGGCGCGAGGCAAATCGCCGCCGGATACGTCATCTACAGCAGCAGCACGGTCATGGCGTATACGGCCGGCAGCGGCGTACACATGTTCACACTTGATCCGTCGATCGGGGCGTTTCGCCTGCAGCGAGAGAATGTAGTCATGCCCAAGTCGGGCAAGACGTACAGCATCAATGAGGCCTATCGCATGCAGTTCCCCAAGGGCATTCAGAATTATCTCGACTGGGTGAAAACGGATGAGGCCGGTGACTACGGACTTCGATACATCGGCTCGCTTGTGGCGGATTTCCATCGCACGCTTCTACACGGCGGTGTGTTTCTTTATCCGCCCACGAAAAAGGCTCCGCACGGTAAACTGCGATTGCTCTATGAAGCGAGCCCATTGGCCTTCATCGCCGAGCAGGCGGGCGGTGCGGCCACCGACGGCAACAAACGCATTCTCGACAAGGTACCGACGAAATTGCACGAGCGCACGCCTCTGATCATCGGCAGCAAGGCGGAAGTGGATCGAGTGCTGTCGTTTTGGAAGCTGTGACGTTTGCGAGGTTCACCTTACTGACTGGAAAGCCAGTCCCAACTTTGATTCCGACTCACGTGTTTGTTGCCTTACGGTTGTTCCACGCCGTCGGTGTAGTCGCTTTTTTGGATGAGCACGCCGTTTTCGTCCCATTGCGATTGCGGGCCTTGGCGCAAGCCGTTG
Source organism: Planctomycetota bacterium (assembly GCA_016200265.1). GTDB lineage: Bacteria > Planctomycetota > Phycisphaerae > UBA1845 > UBA1845 > JACQFE01. The sequence continues at coordinate 36,094 of JACQFE010000007.1, read as the reverse complement.
ACGAATTCCACTTCAATTTTCTTCTGGCCGGTTCGATGGTAATCGGTGTACATTCCGTCCCAGGCGCCGAGCTTCATGTGCCAGACGCTCATAGTCTTTCCATCGGGGAAGTACTTGGTGTAAGTGCCGTCTTCTTTCCCATTGATGTAGTTTACCTCGGACTGGAGTTGCCCGCTTGGGTACCAGACCTTTCTCATTCCGTGCTGGATATCGTGCATGTAATGCGTATCGAGGATCAATTGTCCCGCTTCATTCCATTCCTGGTAGCGACCGTGCTTAATCAACTTTCCGGCGGGACCGTGATACCCTTCCGCGCGCGACTTGACCTTGCCGTTGGGATGCATTTCCTCGAACGCAACCAGCTTGATCTTTGTTCCATCCACGCCCTCCGGAGGAGCCGGCTCGTTGGCGCCCGAATCAAGCGATTCACGAGTCGTGCCGCCGCCGACGGGCTTTTCAGAGGGTTGCGAGAGTGGCGTTTCCTTGGATTTCGCTGATGGCGGCGTTTCTTGGGCCGCACCCGGTTGTGCACACAGGTTAGGGATGCCGACTAGCGCGATCGCGACGATAACGCCCATGCTCGCGCGCTGGGACCACGAAAAACCTCTCAACGCGAATTTCTCACGTGATTGCATTCGAATCATTGCAGTCGGACGCTCCCTCATTCAAGCGGGTCAAAACGGCCTCATCGCCGATGGTCAACGGATTTGCAGTGTATCCGACGGCGGCGACTGGCGTAAATGGCGGTGTGTAACCGGCGAGTTTCTTGAGCGCCAGGGAAATTTTCGAGACGATCAACTCGCGGCTACCCGTTCACCTCGTCGGTCCAAGCCGCCGGTGCCGTATTTCGGCGCGCATTCGCAAAAAAATGAATCTTCGTAATATCAATTGCGGTAGGGTCTCTCATTGCGAATCGCTTGTTGGCAATTCCTCCCATGCCGGGAAATGAGGCGGCTTGCCTTGCAGGACGCGAATGACGTCCCCGACGACATCGTTCATCGCCGACTGGCTCCGCCGTGTGCGGCTCCCGATGTGTGGAGTGAATATTGTGTTTGGCGCGGTAAGTAAAGGATGGCCGGCGGGCAACGGTTCCGGATCAAAAACGTCCAAGGCAACTCCGGCGATTTGCCCAGAGTGGAGCGATTTCGCCAACGCCTCGGGATCCACCACGCCGCCGCGTGAAGTATTCACCAGGTAGGCGCTCGGTTTGAACATGCCTAATGTCTTCGCGTTGATCATGCCGCGCGTTAAGGGCGTCAGCGGCACGTTCAGGCTGACTACATCGGATCGGGAATACAATTCGTCCGCGCTGACCGCCTGTGCCGAAAAATCCAACCAACCCGGCATGACGATATCGTGAAAGATGATCGTCATGCCGAATCCATGTCGTGCCCGACGTGCGATGGCTCGCCCGATACGCCCCAAGCCCACTATGCCGAGCGTCAATTCTGAAAGTTCACAGGCCGGCTTGCCGGCGCGCCCTTCACCGAAGCGGCCTGTTCGCACTAACGAGTCGCCCCGCGTGATCCCGCGAACGATGTCGATGATCATGCCGATCGCCAGATCGGCGACCGCTTCGGTCGATGCGGCCGGTGTATAAACGACCTGGATATTTCGCTCCTGTGCCGCTTCAACATCGATGTTTTCCAGTCCGACACCGCCGCGCCCGATGACCTTGAGTCGCTTCCCCGCTTCGATCACCTTCCTCGAAACCTGTGTGTAGGTTCGCACAAGCAGGGCGTCGAAATCGCTGATGGCATTGATCAGCCCTGCCTCGTCTGAGGAAGTCATCTCAACGACTTCGCCGACTTCGCAAAGCCGTGCGACTACGGCGTCGTCGTATTTCTCCACCAACAGGATGCGCCATTTCTTTTCCATGACGGAGTATGGGTTAAATCAAACTTGATTCCGAATCAAGTAGGGCGAGTGCAACAGGGCGGCCGAATATTCGGGTGGTATGGCCAAGCGCAGCGCCGCCATGATCACGAATCTCATGCCGGCGCCAGGCTGCGCCCGGCTTGGGCATGGCACCCAATCCGAAAGGATGAATGTGTCGCTACTTTAGCGCCCAATCTGCTTGAGAGCAGACTCCACTGATTCAGAAAGCTCGCGATTCACAGTGCTCTTCGCTCGAATGACGCCTTTGTCGTCAATCACATACCAGACCGGGACGTTTTGGACGTTGTACATTTCAGCAATGGGGTTTTCGCGGCCGGCGGGATCCCAGGTTTGGGTGCCGGGGAGGCCGCGCGAGCGGACGGCGTCTTCAAGCACTTCGCGAAAGTCGTCGAGCGAGACGCCGAGGATTTCGAATCGGTCGCTTAGATTTCGCTCTTTCGCTCTGGCGACGATCGACTGAAGCTCCGGCATCTTGGCCATGCACGGCGCGCACCAAGTAGCCCAGAAATTCAGAAGAACAATTTTGCCGCGCAACGAGCTGAGTTTGATTTCGCGGCCATCGAGCGTCTTCGCGGCAAAATCGGGTGCGGTCATGCCGATCTGCAGGTGGTCGATCTCGAACAAGTAATTCTTGGCGAATCGCGCAAAATCGGTGCCAGGGGCCGCTGCCTTTCCCAGCCGCTCGAACGTAACCCGCGCCTCGCGGGTCATTCCTTCTTTCAATTGCAATTGCCCAAGGATGTGCATCGCGTCGAGTCGCGTGGATTCGCGCGTGGCCCCATCCGCAATTTTGGCGATCAAAGTCAGCCAGCCCTGCGGCGTGCCGGATCGTTTGTAGGTGTCCGGAATCGCGGTCAGCACGTCGCCGACGGAGGCGTCATTGATGTCATTGCGCGTCACTCGCTCGAATCGGGCGAATAAATTGGCGAGGTCAAGATCAAGCTGCCAGGAGTAATTGAACGTCCAGATGGAAATGAATGCGCCGTCCGACGATCCGACGCTTGACGATGCGAGAGCGTCCATCCGGTGCAAGATCGCCAGTCGCGGATCGCCGGTCGCCGGCTGCGCGGCGCCATTTGCAGCCTTTTGCTCTGAATCCCCACTGTGCGCTCGAAACGCCTCATGTGCCTTGAGCAATTGAGCCTCAAGAGCGTCGAACTCCTTCCGCGGCCCGGCGAGCACAGGTGAGGAAAGCAAATTGAGCAAGAGGATGGCACTCATCAGTGCCAATCTTCTGACAACTCCGTACCGATCTTGCATATTCGTCATGGAACTCCGACAAAATCAAACAGAGGAACGCACATCGACGGTTGAGCCGCCCGATTCGGCATGATACCATCTTCACTGCGTCACGAAACGGTTTCAAGAAAAGGGCGAAACGCGAGCAACCATGAATCTCGTCGAAATTGAAAACGTCACCAAATCGTTCGGCAAGGTCACGGCCGTTCACAATCTCTCTCTCAAGGTGCCCAGAGGGTCCATCTACGGATTCATCGGGCCGAACGGATCCGGCAAAACCACGACCATCCGCATGATCATGCGGATTTATTATCCCGATCCGGGTTGCGGCACCGTTCGCGTGCTCGGCGAGGAGCAGCACTCGGCCGCCAATGATCGCATCGGCTATCTCCCCGAAGAGCGCGGGCTCTACAAGAAAATGAAAGTTCGCGAGATTCTGCGGTTCTACGCGGAGTTGAAAGGCCGCCGCGATTTCCAAACTGCGGTAAAAACCTGGCTTGAACGGATGGATCTGTCATCATGGGCCGAAAAGAAAGTGGAAACGCTTTCCAAAGGTATGGCCCAAAAGGTGCAATTTATTTCCGCAGTCATCGCGGAGCCTGAGCTGATCATTCTCGATGAGCCGTTCAGCGGGCTTGATCCGGTCAATCGAGATGTTCTTCGCGAGGCCGTTCTCGATCTGCGCCGAGGGGGTTCGACGATCATCTTCTCCACGCATGATATGAGCGTGGCCGAAGAGCTGTGCGACTTCATCTGCATGATCTATAAGGGCGACAAGGTGCTCGACGGCACGTTGGATTCGATTCAGGACCAATATGGCCGAGACACGCTGCGCGTGCGCGTTGAAGGCAATGGATTCGATCCGCGGCGCATTCCGGGCGTCGAAAAGGTGACGGACTTTGGCCGCTTACAGGAACTGCGTATTTCCGGAAATGTTGATTCGCAGAGCATTCTTGCTGAGCTGATGCAAAAGGGTCCGGTCACGCACTTCGAACTCGCTCGACCTTCACTGCATGACATTTTTGTCCGCATCGCCCGGCCGGAACCTCACGAGACGAGCGCCGGCGTCACACCCATTCGGGAGTCCATTCATGCGTAAAGTGTTCGTCGTCGCAATGCGGGAATATCAGGCTGCGGTAAAGACCAAGGCCTTTATTGTGTCATTGGTGCTGATGCCTGTAATGACGATTGGTAGCGCAGCGCTCCAGACTGTTCTTCGTGGCAAAAAGGACATTGGCGACAAGCACGTGGCCGTCGTGGATTATACACACCAGCTTTTTCCGGCGATTCAAAAGGCTGCGGACGAACGCAATAACAAGGAAATCTATAGTACGGAAGGGCTGTCGGATGAAATCGAGCGCGACCGGTCCGGCGGTCATGTGGGCACCATCACTGCCGAGGAACAATCCGGCGAGAAAGCGCAGACGAAGCCGCGCTTCTTGTTTGAGGAAGTCAATGCGGGCATTGCGGACCCGCTCAAGGTAACTCTTGATCTCTCCGAACGGGTTCGAAAACTGGAAATTTTTGGATTTTTCATCATCGGTAAGGATGCCATCGAACCTGGTGCGGATTTGGAACAAGGCGCAATTGCCTACTATTCCAACAGTCCGACGTATGACGACGTTCAGAAATGGTTTGGGCCCAAAGTCAACTCCAGGATCCAGGAAATCCGCTTTCAAAAACTCAACATTGACCGGAAAGTCGTTCAGGAAGCGACGAAGTGGATTCAGGTCGGCAATTTCAATCTGGTGAGCGTAGATGAAAGCGGTAATATCAAGAGGGCTCAGAAAACAAACGAATTGGCGAGCATCTTTATTCCCATGGGTCTGATGATGCTCATGTTCATGGTGGTGATGATTGGGGCCACGCCGCTGATGCAAAGCGTTCTGGAGGAAAAGACCAATCGCATCGCCGAAGTGCTGCTTGGTTCCGTCCCACCCTTCGAACTCATGCTCGGCAAATTGATCGGAATGGTCGGCGTCTCGCTCACGATCGTGACGATTTATTTGGTCGGCGCATACCTGGCGATCAAGCGGGCCGGATATGCGGATTTATTCCCTCGCCAGATCGTGTGGTGGTTCATCGTGTATCAATGCCTCGCGGTGCTGATGTTTGGATCGGTATTTATCGCAATCGGCTCGGCTGTCAATGACATGCGCGAGGCACAGAGCCTGATGACGCCGGTCATGCTCGTCGTGTGTTCGCCGATGTTTGTGTGGTTCAATGTGGTTCGCGAGCCGTCCTCCACGCTTTCCACGGTGATGTCATTATTCCCACCGGCCACACCCATGCTGATGACCATCCGCCAGGCGGTGCCGCCGGGGATTCCTTTGTGGCAGCCGGCCCTGGGCGTCGCACTCGTCCTCCTAACGACGATCGTCATCGTCTTTGCCGCAGGACGCATTTTCCGCGTGGGAATTTTGATGCAAGGCAAGGGCCCTCGGCTTGGCGAGATGCTCCGCTGGGTGATATCGGGATGAGTTGTTGCACCGCGCCGTAGAGCCACACCTTTGGGTTGGCGCAGATTTCATCGCTCCCCCAATACGATTCGAGCACTCACACTTCCCAGCACGATACGAAGTGATTGTCTGAAACTTCGCGAAGCGCCGGCGCTCCGGATTCCTCGCCTGAGTACGACTCCACGCAGCGCCGAAGGGTAATTCGCAAGGGCGGACCATTGCTGGTTGTGGTCTTTCTTGATGTGTTTTTTGCTCGAATCTCACTTAGTTCACACCGAGGATGAAATCGACAGCCGGTTGGAAATTTCGCGGGATCGGGCACGCTTCCCGGAATGACCTGAAGCCGTTCACCTCGATCGTGATCGAACGAAGGGCTGCAAGCGATCAATCCTCTTGTGTACGGATGTTGCGGATTTGAGAGCAGCATCTCCGTTCTCGCATGTTCCACAATTCGACCGGCATACATCACATAAACGCAGTCGGCCACGCGGGCCACGACCCCAAGATCGTGCGTGATGAGCAAGATCCCCATCCGCAATTCTCTTTGAAGCGCCAGCACCGTATCGAGAATCTGGGCTTGAACGGTTACATCAAGCGCGGTCGTCGGCTCGTCAGCAATCAGAATATCAGGGTGGCACGCTATCGCCATCGCGATCATGGCCCGTTGCCGCATCCCGCCGGAAAATTGATGCGGATAGTCATGGGCACGCTGAGCCGCATCGACAATGCCGACGCGACCCAGCATCTCCACTGCGACCCGCCATGCGGCCGCGCCTCGAATTCCACGGTGCAATTCAATCACCTCGACGATCTGCGAGCCGATGGTGAACAGTGGATGAAGGGCCGTGAATGGCTCCTGAAAAATCATGGCGATGCGGTCACCACGAATTCGCTGCATCCGTGCGTCGGAGAGTTGCACAAGGTCGGATGATGAGCCGCTTTGGGAATCATGAAAATGGATCTGCCCGCCGATGATTCCACCGACTCCGCGAGGAATCAACCGCATGACTGCCAACGCCGTGGCACTCTTCCCGCAGCCGCTCTCGCCCACCAGGGCGATGGTCTTGCCCTGTTGAACGGAAATCGAAACACGATCGACGACCGTAAGCGGGCCGTGCTCACCGTGAAATGCGACCGACAAGTCTCGAATGTCCAGCACAATGAACTCCTTACGGAGTGGCCGCGGTAATCCTGCAACGCACGCGGTTGGCGCTTTGTTCCACGACGCGAAGCTGGACTCCTTCCGCGTGTAGGTCTTCCATCGCGTCCGCGAGCGAATTCAAATCACCCGACCAATACACTTCGGCCGTGATGACCTCTCCAACGGCTTCGCGCAGCTTGACGCCTTCATCGCCCTGCTGAACCATTTGGAGTTTCCGCAAGGCTGGTTCGATTCGTTTCCGGAAATCACTTCGCGAACAGCCGTCAATCGTCAATTCAAAGACGCTGTGAGCAGTGGTTCGCTTGCGCCATGCCTCGCCCACGTCTTTCAGAAGCTGTGGCGCAACTTCGTCGGCCAGCTTCTCCAGCCCTTCGTCGCCGTTTCCACTGACCGTCGTCGAGAAGCCTTTCTTCGGTCGATACGTGTTCACCGCGAGAATTTGCGCCGAGTCCGCCTGAATCACACGGACGGTGAGAGTGATGTCCCATTTGTAGAGCATGTGCCCGGCCAGCTCCTGGGCACTGCCGCGTCGAGCTTCCGCGCGACCGGAAACGGCCACATCAGCCTTGAATGCCGCCGCGCGTTGTGCCACGGCGCGAGCGTCTTCATTCTTCGCGAGGTCGATGTCGCGAGCGCGAACGTCCTCGCCAACTTCCTTGTCCATCAGGTGAACGCCATGCTCTAAAAAAAAGTGCTCGATGCGGGATTGAGCCACGCCGTTCGTGTGTGGCGGTACAAGATCGTCCATGTCATTGTCTTCCATGAACATCACCACGCATCGCGGATTGCCGACATCTTCGCGAATGTGCTCGAACATCGAGTTCCAGTCGGCCGCGAATTTGCCTGTGGCCACCGTCGCGAACAGTTCGCAATACGAGTATTGCCCGTCGTCCCAGCGACGCTTGATATCCTCGCTCGTGATGTAGCCGACGGGATTGGAGAGAATGCGGTCGCGTTTGACCTGAAAATCGACGACGTTCGTGTAGGCGTTGATCCGTTCACCGCATGTTTGCCGGATCGCCGTGCGACGGGCCTCGTTGCAGGCCTCATCCTTTGCCTTGAGGTCCGTTCCCGCCGCCTGCCCGGTGGCCGTCACCGATTTTGCATCGGATTGAGCCGCCGCGTTTGCGCTCGACAACAGAAGAACCGTCGCCAATACCTTCAGCATCCGCACTGTGCGCATTTGATGTCCTCACTTGCGTCCATTGTTCACCGCACAAACGCCGTCGAACAATGTAGCCTGCGATGGCCGAAGCTCAAACTCGAACCGGCGCAAGTGCAGGATTATTGGGCTGAGGATCGCGATGTTCAATGGTTTGCAAAGGCATCTTGACGCAAGAGCGATAGCCCAGACAGATCAGAATCAATCCGGCGAATTCGCCTACGTAGAGAGCTTCCACTCTGCCCGCCTTTGCCAACGTACCGCCGACACCCGGCAGCATGGCGCCAATGGCGATCAGCGCATTTCCCAATGCGCGATGATGCGTCTCCCGATGCAGAAAAAATCTCATGGAACTGAGCATCGCCCCACCGATCAGGAACACGACAGCGTACAAATTGATGATCGGCGTGAACCATCGAATCCATTGCCACATCAGCGCAGCGCCGCCCGGGCGTTGCGGCTCCAGACGGGCCAAGTCAATCGGCGAGAAGATCACCATGACGGAAAAGAAAACAATAAATGGAACGGTGAGCATGGAGAGAGTTTTCGCGGTTTGCCGAGGAAGCAAAAGGTAGACGCTTCCTTGCGCAAGAGGGTATCCGCCAAGAAGTGCGCCGGCGATGTACCAGGCCTTGTTCAGGCCCGGCGAATTGCCGAACAGCGTCACCGCGCTTTCCAATGCCGTGCCAAGTCCGTAGCACGCGATTCCTCCGGCCCACCACAGAAGATGTGCGCCGCTTCGCCGTACCATGTATCGCTGCAGCAGAATTCCACAAAAGATCGCCGACAGCGCGGTGGTCGCAATCGGGACATAATGAACAAGACTCGGATCAGCAGTTGCGATTGTCATGCGTTCCTCTCAATAGCCCGGTTTATGTGGATACGGCACTCGCGTCAGGTAGATTGCCGCTTTCTTCTCGCCTTCGGCGTGGAGTTCGAGCCGGCAAGGACGACGGCCCGTTCCGGTTTGCTTTTCATACAAAGAGCGCGATGCTTCAAGATCATCGCGGCGATCGACAACGCCGAAATGGGGATATTTGGGCCTACCCTGCGTCTCACTGCCTCCGTCCAGGTCGGCAATGATGGGAAACGAGAACGTCCACGGGCCGATGCCATCGCGATTCGGCGCTCCGGGATTGCTCGGCGTGTGCCGCCTGCCGCTGATATACTTGAGCGGTCGACCGTCGAAGTTCACGTAGTTGTCGACGATGGGGTCCATGGAGTCGCCCTTGCCCCAATGCGTGTTGTCAAAAGGAATGCCCTCGCCCGGTGCGCCGGCGGTGCGAAACCAATAAGTCGATTTCCAACCTTCCGACGATGCCGAGGCCGGATACCCGCGAATCGCACTGGGGCATCGCCAGCTCCCCGGCGTGACGAACTCTTCAAGCAAAACGCCCGGCGAATTGCGAAACGCCTTGTCGAAGGGGTCGGCGTTCGGATCGGCGATGTTGGGGTCCTCCATGAAAGGCACGCGATCGCCGTGACCCAGCGAATATTGCAGCACGCCGGTCCAGATCGTGCGGAGATTGTTTCGACACACGATCTGCTTGGCACTCTCGCGGGCGCGACCCAGCGCCGGCAGCAAGATCGAAATCAGCAAACTGATGATCGCCGAAACGACGAGAAGCTCAATCAGAGTAAAGGCCTGGTTCGATCTTCGGTTGTTCTTGCATCGAAATCTCATGGAATTCTCCCTCACTTTCCGGCTCAGAAATTCGGCACGCGGAAACGGTTCCAGAAGACGGCCGCGTCGTGTAGATCAACGTCGCCGTCTTCATCGAGATCAAACAAGAATTTGCAAACCGTTGCCTCCAACGGCAGCGCCGGCGATGGTTTCGATCCCGGACCCGCGGAGCATTTCTGCAAGGCCCCAAAGTCCGTAAGATCGGGCATCCCGTTTCCACCAATGTCCGCGGTTGGCACAAACGTCATCACAAGTTGAGCGGCGCGGGCGTTCGGATCGAGATTGATACCCTCTTTCGTAAAGAAGACCGGATAACCCGCGGCCGCCTGTTGCGAAGTGAGTGTCAACGACGTGACATCCACGAACACGCGTCCGCCACCGAGCTGCCCTTGAAAATAATTGCGCACCAGACCGCCTGACAGGCTCAGGTCCACGTCAAAATCCACGGCGAAGGGCGTGGTTTGCACGCCGGGCGAGTAGTTGACGGGCACGCCGATCGCCCAGGGAGTCGGCGTGAACTGCCCCTTGACCGAATCTTCGACGTGGACTTGAGCGGCACCGACGCCGTACACGAACGGGTATGGATCGCGAGGCGTGAACTGCTGGTCGTCGCTACCGACATAAATGTCGCTCTCCAACCAGGTCGCATAGTCATACTCCGGTCCGAATCCGACTCCGTATAGCTCGATCGGTTGGCCGGGATCGCTGTCCGTAATCGGAAAGTCCATTTGAAACCAGGGATCCGGTGTCAGGTCGACCAACCAGGTCGCCACGGGAAGACAAGTCGGGCAACCCGCGCCAGCCGCAGCCGTCACGACAACCTGAACCGATTGCACGCCGTAACTCGCGGCGGGAAGCCCGGTCGGAACGGTCTCGCTGGTGTCCCAACCGACTACAAAAATGCCGTCGCGATCATTAAAAGTAGTGAACCTCGGATCCCCCGTCGACCCGAATGTCGATGCCCTCAATTCACTGCCGGGGGAGAAGTTGAACGGGTATTGCCACCGGTCGTCGGACGGGGTGTTCCAATGCACCTCACCGGCCTGACCGTCGCCTGCCCCAGTCACGAGCGTGACCGCGAATACCACTACGAATGCTCTCATCTCGCGCGACTCCGCCCAACCCTTTGTCTCGCAATCGCCACAAGTCCGATCGCAAACAGCCCAAGGCTTGCGGGCTCTGGAACGATGCTCACATTGTCGATCCCAAACGTCACGTTGGAGTTCAAGTGGCCCAACTCGGCCGGCACGGAGACGCCAATCTGCAAATGCCCGATGTTGCTGAACACCGTATTGAAGTCCGTGCCTTCAAAGCTGATGAACTGTGGACTTGCGGGGCTGATCGCGAACGTAATCGGCGTCCAAACTCCGCTGAGAACCGGCGTAAAGTTGATGGCCGTGGCTCCGGGAAAATTCGCCGAGGACGAAAACCGTGTGAAGAAAGTCAGCGGCACGCCGGAATCCTGCCGCACGTCCGCACGAAAGCTGGTAATTCCATCCGCGATCCAGTTGCCGACGAATGCGCCGCCGCTGGAATTGAACTCGCTCTGACCGCGAAAGATGACCGGCGTCGAACCTGCGGCCGAATTGGCGAAATTGAAATTCGTGAACGCAAAGCTACTGGAATCCGGGCCGCCTGAGTTTGTCCAGTTCAAGACGGACGCACCGCTGGGATCGTGCCAATTCGCGGCGTCACTTGTAAATGCCTCCGTGAACGGCACCGTGGCCGCAAGGCTCCACGATCCACAAACAAACGTCACCAAACCACCAAAACCAAGAATGAGACCAGTATTCAGACGCATAAACCCTCCTTCAAGAACCCAAACGGAATTCGAAAGAACTCCTGCCTGATGTAATACGACACGCTTCAGTTCAAATGGTGATCGGGAACGCAGATTTTCAACCGCGCTGAATCATGGCCGCGAAACCAGTCTGTGGTCGCGCCTTTGGGAAACATGGCGCATCGCAAGACCCAACTCGATCGGAAACTCTGCGGAATGTTTAAGAGCAAAGAGGCGGGGGGCGGGCGGCGAATTGGGCTGGAACCCAATTGAACCAGAGCAAGACGGAACTTCGTGGGCGTTGTCGCCCAAGGATCGCGAATTCGCGATCTCCTTCAGGTTGACTATCAGCGAACACTCGCACGGCCAATCGCCTGACAATCGTGCGTACCAAATCAACGCCGGCGGTCGACCCCACCAATGCAAGGACCACGGATTGCGAAGTTTGAGCAGAGATAGCGCCGTTGGTCGCTCGCTCAACCACCATGACGTGAAGGAGGGCCACCAGCGCAATCGACGCCGCGACACTTCGCCAACCCGGTGTGAATCGCAAACAACGAACGTCGACGACCTTCAGCGCAAGGAAAACGCTTGTCAAGAATAGAGAGACAATGCGAAACGTCGTGCCAGAGACGTTGAAATCGCTGAGCCGTGAACGAATCGCAAATCCCAGTGCGATAACGTGCAGGCCAAGCAGAATTACCCAAAGCGATCGGCGCAAAGTGCGACGGCCTAATGAAAAAGCAGACTTCAATTGCTCTACAAATCCGAATTGCAAACGCGAACCGGCTGACCGTTGAATTACACCTGCGTACCGCATGGCCTTGGGCAACATAGCGACTCCTTTTCTCCCGTCAACCGAATTTCTGCCAATCCAGCTGCCGTACAACGTCCGTTACCGCCTGAGAGTATTGCAAGTTCCGTGCCAGAGACCGGGCCTGGGGGGTCATTTTTGCCATGGTTTGTCGAAGAATTCTCAATGTCTTTTCCGGCCCCCATTCAGCGACGTATTCGTGGAGCTTGGTTTCCAGAAAAACAAGGCAATCGGCATCTTCGAGCGTTCGAGAGTCCGGGTCGGCTGGGAATTGGGTGCGGAGGATCAAAGCCGTAACACGCGAAATCGTGTCCGGATCGAATTCCAGTTCCACGAGAATTTGCTGGGATTGCTCGGCGTGGAATTTCGCCAATGCATTGCGCCAAGAATGGTAGCCCGACGTGGTCTTGGGATATTGATCGCGAGGGACCATCCAGCGCCTGAGCGTGTGCGAACGGGCGGCAAGGAGCAGTGCTTCCGAAGCATCCGGGTTCAGTCGAAGCACCCAGTCATAAACTCGACGCGAGAACAAAAGTTCCCGCGATTGCGGCGAACCATCAACAAGTTCGATCCGTGGATCGTCCGAATTGGCCAGGTCGAATCGGCGAATGGCCTCATCAAAGCGGGGTTGGTTTCGCGGCGTCACAAGCGGAATCTATCGCGGAATGCGAACCAAAAAAAGCCGGGCGGCACGATCCGTAAAGATCAGGCCGCCCGCCTTACCGAACAAAATTTCGGTCGTTCAATGCTTGTCGCCCTTCATGTCCTTGTCCTGCTTCATCGGCGCGTCCTTATCCTTGTCCTTGCAGCAGGGCTTGTGGCAATGCGAGCAGCAGCCGCTGGCGAGCGTGAACGCGAGCCCGCATACGGCGGCCAGAACAGTCTTCGAAACTCGTTGAACCCAAATTGAACTCATGTGCGCACTCCAGTGTTAATTTCGGAATCCCGCCCCACCATAGGAGCCGGTTATCCGAAGCGTACCAAACTTACCTTTTTGTGCAAGCAATTCGCTCGCCACACCCACCGGTCCATTGGCCGGAAAATAGGAAAAATAGGCTTCTTTGCCGGCGACAGCGAACTGGCACGGGATTTTTTCATTTATCGGATATTTTGGGGAAGATTGGATGGGAATTGTCGTACTGCCAAAATAAACAGAACCTCAAAGAAGCCAGACCAAACCCGGATGGCGCTGACGGGATTGCCACATTATTGGGTACCTAATGTGGGGTACATGCCTGATAGAACGCCGTAAAGCTCTTGGAGCAGAATATTTTTGACAACTGACGGTGCTGCGATTCTCGTAAGGTTATGACGGACCCTTCCCATCGAGAGCTGGTGGAGGCATGGCGACGCGCAACCGATGCCGATGTTGCCCGGGCCCTAGGAGAATTGGCCGACTATCCCGCTTGTGTGCAAGGGCTGATTCAACAAGAGGCCGAGCGGCGCGGCGTGACGGCAGATACCGCGGTCAACGAGGGGGAGCTGCCCACCAAACTCCTCATTCGCAAGATCGCCGATTTGGCAGAATTACCTTGGCGCCTTCGCCCATTGGTTGCGCTATTGGCAGGCTGTGGAATTCCTTCGGCCTTTTCGCTTTTGCCTTTATACGAATCCCAATAATTATTGGCGCTACCTCCGGGGTGCCATGGGCGGCTTGTCCGCCCGTACCAGTACTGGCAGGCAAGCTACCAGTGGCACTCACTGAAACCGAACCGCGCCATTAATTTCTGGAATTGGTATTATGCTTGGGGGGCGAACATACTGATTGCACTGATTGGGATCATTTGCATTACGCTTCTTTCTCGCCCCCTTCGATCGTACGGAAGGGCAATCTTATGCGTCACATTCTACGCAGTTGGAGTAACCGTTTTTGATATTTGTCGCCGTGGGTCATTCCTTCCCGCAGTACGGGCATTGTCTCGATTGCAGGATCCGAGACGACATCCGGGTCCTTATATCTTCTTTCTTGCGTTGATCTTCTTGTGGCTAATGGAATGTGCGATCGTATGCGCAATCGTATTCCTGAATAATCGCTATTGGCCCGATTACGGACCCGGTCGTTGTACAAAATGCGGATACGATCTTCGTGGATTGCCGATCCCTCGATGCCCCGAATGCGGGACTCCCTTCCGATTCGCTGAAGTTCAACTTCCGGATGCGGGTGCCCCATCCTCGCGAAGCGAGGGTGGGGGACGGATTACAAGGTCAGGCGTTGGCGACGGACAATTCATCAAGGGCGAGGCGCATCAATTTGACTGCGCTCCAATCGGCCAACCGCCGTCCCAGTCCATCGCCATCACTGATGCGTCCCTGAACTCATAAAAACGATAGCTGCTCCACGCCCATTGCTCCGCGCAATCGACGAGACCTCGTTTGACAGGATTCTTGTGCATGTAGTCAATCATCTGGGGATGCACGCGTTCGCTCGTCACGTTGAAATCGTAAGCTCGTGGCTTCCAAAACGGCTTGGGATCCGCGCCGGTCGCCCACGCATCAAGCGGTCGACTGCCGAGCGTGCGCTGTTGCGACCAAACAGTGCGTAGCGCCGCCTTCCCTTCGCGCCCGGAATCTTGTTTCAGCTCGTGCAGGACGGTCGATATCGGAACCGGCTCCGAACCATCCTGGGCGTGCGGCCAACAAAGCAGGTGTACGTGCTCCGGCATGATGACATAACCCAGCCATCGGATGCCACGCTTCTTGAGAACGTGGTTCATGGCCTCAAGGAAAGCTCGTTTCACGGAATCGTTCCGAAAGAACTGCAAGCGGCGGAAGCACGAGATGGTGAGAAAATGGGCGTGACCGGAATGGTCGTATCGTCGGAGTCTGCTGGGCATATTCCGGTTAGACTCTCAAACCACCCAACGGAATTCAAGGCGGGGCCAACTACCGGTTTCCGTCCCCCACCCTCGCTTCGCGAGGATGGGGGCACCCAATGCTTCGTCGGTTAATTCCTTTCATCGGCACATCCCCAATCATCCGCTTACAAGTCAGAATGCGGCTTACTTCCCTAATTTCTGGCCGCAATCGACCGGGACAATCCAAATGTTCCTGTGCTGCCCACTACTGTAAACCACGAATCGCGAATCCTCTGACCAACATGGACGCGGCGCCTGAGCCACTCTCTCGTCGCGCAGCAAGTAGACTTTTCCAACCGCGCTTCCCGTCGCGCGGGTGAATACTTCGTGGTACCAGTAGTCAGCATTCAAGACTCGCCCCAAAAACAAGGACGGCATTGAGTACTCATCTGTCGAGAGCACGGCAACATTTTTGTGGTCTGGGGATTCCCTTGCATCGGCTACTCGCTTCCCAAAGGTGGAGAATCCGCTTGCCCTATACTGTAATTTGAAATCCCGAGTGTCCAAAACAAATGGATCAATCCAGCCCGTTATCCCCAAACATTGGATAACCTTCCCCGGTGCAGCGTTCCATTCATCCACCGTTGTCGTCGATAGCAACCAATTCAGGGGATCGAATTTCAATACAGCTTCCGCGGGAACGCGAGCATCCTGCCGGCACTCATAAAACGTAAGCAGCAAATCCCCAGCGGCATCCGTGCGCATAACCCAACACTTCTCAGTGTCTTTCCATTGAGGTGTTGCAAAGCGCCTTGCCTCTGGCGGAGGCGTACGTCGCCCCCATAGGGCGAAAGCCGCAGCGATCAGAGTCAGCAGCAGCAGTACTCCCAGTTTTTTCCGGTGTCGCATCATACGCAGAGGTGCACAAGACTGTACGCGAACCAGTGGTTATGCCCCAATTCCGTCCCCCACCCTCGCTTCGCGAGGATGGGGCACCCAATCAGCATAGCACCCAATCAGCATAGCACCCAAATCGCGAAATCAGCTCTCGATTCGGCCATTGCTGAACCGAAACCGATCGCCCTCCGCGTCGACGGCGATGTTGTCGCCCGAAGTAAACAGACCTTCGAGGATTCGTTTGGCCAGCGGGTTTTCGATTTCCTGTTGGATGAATCGCTTGAGCGGACGAGCGCCATAGGCCGGTTCGTAGCCGTCGCGAGCGAGTTTGTCCTTGGCCGCGTCGGTAAGCGAAAGCGTGATGTTGCGATTCGCCAGCCGCTCGCGCAAATGTCGAAGTTGGATATCCACAATTCCCCTGATGTGCTCGCGGCTTAGTTGATGGAAGATAACCACTTCGTCGATGCGATTGAGAAACTCCGGCCGGAAGTGCTTCTTGAGCTCTTCCTTGACCTTCATCTCAATTTCGATGTCGACGGCGATGGACGTGTCGAGCTTTTCGTCTTCCTTTTCACCCCTTTGCCCTTTTTCACTTTCGCGCACCGTGCCGCGACCCCCCTGTGTCCCCCCTTGTGAAGGGGGGAGGTTTTTACCGCTCCCTGACGGTTGCGGATCGGATTCGCTGCGACCCCCCTTGGTCCCCGCTTGGTAAGGGGGGAGGCCAGGGGCGCCGCGATCGCCGTGATCGCTGCTCCGCTCGCTTTGACCACTGTAGCTCTCGCGCTCGATCATCTGCTGGATGAACTGGCTGCCGATGTTGCTGGTCATGGCGATGATCGTGTTGCGGAAGTCCACCGTCCGGCCATGACCGTCAGTGAGACGTCCGTCGTCGAGCACCTGGAGCAGCACATTGAACACATCGGCATGGGCCTTCTCGATTTCGTCGAAGAGGATCACGCAGTACGGCTTGCGATGAACAGCCTCGGTCAATCGGCCTCCCTCTTCGTAGCCGACATATCCCGGCGGCGCTCCGATGAGCCTCGCCACGCTGTGTTGCTCCATGAATTCACTCATGTCGATACGCACGAACGCGGATTCATCATCGAACAAGAACGCGGCGAGCGCCTTGCACACTTCCGTCTTGCCCACGCCTGTGGGACCGAGGAAGAGAAATGATCCGATGGGTCGATTCGGATCGCCGAGCCCCGCGCGCGAGCGGCGCACGGCATCAGACACGGCACGAATGGCTTCATCCTGCCCGACGACGCGCTCGTGCAGTCGGTCTTCCATTTTCAGGAGCTTTTCGCGTTCACCTTCGAGCATTCGCGAAACGGGGATGCCGGTCCATTTGCTGACGACTTCGGCGATTTCTTCGACGGTAACTTCCTCGCGCAGCAATCCACCGCCGGATTCGTGCATTGCAGCCAACTTCTGTTCACGATCGCGAAGCATTTGCTCCAATTCGCGCAGTTCCGCATAGCGAATCTTTGCCGCCCGCTCCAGGTCGCCCTTGCGCTGAGCTTCATCCAATTCCAACTGCTTCGCGTCGATCTGTTGCTTTACTGCTTTAATCGCTTCGATCGCGTTCTTTTCATTCTGCCATTGCGCGGTCAGGCCACGATTTCGTTCCTGCAGTTCCGCGAGTGTTCGCTGGTTCTGCTCAAGTTGCTTGCGACTGGCCTCGTCCTTTTCCTTCTTTAACGCCTCGCGCTCGATCTCAAGCTGCATGATGCGGCGGCGAAGTTCGTCCAGCTCGCTGGGCATGGAATCATTTTCGATGCGCAGGCGCGAAGCGGCCTCATCGATCAGGTCGATCGCCTTGTCCGGCAGCTTGCGATCGGTGATGTAGCGATGCGAAAGCGTGGCCGCCGCGACGAGAGCCGCATCCTGAATGCGAACACCATGATGCGCGTCATAGCGAGGTTTGAGTCCGCGAAGGATCGCAATCGTGTCTTCGACCGACGGCTCGCTGACGTAGACGGTCTGAAAACGCCGCTCGAGCGCCTTATCTTTTTCAAGGTTTTTCCTGTATTCATCGAGCGTAGTCGCGCCGATGCAACGAAGCTCGCCGCGAGCGAGCGCGGGCTTGAGCAGATTGCCGGCATCGACCGCGCCTTCGGCCTTGCCCGCTCCGACAACGGTGTGCAATTCATCAATGAAAAGTATGACTTGGCCTTCGGATTCGGCGACCTCGCGCACAACTGCCTTTAGTCGTTCCTCAAATTCACCGCGATATTTCGCTCCGGCGATCAGCGCGCCCATGTCGAGCGCCACGACGCGCTTGTCCTTGAGCACTTCCGGCACGTCGCCGGCGAGAATCCGCTGGGCAAGTCCTTCGACGATGGCCGTCTTACCCACGCCCGGATCGCCGATGAGCACCGGATTGTTCTTGGTTCGTCGCGCGAGAACTTGCATGCAGCGGCGAATTTCGTCGTCGCGGCCAATGACCGGATCGAGCTTGCCATGCCGAGCCATCTCCACAAGATCTCGGCCGTATCGTTCCAGCGCCTGATAGGTTCCTTCGGGATTTTCTGACGTGACCGATGCGCTTCCGCGAACTTCCTTGAGTGCCGCAAGTATGGCATCCTTCTTTGTTCCGCAAAGCGTGAGCACCTCCTTGGCGTCGCTCTTGACATCGACGAGCGCAAGCAGCAGGTGCTCGCTGGAGACATATTGATCCTTCATGCGATCGGCGTGAGTTCGTGCGGATTCGATGACCTCCTGCATCGCCCGGCTCATGGCGAGCTGTGAGCCGCTGACTTTCGGCAGGCGCCGCAACTCGGATTCGGCGATGGAACGCACCCGAGAAACCGGCACACCCGTTTTTTCAAGGATGGGAGTGACGATCCCGCCCTCCGCGCCGCTATCCGAACTCAATAAGGC
This sequence comes from Planctomycetota bacterium, assembly GCA_016200265.1. Taxonomy (GTDB): domain Bacteria; phylum Planctomycetota; class Phycisphaerae; order UBA1845; family UBA1845; genus JACQFE01. The sequence goes on along the minus strand of JACQFE010000007.1, from coordinate 17,320 downwards.
CAATAAGAGATGCAATGGCGAGAATTCCGAATGGCCATACGATGACGCCAGCCGTTGACCGGCCTCAATCGCCTCACCCGCTTTGACCGTAAATCCTTTGCTCATGTCGATGCCTCCCGCGGTTATACCAATTCCAGAAATTAATGGCGCGGTTCGGTTTCAGTGAGTGCCACTGGTAGCTTGCCTGCCAGTACTGGTACGGGCGGACAAGCCGCCCATGGCACCGCGGAGGTAGCGCCAATAATTATTGGGATTCGTATTATAATCCGAGCTGCGAGGAATTGGATCTCAGAAAAACCGATTCTGCCAATCTGACAGACAATTGCCGACAGCCGAGGGGCGTTAGGTTTGCTACCAGTCTCTTGGGATACCATTGAATGACAAATCTAGATGTCTGGGCCGAGAATAACGCCTTGGATATGCGTCCTTGGCAAATCGCAGCCTCAAACGCCATTCGATTCGACGCGATTCGTGGATATACTTACGGAACACTCCAGTCTTGGGGTCTTTTCATCAGAAGGGTTGGTAAGGGGAATGAAGCTAAGTAAGAGGATTCATCAATTCGTTTGCGCGCTCGGCTTCGCAACTGCATTCGCGAGTCCGGCGACCACTCTTGCCGCTCAATCCGCCGCCCGCCAATGGAACGAAGAACTGATCGCCGCGATTCGCATTGACCTGGCCCGACCCACCGTTCACGCGCGAAATCTTTATCACGTGTCCCTTGCCATGTGGGACGCATGGGCTGCCTACGACGACATCGCGGACACCGTTCTGGCTCACGAACATGCGACTGCGGGTGACATCGAAGCAGCCCGCGCGGAAGCGATCAGCTACGCCGCGTATGGTGTCCTCAAGGAGCGTTTCGCGCATTCACCGGGCGCGGCCACGTCGTTGCCAAAATTTGATGCGCGCATGGCGACGCTCGGTTACGATAAGAATTTCACTTCGACGGTGGGCGATTCACCGGCCGCTGTCGGAAATCGAATCGCACAGGCGGTTATCGAGTTTGGATTGAACGACAATTCCAACGAAGCCAACAGTTACGCGAACCGGCATTACATTCCGGTGAACCCGCCGCTTGTTGTGGCACTTCCTGGCGATCCAAACATCATCGATCCAAATCGCTGGCAGCCGTTGGCGCTCAACTTTTTTGTCGATCAAGGCGGAAATGTGATTCTCGGCGGTTATCCTCCCGCGCTGACTCCGGAATGGGGACAAGTGACGCCGTTCGCGATGACTCCGGATGATCTGAACATCTATCACAACGACAGTCAGAGCTATGATTATTGGGTCTATCACGATCCCGGTCCGCCGCCGCTGCTTGGCGGCATTGGCAATGATTACTTCAAGTGGGGCCATGAGCAGGTTGTTATTTGGAGCGGACATCTTGATCCGACCGACGGAGTGATGTGGGACATTTCGCCGGCTTCGCGTGGCAACGTGCCACTCCCCGACCCCGCGGATTATCAATCGTTCTACGATCAACTCGGTGGTGGAGACACAAGTCCCGGCTATCCGGAGAACCCCGTCACGCACCTGCCGTACGCGCCGCAGATTGTTCCCCGAGGAGACTTTGCCCGCGTTCTCGCGGAATTCTGGGCCGACGGGCCGACATCCGAGACGCCGCCCGGTCATTGGTTTACACTTCTGAATTACGTGTCCGATCAGCCATCGACTCAAAAACGATTCGGCGGAACAGGGCCAGTGCTCAATGGCCTTGAATGGGATGTGAAGGGCTATCTTGCGATGGGCGGGGCGTTGCACGACGTGGCCGTCAGTGTTTGGGGAATCAAGGGCTGGTACGACACGTCACGACCGATCTCAGCGATTCGCTATATGGCCGGCCTTGGCCAGTGCTCCGATCCAAACGGTCCTTCCTATAATTCAAAGGGCATTCATCTGTATCCCGGTGTGATTGAAGTCGTAACACCGGAATCCTCTGCGCCGGGTGAACGGCACGAAGGCATGGACATCGGCAAGATCGCCCTGCACGCGTGGCGCGGACCGAATTTCATCTTCAATCCCTCCACGGATGTTGCCGGCGTGGGATGGATTCTCGCCGACGAATGGTGGCCGTATCAAAGACCGTCGTTCGTCACGCCGCCGTTTCCGGGCTACACATCCGGCCACAGCGCGTATAGTCGCGCCGGTGCCGAAGTGCTGACACTTCTAACCGGAAGCCCGTATTTTCCCGGCGGCCTGGGTGAATTTCACTGCACGCACAATCAGTACCTCGTGTTCGAAGACGGCCCCAGCGTCGATGTGACCTTGCAGTGGGCGAGTTATTACGATGCCGCGGATCAATCGGCGTTGTCACGCATCTGGGGCGGCATTCACCCCGGACAGGACGATCTGCCGTCACGCCAAATTGGCTCGGTTGTAGGTATTGATGCGTTTCATCATGCTCGTACTTTTTTCACGGGTACGGCCGGCGACTACCCTTATGGCAACGATGAAGCCGACGAAGACGGCGACGGTGTTGCGAATGGCGTGGATCAATGCCCCCACACGATTCCCAATGCGGAAGTTGATTCGTCCGGCTGTCCGCCTTTCGTCTTTTGTGACGCGGATCGCGACGGCGACATCGACCTTCGCGACATTGCCGGTTTTCAGAAATGTATGGGTGCGAACACATTAAGCCTGCCGGCATGTGACAGCTTTGACGCGAACAACAACCATTCTGTCGGCAAGCCGGATTTGACTCTGATTCTTCCTGACTTTCGTGGCCCGAACGTGCCCGCAGCCCCGTGACTTTCCTTGTCGGGTCCCCCAGCCCTTGGGCTGGGGGACTGAGCTACAACACCGGAAACCCTCCATCCCAATCCATCCCAATCCATCTCGATCAAGCTTCGATCATTGAATTCATAGAATCGAAAACTGCTCCACGGCCAATCCTCCGCGCGCTCAACAAGACCGCGCCGAATCGGATTGGCGTGCATGTAGTCGAGCTTCTGAAGCAGTGCCTCCTCGCGAAATACGTTGAAATCATATCCACGGGTTTTCCAGAAGGGTTTCTCGCCGGGTTGCGTGGCCCATTGCTCCAACGGTCGCGTGCCCAACGTCCTGCGGCGTCGCCAGACCTCGCGCAATGCAGTCTTGCATAATCGTCCGCTGAAACTCTTCAACTCCTTGAGAACGAGCGAGATTGGCACAAGATCTTGTTCGATTCGCTTTTGCGGTAAAACAACCAAGTGAAAGTGTTCAGGCATGATGACATAACCAATCCATCGAATGGGCAATCGTTCGCGAACGACCTTCATTGCCTCGACGAAGCCGATGAACACTTGATTTTCACGAAAAAATTGAAGCCTGCGATACGTGGACACGGTCAAGAAATGAATGTGTCCCGCTTCATCGTGGCGGTGCAGACGACTTGGCATGGGAGCATTTTATCTCGCGACTGGATCGGGTGCCCCACCCCTTGGGGTGGGGGACAGATTTGTTGGAAATTCAAGCCTGGTCGCCAGTTGGGTGCCCCACCACTTGCGGTGGGGGACTGACTTGTTGAGAGGTTGAGCCCTGGTGCTGACATTTCGGAGGTTCAGTCCCCCAGGCCAAGGCCTGGGGCACCCCCTCGGCATGGACACAGTTTATCGCGCGATTGGATCGGGTGCCCCACCTCTTGCGGTGGGGGACTGATTTGTTCAGTGGTTGAGTGCTGGGGCTGACAATTAGCCAGTTGCCCCACCGCTTGCGGTGGGGGACTGACTTGTTGAGAGGTTGAGCCCTGGTGCTGACATTTCGGAGGTTCAGTCCCCCAGGCCAAGGCCTGGGGCACCCGGCCTGGCAAGGGAAAATCGCGAGCTTCCGCGCAGAGCAGTCGCTAACCAAGGCTGGGAAATTGCGGCGATCGCAGAGCGGCTATAACGTGCTCTCGCTGCCACGCGTCAGTGCGAGAATCTCTCCCCGCCTTACCGCTGGTATGAGAATCCCCTCCCGCACTCAGCGGATCAACGCTCGTCGTCGGGGCCGAAGTCAACAGCGACGCCGCCCCCAACGCCGGCGCGGCATTCGTGTTTGAACGCACGCCGTGATGGTGAACCATTTCCACGTCCAATCTGAATCGCGAGTCTCACATTACTTTTCACTTGACCAGATTGGTCCACGGTAAGTTGCTTTGTTTTTCGCCCACCATTTTCTCGCCCCATCGCTTGTCGTAGGTGAGTCGCGGCCGATCCAGATGCTTAGCAACCAGCTTGAGTATTCGGGATCATGCTTCTGTTCCTCAAACTTACCGAAGAGAACAATGTCCCGCTCAATCATGAGCGTTCCCACATCGATCGTGGCTAATTGGGAATGCCCCTTCCACCATGTTTCCCAATAATTCCTTAGCTGATCGAGCTCCGCTCGATTGACGACTAGGAACTTAGCAAGTTTCTTTTCGGAGATTATTGAACCTTGATCGGGAGCCTCTACATACTTCAGCGAATTCGACATGTCAGCAAATGCCAAATGATCTCCAATCCTCGCATCCAAGCAAAGGCAAATGCCGAAGATCACGGCATCGGAAATGTCTTCGCGATACCCAGAATGCATGACGAGGTTGACGTCAAAGCTGGAGATGAGAGCTGGAATGATTTCTTGCCAATGGTCAAGAAAGAACTTATCCTTTTCGTCGCGAACGAGCGCCAGGCCCGCCGCGGCACGCAACATCTTGTCCTCTGACTTAATTGCATTAAGCAACTCTTCAGCCATAATTCGGCACTCAGTCGTATTATGATCGGATCCTCCCCTTTTTCGGCTCAGTGCGTAAGCTAGTGCGCTATAGGTACGGTCAGTCGGAGCGCCATGAACCAGCTTTTCTTTAATGAAGTCGCTCGATCCCGCTGAAAGTATCTCAAGAAGTCGTGATCGCAACTCCCAATTGGCGTTATCAAGCTTCGCAAACAGAATTGGGCCGGCATCCGCACTGACCTTGATGAGGCTTCGCTTCGCCTCTATCGCGATCGAAGAATCATCGTTAGTTAGTTGGCTAATAAGCTGCTCGATCTCGGGCGTAGAAGGCGGAGTCCCTTTTGCCTGCGCATTCAAGAGAAAAACTACCGCGGCACAGGGTATCAGAGTGCATGTCACGACCTTACAACGATTCGCCACTGCAAGTGCTCCTTTGCAAGTATAGCGAGTTTGGCACGGACGGAACTTGCTCACCTCATCCTGCATGAGCGCACTGTTTGGAAGGGACCATCCGGACCTGTTAGTCCGAGCCATGCGCTCGCCGAAAAAATGAATTCCGCCGAGCGCCCTCGAAATCATGCCAACAATCGCATTTTTCAATTCCAAACAATAACCAAAATTTGTTTCACGTGAAACAAGCTTTAGTAAGACCTGTTTCACGTGAAACAAATCTGCGCCAATCTGCGAAATCTGCGGTTATTCTTTGCGCAAGGAAAATCATTGCGCTCCCTTGCGAATTAGCCCTTAATGACACCGATCGGCCGCAGCTTCGCCACTTTGCGGCTGATGTGAGCGTCATGAAGAACGCCGACGACGTGGGTCACGTCTTTGTACGCGTCGGGTTGTTCTTCTTCCAAACCCGTGCGGCCGCGGGCACGAGCAATCACGCCGCGATCGAGCAATTCTTTCTTGATCGAGCGGCCTTTGCTCGCGCGGATGGCCGCCCCGCGAGACATTCTTCGTCCCGCGCCGTGGCACGAGCTGCCGAACGTGTGCTCCATCGAGCCAGGCTGACCGACCAGAACATAGCTCGCACGGCCCATATCGCCGGGCACGAGCACGGGCTGACCGATCGGGCGATAGCGCTCAGGCAATTCCGGATGCCCCGGCGGAAACGCACGCGTCGCACCCTTCCGATGCACGCAAAGCGAAGTGCTCACGCCATCGACATCATATGGTTCCATCTTGGCGATGTTGTGGGCCACGTCGTAGACGAGATTCATCTGCAATCGCTCGGCCGGCGTCTCGAACACGCGGGCGAAGGCCTCGCGAGCGAGATGGGTCATGATCTGTCGGCTGCACCACGCGAAGTTGGCCGCGGCGCGCATGGTCTTTAGATATCGCTGGCCTTCGTTGGAATGCACGGGCGCGCAGGAAAGCTGTTTGTCGGGCAGGTCGATTCCGTATTTTCGCGGCGTGTCCTGAAGTTCGTGCAGCGCGTCTTCGCAGACTTGATAACCCAGCCCGCGCGAGCCGGAGTGGATCATCACGGTGAGGTTGCCTTCGACGAGGCCCATGACCGCGGCGGCCTGTGGATCGTCGATCTTTTCGACCACCTGAACTTCCATGAAGTGATTGCCGCTGCCGAGCGTGCCGCATTGATCCGAGCCGCGCTGCAACGCGCGATCAGACACGAGCGAAGGATCGGCGCCTTCGATCAGACCGTGGGCCTCGGTCGCTTCGATGTCGCTCTCCCAGCCGAATCCGCGTTTGACGACATACCGCGAGCCTTCGGCCATCAGCTTGCAAAGCTCGGACTTGTTGAACTTGACGATGCCGCCCTGACCGACGCCGCAGGGCACATCGCGGAAAAGTTGATTCACCAACTGTTCGATTTTGTTTTTCGCGTCGGTGAATTTGATGTTCGTGCGAATCAACCGCACACCGCAATTGATGTCATAACCCACGCCGCCGGGACTGATCACGCCGCCTTGTTCGGGATCGGTCGCGGCCACTCCGCCGATGCAAAAACCGTAGCCCCAGTGAATGTCGGGCATGGCCAGCGAATAGCGCACGATGCCGGGCAGCGTGGCGACGTTGGCAACCTGCTCAGGCGACTTGTCGCCCTTGATGGCCTCAATGAGCACGTCGTTGGCGTAAATGATGCCATCGACGCGCATGCCGGGCTTATACGACTTGGGAATTCGCCAGCGATTGCCGTCGAGGCGTTCGAGGGGGCCGGAATAAGATTCATTCATAAGACACGCGATGGTTCGGCAAAGACTGAAGTGAGAAGTAGGAAGTTAGAAAACGAACTTGCCGTTTCAGTCTTCAATCTTCCCACTTCAGTCTTCTCAAATGTCCACAATAAACCTCGCTTCAAATCCGCCTTCAATTTCGCGGATGCTCAGCTCATGGTACGTGATCGCTTTCACTTCATGGGAGTATACGCATTTTTCGGGATCGAGAGCAGCGGCGGTCGCGTTGACAATCAAATGTTCTCGCGAGAATTCGGTTTGCTCGAACGAAATGAGCATCCGATGATCGCGCTCAAAAACGAATAGCACCTGGTTGAGATAGTCTCGCAACAAGATGGCCGGATCATTGCCGCTCAATTCAAATTGAAACGCCTCTTGTTTCGATGTCGCGACAAGCTCGCCAATGATCGAGTACAGACCCTGCGTCGCCGGGGCCATCAATCCCGCCATCGTCGGCGCGATGACTTGAACGCCCATGTCGGCCGTGTGATCGAAGAGTTCGAAGTGGGGAAGCATTGATTCATTCTAGCGATGCACCGCGCGAGCTAAAGCTTGTGGCTCGCTCCGGCTGATTTGAAAATCAGTCCCCCAGCCCAAGGGCTGGGGCACCCACCATCTGCGCAAATCTGCGTAATCTGTGGTTATGCCTTTTCGCTCATGCCAGAATCCACTCAACGACCGGCTTGGAAATGGCGTCAAAATCGTATTCGCGCAGATGGGCAATCGAGATCCAGCGAAGCTCGGCTAGTGACGAGGAACGCGCTTCGCCGGAAAGTACGCCGCAGAAAAAGTATCGAAACTCATAGAGTTGACCGTCGATGGAGCCTTGAATCGGCGGCTGACCGACGATGACTTCAACCGTCAGGCCTAGCAATTCCGCGGCCACACGTCGCATCGCGGCCTCCGAGGATTCCTCCGCCTTCGCCAAGTCGCGCGGAAATTGCCAAAGCCGCTCGAAAGATTCAGTACAAGGAAGCGCGATCAGATATTGATCCTGAGCATCCTCGATGATCCCAGCCACGTAGCGTGGAATTTTGGTTTTCGGTTTCATACCTTCTTGTCAGATGGCGTCGACAACGGCAACGTCTGCGAGGCCACACCGAATGCGAGCAGCCCGCCGGAAATTACCACGCGAATCGCCCAACCAATCTTCGCCTGTGGAACATGCATCGCCCGTTGGATCAACTCTGTGTCACCTTTCTTGAGCTCGCCGCTGGTCAGAACCCAGCGAACATACCCAACCGTACCGCCCGGCGGATATTGGGTTCGCAAATGGCCTCGGACTTGCGACGCAAACTCGTTGCGAAATTCGCTTAGCGATCTTCCGCCAAGGTCGCGAGTCTGGCTTGCGGCCACTTGGCCCATATCAGTCGGAAAATCGAGCGCCTCTTTGACGATCGAACTTGTCCAGATAATGGCCGTGACGGCAGTTGTTCCCGAAATGACGGAAAACTTGGGAAACGGGCGGTTGGGCGATGCGATTCGGAACACAATCGCCCCAACGACCAGACCGAGCAGCGCAAAGAAGAAGACACCGATGAAATTGGGTAGCGCGGCGGCATAGGAGAGAAGACATCCAATTGGCACTCCCAGCATAGCGCCAACCAACACCGCGACCCACCATCTTGAAGAAGACTGAAGTGAGAAGTTCGAAGTTGGAACGGGTCCAATCACTTCATGGCTTTCCGTTGAGTACGCTTTTGCAACGGGCATCGAAGAGTCGCCAATTCAAGGTGCATCGGCATGTCCGACAGTCACCGGTTGGTGAGCCGCATGATTTCAAGTCCCGCGCCGTGACTGCCAACCGGCAACTGCCAGCGCATTATGCCACGTCAGCCACTTTCTGCCAATTGTCAGATTCCGATTGCCAATTGCAAATGAAGGGTTCTTTGGGCCCAATTGGCAATTGGCATTTGGCAATCGAGAATGAACGGATGCGCCGATCCGACAATTTCCAATTGGCATGTTCGGAATTTCTGCTTGCGTCACCACTCTTTCCCGTGGCCGCTGGAATGGTGTGCGGAGTCGTGGTCGCGTCCACGACGAAGTGTTCCATCAATGTTCTTCTAACCGGCCTCATACTTTCCACATTGCTCCTGTCCATTTCGACGACGCTTCGATCAGGTCATCCTGCGACGCTCTGGGGAATCATCTTCATTGGCGGGCTTTGCGCCGGCGGGATACTCGAACGGCGAGCGAATGCGCCGCCGCCGCTCGATAGCGTCGCGTATCAGGCGACGGAATGGGGTCGATTCGTGCGGCTTCGCGGAACGGTTGTCGATCGGCCCACGGTGCGTGCGCCTTCGGAAGAATGGCTTGGGCCGTTCTGGCGCTGGATGCACGCGCAGACGCATACGAACTTTCTGATGGATGTCGATGGTGGTGAAACGGATGGCAAGTTCCTCGCCGCGAGCGGGCGCGTTCGAGTCACGGTCAGTGAGGCCATGCTCGATCTTGAAGCGGGCGAACGTGTCGAAATCCTGGGAGAACTACTGACTCTCTCTCCGGCTCGATCACGCAATCCCGGCTCATTCAATTGGGGCGAATACCTGCGCCGACAGGGTGTTGTTGCGCGGCTGGCGTGCGATGGGGCCGCCAATGTGAGGCGCATCGACCGCATCCATGACACTCTTGCGAGCCAAGCCGTCGAGGCCGTTCGGCGATGGTCGACCGCATGGCTGACGAATGATCTCGCGAAGGGTGAAGTCGACGATGCGAACTTTCTGAATGTGATGGTGCTCGGGCATCGTTCAGAATTCGATCGGAAACTGGATCGCGCCTTCTCACGATGTGGCGCGGCGCATTTTGTGGCCGTCAGTGGCTCCAATGTGGCCATGCTCATGAGCGCGGTATGGCTTGCGTGTCGATGTTTGCGCTGGAACCGACGGCGCGGCGCTTGGTTGATGTTGACGGCGGTCGTTCTTTATTCATTGGCGACCGAACCACGAGCGCCGATCTTGCGCGCCACCGTCATCGGCGTTCTCTATTGCTTATCGCTGATTCTTCGTAAACCGACGTCGGGATTGAACTGGCTGAGTGCCGCGGCGATCGTTCTCATCGTCATTGATCCGCAATCCATTTTCGATGCCGGCTTTCAGCTTTCCTTTGTGGCCGTGCTGGGCGTCACGCAATTGGCGCCGGCCATGAGCCGATGTGCCCGCGATTTTCGACTCGGCGTCGCGCAATTGATTCGTCGCGTTTCCGGCGAAAGTGATGCCGTCGATGACGATGACGCGCTCTCGGTTTCGGCCAAGCAGTCAAAGTTGAATCTGAGTGCGCGAGCCGCGATGCGAACTGTACGCGAAGTGTTCATCGTCAGCACTTCCGCATGGCTGGCGACACTGCCGATCACGTTGCATTACTTCCAGCATCCGCAGCTGTGGGGCCCGATCTCCACAATCATTCTCTGGCCGCTCATGACGGCGATGATGACGCTCGGCGGGCTGAAGATATTGATTGCGCCGCTTTCCTCGACACTGGCCGGTTTCGTGGGCCGACTTCTGTCGTGGATTGACGTTGGAATTGTTCGTTGCGTGGATCTTCTGTCGGCGCTACCGGGCGCCGGACTTGTATGGCGTCCGTTACCGGCGTTGGTCATCGGTTTGTACTACATATCACTCACCATCTTCATTTTGCATTTCGCCGGCAAATATCGCGAAGCTCGCAGAAAGGATACAAAAGACCCTCTTGGGGTCATGGGCCGTCCGGCCGGCTCGGTGTCACTGTCGCGAGCTACTGTTGCCTTTTCTTATCGTTCGGCGTCTCGATGGATGTTGATATTTTCGTTTTCGATGACGTTCGTCGCGTGGGCCTATTGGCGGACCGGGATCAGACCTCGCGAGGAACTTCGGATCACCGTCCTAGCTGTGGGAGCAGGTCTCGCCACAGTCCTCAAGCTTCCTGACGGCTCAGTCGATTTGTACGACGCAGGAAGTTCCGGAAGCTACGACGTTGGGACTACAACCATTCAGCCATATCTTAGAAACGAGGGTGTGGATCGCGTTGCCCGGGCGTACATCTCGCATGCGGACACCGACCATTTCAGCGGCCTGCCCGGATTGCAGGAAGAACTCGAAATTGGCGAAGCGATCATCAATCCCATGTTTCGGCGCGGCGTGCCAATTCGATCGGCGGCGCATTCGCTCCTACAGTTTCTTGAAACTCATGGCACGCCGGTGCGAGAGATGGACCTGCGTCGGCGGAAGTGGTCGGAGGGCGGGGCGGAATTCGAATTGCTCTGGCCGGAGCCGTCGATTGGCAAAGAACTTTCCGATAACGATTCCTCGACCGTGTTTCGAGTGTCATACAAAGGGCACTCAATTCTCCTGACCGGAGACATCGAGGATTTCGCTCAGCGGGCCTTGCTCTCGCAAGGCGATCTTCACGCCGATGTTCTTGTCCTTCCCCACCACGGAAGCGTGCGGCGAAGCACAAAGGAATTCATCGAAGCGGTCGGTGCGACCATTTTGATTCGTTCGAGTGGTCAGGCGATGGCGGCCACCGTCAATGGACTGCCGAACCTCGTCAATGGAGAGGATATTTTCAATACTGCCGACATGGGCGCGATCACGGTGGTGTTGGATGCCGGCGGCGTGCGAACGGTGAAGCGATAAAACTGAAGTGATGTGGATCAGATGAGAAAACAGTCTTTTCAATCTTCAGTTTTCCACTTCAGTGGTTGTGCGACAAGGCTCGTTGCAAGCTGCCGGAATCGCCTATATATTCAATTCAACTTGGTGAATCCTTCGATTTCCTGATGTGCGTACTGAGAGGCATGGGCCTGCGATGATTGTCGGCATTCCAAAAGAAACAAAGACCCACGAATACCGCGTGAGTATGACCCCGGTCGGCGTGGATGAACTCGTGCGCCGTGGCCACAAAGTGTTGGTCGAGTCGGATGCCGGCTTCGGTTCGGGCATCAGCAACGAGCAATATGCGGCCGTCGGCGCGGAAATTATGTTGGGCGCGAAGGACGTGTTCGCTCGCGCGGACATGATCGTCAAAGTGAAGGAGCCGCTCGCGCCCGAGCGGAAGATGATGCGCGACGGGCAGGTGGTGTTCACATATTTTCACTTCGCTGCGGATCGTGAGCTTACCGATGGCGTGCTCAAGACCGGCTCGATCGCGATCGCCTACGAAACAATCACCGACGGGCAGAACCGGCTCCCGCTGCTGACGCCCATGAGCGAAGTCGCGGGCAAGATGAGTATTCAAGAAGGGGCGAAGTATCTTGAGCGACCGATGATGGGTCGCGGAATTCTTCTCGGCGGCGTACCGGGCGTCGAGCCTGCCCAGGTGCTCATCATTGGCGGAGGCATCGTGGGCACCAACGCCGCGAAAGTGGCCGCTGGCCTGGGCGCGAACGTTACCATCATGGATGTCAACGTCGATCGGCTTCGCTATCTCGACGACGTGATGCCCGCCAATGTTCATACCGTGTATAGCGAGCGACACGCGCTGCAGCGATTTCTGCGAAGTGCGGACCTGGTTATCGGCGCCGTGCTCATTCCCGGTGCGCGTTGTCCGATCCTCGTGTCTAAGGACATGCTCGAATTGATGCAGCCCGGAGCCGTAATCGTCGATGTCGGCGTGGATCAGGGCGGCTGCTGCGAGACGATTCATCCAACGACACACGATCAGCCCACCTACATCGTGGATCACATTGTTCATTACGGCGTCGCGAACATGCCCGGTGCCGTCGGGCGAACTTCGACTTTCGCACTGACCAACGCGACTCAGCCGTACGCATTCAAGCTGGCCGACCTGGGGTACAAGAAAGCGTGTGCGGAAAACGCCGGACTCGCCGCGGGGGTGAACATTGAGAGAGGTCGTGTGACCAATCGCGCCGTCGCCCAGGCATTTGATCTGGAATATACTCCTCCGTTGGGCGCGAAATGACAGAATCGCGTTTCTTGGGCGGTCCATTCCGAATTCGCGCGGTGTGTGAGAAATGAAGAATCTGATTATTGCAATTCTGGCCGTCTCAACCCTCGTGGCCGGCTATATGGTCGCGACGGCGAAGCTGCGGCTGGGCATTGAAAACGTCGAAGGCAAAACAGAAAAGATCATTCGTGGCGACTTGACCCTGCCCATCAACGCGACGGGCGAGGTCAAGCCGGGGCTTCGCGTGCAGATCAAGTCCGAGGCCAGCGGCGAGGTCACGGAGATCACGCACAAGGCCAGTGATCTCGTCAAAAAGGGCGAGCTGATGATCCGCCTGAACCCCGATGATGAGCAGCGCAGTGTCGACCGCGCCAGGCAGGATTTGCAAGTCGCAGAGGCCAGGAAGTTCACCGCACAGCTCATCCTCGAGCAGGCCAGGAGCGCGGACTTGCAGGCCGCCCAAGCCCATGTCGATGCACTCATTCCCGCCGTGGAGATGTCCCAGTTTCGTCTCAACAAAATCCTGAAGATGGACGCCGCTCTGACCAACGATGAAGAGCTTCTTGAGCGAAGGACAGCGGCTTCGACGACTTTCGCGCAACTCGGTGAGGCCAAAGCAACGCTCGAACGCGCCAAGATCGCGATTCCCCGCGCCGAGCAGGATCTTCGATCCGCGGAGGCGAACTATGAATCCGCGAAAGCATCCCTGGCGGACGCTGAAAAACGATTGTTCAAGACCAAGATCGTTTCGCCGGTGGATGGCGTCGTGTCTGATATTTTCACGCAAATCGGCGAGGTCGTGCAGGGCGGAAAGACAACGCTCACCGGTGGCACCGTGCTGGCTGTCGTGCTCGATCTCGATAAGAGAATGGTGCAGGCGGAAGTCGATGAATCCGAGATTGGCCGCGTGCTGGCACTCGCTCCGCCCTGGGCGAAGCCGGGACACGAAGGAACGGATCAGATGCCCGCGGATGTTATTTCTGCGTCCGCCAAAATGGAGAATCTTCCAAGCATTACGGTGGAATCGTTTCGCAGCGAAAAATTTACCGGCGTCATCGAACGCATCTATCCGGAGCCGAAGAGCATCAGTGGTGTTGTGACCTATCTGGTGGAAGTCGTCGTGGTCAGTGATAACCGATCGCTCTTGCTTCCCGGAATGAGGGCCGAAGTGACGTTCACCTCCGAGCGCGTGAACAATGCGCTGCTCTGCCCCAATGAGGCCATTCGCGAAAGCTCCCGCGGAGGATTTGGCGTCTACATTCCCAAGCCGGGCGTGGCATCCACGGAACGAGAAACGCAATTCGTCCCATGCAAGTTCGGGCTGGACAATGGAACGTATTCCGAAGTTCGCGACGGGCTTGCGGAGGGTCAAGTGGTTTACATCAAGCTTCCTTCCAAGAGCGACAACAAGGACAAAGAGAAGAAAGAGAAGCGAAAGACAGGATGACGAATGACGGCTGCAAAACCGGCACGCGGCGAAATGGACTGTGCCTGGGTCGAAAATCAGTCAGAGCCGCCACCGTAAGGGAGCGGTTGACCGGATGCGATGCTCAAACGTCTCGAACCACGTCGTCCGTTCGCAGTGACGAACCTGCCGTATGATCGAGGCCCATCAACTTTCCAAGATTTACCGCATGGGCGACACGCCCGTTCACGCTCTGGACGGCGTCGACTTTTTTGTCGGCGGCGGCGAGTTCGTCAGCATCACCGGACAGTCCGGCAGCGGTAAGAGCACGATGATGCACATCCTGGGCTGTCTCGATCGTCCGACGTCCGGTACGCTGAAGTTCAACGGGCAAATCATCAGCGGCTTGAATGACAAGCAGCTTGCCATCACGCGCAATCGGCAAATCGGCTTTGTCTTTCAGACCTTCAACCTGATCACGCGAACTTCGGCCTTGGACAATGTGATGGTGCCGCTCATTTACACGCGGAAGCCGTTCGCCAGGAAGACGGCAATCGAAGCTCTGGAGCGTGTGGGGCTCGGCAAACGCGTGAAGCATCGTCCCGGCGAGATGTCCGGCGGTGAGTGCCAGCGCGTGGCCATCGCCCGCGCCATCGTCAATAAGCCGAAGCTGATCCTCGCCGACGAACCCACGGGAAACCTCGATACGCGAACCGGCGAGCAGATCATGCGAATTTTCCATGAGCTGCATCAGGAGGGAATCACCATTATTCTCGTCACGCATGAAATGGATGTGGCCGTTCAGGCGGACCGGCTCATTCGAATGAAGGATGGCAGGATTATTGAGGACGTCGTCATCGACGACCACAGCCGGACAGAGATTTTGACCAGCAACCAGATGGTGCATCAGGAAACCATCCGCCAGAAAATCTCGAAGAATGCGCTGCGGAAGCCGTCCGTCGATGAAGTGACGTCGTAAAGGCTGAAATGTTTCACTTGCGAATCCTGGGAATGGCCCTTCGAGGGCTGCGACAAAACCTGATCCGCTCCATGCTGGCGACGCTGGGCGTCATCATCGGTGTGGGCGCCGTCGTGTCGGCCGTGTCCGTGCTCCAGGGTGCCCAGAACGACATCCTCACGCGATTTGAATCCCTCGGCGCCGATCAAGTGCTTGTGTTTAACGGCACGGATCGCCACGGCAGCCGACGAACTCAACAGGTAACGCTTCTTCCCGAGGACGCCGAGCACATCGCTGAGGAAAACAAGGAACTCGTGATCGCCATGGCCCCCCAATACAACGGTGGCGGCCAAACCAAGTATTTCGAGAAGAACGTCAACGGCGCAGTCTTAGGCACAAGCGAGCAATATGCCGCGATCAACAATTATCTGGTGGAGCAGGGTAGATTTCTCACTCGCGAGGACGTTCGCGGCAACGCAATGGTCTGCGTGCTCGGATACAAGGTTGCGGAAGAACTCTTCGGAGACCTTCCCGCCGTCGGGAAAGCGGTCAAGATCGAGGGCAAGAGCTTTATTGTCGTCGGCGTGATGGAGGAAAAAGGCGCCCTCGGTTTCATCGAAGTCGATAATCAGGTCGTCATCCCGGTGACAACCGCCATGAGTCGCATGTTTGGGGCGCGATACCTGACCATGATTGTCGTGCAATGCCAAAGCGCCGAACGCGTGCCGATGTGCATCGACGCAGTCAAGAAAACGCTTCGCGCAAATCATCACATCAACGCCGGCGCGGATGATGACTTCACGATCTTCACGCAGGACCAGTTCAAGCAGCAATTAAGCCAGGTGGCCCTGATTTTTGGCGTGGTGCTTTACAGCATTGCCGGGATTTCCATCGTCGTCGGTGCTATCGGCATCATGAACATCATGCTCGTGTCCGTCACCGAGCGAACCCGCGAGATCGGCGTCCGCATCGCGGTCGGCGCACGACGCATGGACATCCTCAAGCAGTTCTTGGCCGAAGCCAGCGTCATCAGTCTCTGTGGCGGGGGACTCGGCGTCGTGTGCGGATGGGCCATTGCCAACTTCCTGAGTAAGTTCACCCAGGTGTTACAAACGTACACGCCGCCGATCATTATTTTCCTTGCACTCCTGATGGCCGTCATTGTAGGTATCGTCAGCGGCATTTACCCCGCAATTCGGGCCGCGAGCCTCGACCCGGTACAGGCACTTCGCTACGAGTAGTTCGTCAACGGGGTCTTTGATTCAGGCCGGCTTGAGCACGCAATCGTCGGCCCTGATCGCCCGTGCCAAGCGCACCCTGCCCATGCGCCAACGCACCGTTCGATTTCGAAGATAGCACAGCGGATCGTTAATCAACGGCTCGATTTCGCCGTATTGCAATCCTGTATTCCATAACGCCCAATCGGCGATATCCACTTTTGAACTTCCGGCGTTGCGGCCGATGCGAGTGGTGGACGTTCCGCTGTGGGTCAGCGGTTTGCCGGTTCCGTTCAATGTCGTGAAAAATCGCACCCCATCCACCCATACTTCCGGAGATCCAAACGTCACGTCGTCCGACCAAACCACGATGATGTGCGTCCATCTGTCCAACGTGACGGCGTTGTTGGCGGTTGCGTAATATCCAAGCGATCCAAGTGCCACGCTTCCATCCGCCAGGCGACAACGAACGGATTTCGTCCTTTCATCGACCCAAATGGCGATTCCGATCGGGTTGCCGGTGACGCGATCGGAGCAGAACAGGTGACCTGCGCCTTCAGCCGAGGAGTGAATGCGAACCATGCAGGAAAGCGAAATGTCATATACGCCGTATGCGTTTTGAAATTGGAAATCATCATTGTCGGCGGAGGCCCAGAGAATCGAATCAGTGCCCTCGTTGATGACCAGCGCCGGTCCGATCGGACTCTGAACCCAGTTGACCGTGGCGACTGAGTAATTCCCTTTTTTCTGCCGTCCAAGATTCGCAATGTCCGTCGATTGAATTCCAAGGCACGGGTTGCAGGTGGCCACAAGACCCTTGCGACCGACGCCCACCAAGCGACGCAAATGCGGACACGCCGCTGCCTCCGGCGTTCTGGAGAAGCCGTTGGCAAGCGATGGCAGCGGCGTTTTGACGTTTCCAATCACGGCGTTCTGATTCTCGGTTCTCGTCGGTCTTTGCAGTTACAAGTTACAGATTACAAGT
>JACQFE010000006.1 GCA_016200265.1 Planctomycetota bacterium | reverse complement strand
TGCCAAGGTGCGATCTGACGGGTGGAGCGGCCGGTTTGCCGAACTTCATCACTCAGATTAACGACGTTGCCGCAATCGTTGACGCGTTCAAGAACCTGGCCTATCCGAACCAGGGCGCGTCCGGTCCGGTGAGCTGTCCGTAGTCTCGCAAGGTGATCGCAATATGGCATTCCGTGCTGCGGGGTTGCGAAGCCTTTGACGACTTTTGCAAACTATTATTTCGTCGTCCATGAAAAATTTTGCATTCCGGATATTTTTTAGGGGAATTGGGTGTCTTGGGCGGACACACTTTGGCCGGAATCCTTGGAGGATGGATGAATGACATTGCAAGTCATGAACGGATTCCATGCAGCCAAGGCCACAATCCCGTGACGCGTTCGAGTTGTCTCAATTGCATATCGATCAGTTGCTCAATCCC
Source organism: Planctomycetota bacterium (assembly GCA_016200265.1). GTDB lineage: Bacteria > Planctomycetota > Phycisphaerae > UBA1845 > UBA1845 > JACQFE01. The sequence goes on along the minus strand of JACQFE010000006.1, from coordinate 70,389 downwards.
GCGCATGAACTGATTCAACCGACCGGGCGGTTCGAAGCGGCGTACGCGGGCAGGATTCGCCAAAGATGGGTGCGCAGGGCAACCAAGCAGTGAATCATGACCGGAACGCAGCCGCCATCAACGCTGTGCTCGCCGCCGGTTCCAACCTTCGAAAGCTCCTTCGGCGGCCTACCGCTGCGATGATCGAGTGGCTCCAAATTCTTCTCGCAGGCGGCCGACAATTCACCCTATCATGCGCCTGCTTGGTAACGAAGCGACTTTTTCAGGGACGACTACCTGCCGTGGCCTGTTTTTGCACAATCTGTTGTAGATCAATTTCGAGACCCAAGACTCATTCGGCACATGGATGACATTTTCAAAACGCGCATGTGAGGCGGGAACTCACGAAGGAAAGTGCCGGTTGTCGTGGCAAAGTGATCAGATGGGAATTTCGAGAGCCACGGGGTTGACAAAGTGGCCTCGGCCGGATAGTCTATGTTTCCATAGTGGGACCTAATATGACAGCGTGGACTATTTTGGGTTGGTGGTGGCGCAATACCTCCGCCGGGTCCACGTTTGCCCCGTCCTGTTTGTCGTAGTTTCCTAAACTGACAATCGGTTGGCAAAGTTGACCCGGCGCCGGAATTGTTTCCGGTAGTCGGGTTCTTTTTTTGGAGTAACCCGTGGATTCGAATCTACGAATGCAAAGCTTTGTGCAGGAATTCGCCGGTGATCTAACTACACCCGTGTCGGCGTTTCAACGACTGCGCCCTCTTGGGGCGAGATTTCTGTTGGAATCGGTGGAAGGAGGTGAACGCTCATCGCGTTACTCCTTCGTCGGCTTGGGGGCGGCGGCACGGGTGTGGGCGGACGCCGAGGGAACTTGGTCTGCCCGCCCGGGCAGCGAATCCACGTCGATCGCCGCATCGAGAGAAGATCCTCTGGACGCAATGATTCGGTTCGCAAGGGATCATCGATCCGAACCGGATGCTCGCGTTCCACGACTGCTCGGCGGACTGGTCGGTTACATCGCATACGATTATGTCCGCCACTTGGAGCGGCTCGGCACTCGTCCTGATGGCATCGCCGTTCCAACGCTTGCGTTCGAACTGGTTAACGAAGTCCTCATCTTCGATCACCTCCAGCATCGACTGCACCTGGCCGTCCTCGCGGAGGAAGGCGACAGCCGAGCGTCTGATCGCATTGACCAGGTGCGCGCGGCACTCTCCGGTCCGGAGATCCAATCTGTTCTCCAGCCGCCCGGACAGCACTTCTTACAACTGATGGAAGACGACAGGTACCTCGAAGCCGTTGTACGCCTCCAGGATCATATTCGCGCCGGAGACATTTTTCAGGCGGTTCTCTCCCGCGAGGTCGAAGTGCTACATTCGCCGTGCCTATTCGAGGTGTATCGCGCGCTTCGCCGAATCAGCCCTTCACCCTACATGTTCTTCTTGGAATTCGGCGATGTTTGCTTGGCGGGTTCGTCGCCGGAGTCGGCGGTCCGGTTGACCGGCCGTCGGGCGTCACTTCGTCCTATCGCAGGAACCAGACCCCGCGGGACCGACGAAGAGTCTGATCTGTCGATGGAACGCGAGCTTCGGGAATCGGCCAAGGAACAAGCCGAACACGCCATGCTCGTTGATCTGGCCCGGAACGACCTCGCCCGGGTCGCCACACCGGGGAGTGTGCGCGTGCGCAGCCTCGCCCAAGTGGAACGTTTTTCGCACGTCATGCATTTGGTGAGTGACGTCGATGCGACACTTGACGCGACATGCACAGGGGCCGACTTGATTCGGGCGACGTTTCCCGCCGGAACGGTATCCGGCGCACCCAAGATTCGAGCCATGCAACTCATCGACGAGTTGGAGACGACCCCGCGCAATCTCTACGGCGGATGCATGGGCTACATCGGATCAGATGGCGCCATGGACATGGCTTTGACGATCCGCAGCGCCATGCGGATCGGCGGTCGGACCACGATCCGCGCCGGAGCGGGAATCGTCGTGGGATCGACGCCGGAGGCGGAATTGGCGGAATGCCGGGCGAAGCTCGGCGGGTTAATGGCCGCGTTCGAGGAGGCCGCCGGAAGAACACCGGACCGACCGCACGACACTCACGACGAACCGGCCGCTTCCCGTTCCCCAATCCCCACAAAGGTGGTCGCATGATTCTGGTCATCGATAATTACGATTCGTTCACCTTCAACCTGGTCGACGAGTTACGATCGCACGGCGCCATCGTCGACGTGCGACGCAACGATGCTTTGACCGTCGAAGGCATACGGAGGCTCCGCCCTTCCCACATCGTCATCTCACCGGGACCGGGACATCCGCGCGACGCGGGCATCTGCTGCGACCTGATCCGCGAACTCGCACCGACGACTCCCATTCTCGGCGTTTGCCTGGGACATCAGGCCATCGCAATCGCGTTCGGCGCCAGGATCAATCGCGCAACAACCCCACGCCACGGCGAGGCATCCCGGATTTATCACGATTCGGGCCCGCTCTTTCGCGGCGTCCGCAGTCCGTTCCAAGGCGGACGCTATCACTCGCTGATCGTAGAGGAGGCAGGTCTGCCCGAGGAATTGTCGATCACCGCGTTCACCAGCGACGGCGTCATCATGGCACTTTCCCACAGGGAGTTCGAGGTTCACGGCGTGCAGTTCCATCCCGAGAGCATCCTCACCCCGGATGGAAAGAAAATTCTGCGAAACTTCGTGCAACGGGACCGACTGGGGGCAAACGCGATCGAACCTGCAATGGCTGTAAGCAGCAAGAGGCACGATGCGCGCGTGTTCGTCGGTGATGTGTTGGGTCGTATACGCCGAGGAGCGGCGCTTTCTGAAGGCGACGCCGCCGCCATGATGCAAATGATCCTGTCCGAAAAGCTCGGTCTGGAAGAACTGATCGCTTATCTGGAGCTTGCCGCCGCACGGGGGCCAAGCGTGGATGAAATTGTCGGAAGCGCCCGCGTGCTGCGTGAGGCGATGACTCCTTTGCAAATTACTTCCGACGCGCTGGATAACTGCGGGACCGGCGGCGACTGCGCGAAAACTTTCAACATCTCTACTATCGCAGCGCTGGTCGCCGCTGCCGCCGGTCAACCGATCGTCAAACACGGCAACCGATCGTCGTCGGGAGGAGTAGGTAGCGCCGACCTTCTGGAAGCGTTCGGGCTTCCCCTCGATCTCGGCGGACCCGCACTCCTCGACTCGCTGCATCGGCACCGATTCGCGTTCTTGTTCGCTCCGCGATTTCGGCCGGCGGCGCCACGAATACGGGAGGCCCGTCGCCGCACGTCAAGCCCCACTCTCTTCAACCTCTTGGGCCCGCTTTGCAGCCCGGCGCTACCGGCGTTCCAGGTGATTGGAACGTTCCACGAATCGATCGCGAGAACACTGGCCGAGGCAGTGTTGAGGCTGGGCACGCGCCGGACTTTCATCGTGGTCGGACCGGGTGGCATCGACGAGTTGATTCCGCAGCATGGAAACGTCGCATTTGAAGTAGCGAACGGAACGATCCGTCGCCACGACTTCGATGCGCATCACGCCGGTCTTGAGCCCTGTTCCGTCGAAGATCTTCGCGGCGGCGACGTCGGATTCAACGCTCAACTCGCTCTCAGAATTCTCGCCGGTGAGCGCGGCGCACCGCGTGACGCGGTGGTCATGAATGCGGGCCTGGCCCTACTCACGTCGGGTCGGGCTGAATCCCTATACGAGGGTTGCAGGCAATGCGCTGCGGCCATCGACTGCGGCATGGCGGGTGATTTGCTTCGCGCCCTGAAGACGAATGCCCGACCACCGGAGAAAAATCCGTGAACGGATTTCTAGACCGAGCCTTTGCCGAGGCCGAACGCCGTGTGAAGCAATGGCGGCGGGAGGACCTGTTGCGAAGACTGCTCGACGCGCCGGCTCCTCGACGACCCAATCACGGATTCGCTACCTCTTTGCGCGAGGCGCGCCCCTTCGCGTTGATCGCCGAAATCAAACGCGCTTCCCCGTCGCAGGGTACGCTCCGCGGAATCGTGAACGTCCCTAAGCAAGCCCAGCTCTATTTCGATGCCGGCGCTACCGCTGTCTCCGTGCTCACCGAGTCTCGGTGGTTTGGAGGCTCTCTCGACGACCTTGTCGTCGCTCGTCACGCGACTTCGGGACTTCTGCTGCGCAAGGACTTCATCGTCGATGAATACGACATAGAGGTTTCCGCCGCAATCGGTGCCGACGCCGTCCTGCTGATCGCCGCCCGCCTGAGTCTGCCCCGGTTACGTGAACTATTGAGTTTTGCCGCGGATTCCGGTTTGGAAGCGTTGGTCGAAGCGCACGACGACGCGGATGCGGCTGTGGCGTGCGAATCCGGGGCCACGGTCATCGGGATCAACAGTCGCAACCTTCACACGTTGGAAGTCGACCTAAACGCCGGTCTTCGCTTGTTGCGGCGACTTTCTCCCAATCGGGTTCGAGTATTGGAAAGCGGCATCCACTCATCACGGGATGTGCGTCAGGCGGCGCAGGCCGGAGCGAACGCCGTTTTAGTCGGCGAAATACTCATGCGTTCGCACGATTCGGCGGCGACGATTCGTTCCCTGTTGTCCGAGGTCGGACCGCCAGGCACCCAAGCCCGCGTCGGGCGATCGGGAGTTTGAGCAACACATGACAACGTGGGTCAAAGTTTGTGGTCTCACTAGCGCGGATGATGCAGGGTTCGCCGTCGAACTCGGTGTCGATGCGCTCGGCTTCGTCCTTCACCCAAAAAGCCGACGTTATTGCGTACCGAATCGAGCAAGAACGATCATCCGCGCATTGCCTAGCCAAGTGGTTACGATCGGTGTCTGGTTCGATGAACCGGCCGATTGCATCCTGGAGTCCGCTCGATTCGTCGGTTGTGATCTCATTCAGACCTATGATCCGAATACGGCCCTTGTGCTCCAGGCCGCGGAGGCGGAGGTACTACCTGCGATTCCCATTTTATACGATCCCGATCAACGCGAGGCCTGGCGTTGCTTCCTCAAAACGTGGTCCAAATGGGTGCTTCTGGACCGGACACGTTCACGTTGCCGCGTTCCGCCGACAGGCGTGGCGGCGAGTGTCGATTCCGCCGGAGACGTTCCCCATCAGCGGATGATCCTCGCCGGAGGCCTGACCCCAGAAAATGTGCGATCAGAACTGGAGCTCTTTCGACCGTGGGGAATCGACGTCGCTTCCGGCGTCGAGTCCGAACCGGGCACGAAGTGTAGGCGGAAACTCACTGATTTTATCAAGGAGGTGCGTCAATGGGACGCGATGATTTCTTTGGGCGCTTCGGCGGACAATTCGTCCCCGAAACGGTAATCCCGGCGCTCGAGGAATTGGACATCCTTCGTCGACGAGTGCTGGCCACGACGGCGTTCCGTCGTGAGTATGTGGCCTTACTTTCTACTTGGGCCGGCCGCCCCACGCCGATCCTTGACGCGCGTCGCCTTGCCGACTCCTGGGGCGGACGCTGCCGCATTCTGCTGAAGCGAGAAGACCTCAACCACACCGGCGCCCACAAAGTGCTCAATGCGTTGGGGCAGGGACTCCTCGCCCAATCGGCGAAGAAACACCGGATTGTCTGCGAAACCGGGGCAGGACAGCACGGCGTGGCGACGGCTTCGGTCTGTGCCCTGCTCGATCTCTCCTGCACCGTCTATATGGGAGCCCTCGACATCCAGCGACAAGCACCGAACGTTGTCCGCATGAGAACGCTCGGAGCGGAGGTCATTCCCGTTGAATCCGGATCAAAGACGCTAAAAGATGCCACGAACGAAGCCATCCGCGATTGGGTTACAAACGTCCGTACGACGCACTATTTGATCGGCTCAGTCGTCGGCCCGCATCCCTATCCACTTTTGGTGCGGACTTTCGCCTCTCGAATAGGACGCGAGGCGCTGCGACAAGTCCGGAGGCTCGTCGGTCGTCTGCCCCATGCGGTCATCGCCTGCGTCGGCGGCGGATCCAACGCCATCGGAATCATGCACCCATTCATCCGAGAGCGAGCCGTCGACCTCATCGCCGTTGAGGCCGGCGGACGATCACGGCGACTCGGCAGCCACGCCGCCAGCTTAACCGCAGGTAGGCCGGGAGTGCTCCACGGGGCCTATTCCTACCTCCTGCAAGATGATTGCGGTCAGGTCGCCGCGACGCACTCCGTCTCCGCGGGATTGGATTACCCCGGAGTCGGTCCTGAACTCTCAGAACTCCACGAACAGGGACGACTACAAGTAACGTCTGTTCGCGATAACGAAGCCATCGACGCATTCTACGAATGCACTCGATGTGAAGGCATCCTCCCTGCTCTGGAATGCGCTCACGCCCTCGCTTTCGCCCGGCGCGAGGCCCGGACGAGGCCGCGCGGGACCATCCTGCTCATCAATCTCTCCGGTCGAGGGGACAAGGACGTAACCACCGTGGCAAGCCTGACCACAAAACCCGCGAAGAAAAGGAATCACTGATGTCGGCGTCATCACAAACGGTCGAACAGGCCATCCGGTTGCGATTGGAGTCGGGGGGAAAGGCGCTGGTTCCATTTCTGACCGCTGGATTTCCGAGCGCCGCGTGCTTTGTCGACGCCCTTCGGCAAACCGCGGAATCGGGCTGCGACGTTGTCGAGGTCGGAATACCGTTCTCCGATCCTCTGGCCGACGGACCTGTGGTCCAGCACGCCTCACAGCGATGCCTCGATGCAGGTATGACCATCCGCCGTGCACTCGACCTGATCCACCTGGCGCACGTACCCATTCCGGTCGTGATCATGAGCTACCTCAACCCGCTTCTCGCCTTTGGGTGCCTGAGGCTGACCGTAGACGCCCGCGCCGTCGGTGTTCGAGGGTTCATCGTCCCCGACTTGCCCTGGACCCCGCAACGTCGGCAACGAGCAGCCTGCGCCAGGCAGCAGATTTTCCGACCCTCGGAAATCTCTGAGCAACTGCGAATCGCCGGGTTCGAGGTCATTTTGTTGGCGGCCCCAACCACGCCCGCCGACCGCCTCCGAAGGATCGGCGGACAGACTTGCGGTTTCCTTTACGCAGTCAGCATGACCGGAGTCACGGGCACACGAAACCGAGCACCCTTCGAAACTGTGAAGTTCCTCCACCGCGCTCGCGCGGCGACTCGCCGCCCCGTCCTCGCTGGGTTCGGGATCAACAGTGTTTCATCTGCGACGCTCATCGCCGCCCAGTCGGACGGCGTAATCATCGGAAGCGCACTCCTCGAAGCCCTGCAGGCAGGTCCGCGCGCCTCTGCTGTTGCTCGCCTTGGACGCTTCCTCACGAACGTGCGAAACGCACTTTTGCAAGGAGAAGGAGTCTGACATGCTGATCTTGATGCATCCTCAAGCCACACTCCGGCAGACCGGCGAGATTCTCACCCTCGCCGAGACTCTGAACCTGCGACCATATCTGTCCCGAGCCCAAGGTCGCCGCGTCATCGCCTTGACCATCGAGGACGAGCCGCTGACCGCGCGACTCAAAGGGATGTCGGGTGTCGAAGAGGTGCGACCATTAGGTTCGGGGATCAAATTGACCTCCCGACAGTTCCGATCGAGCAACAGTGTCGTGGTGGTCGGCGGAGATCACCGGACACGCCGCGTTTCCATCGGCTCGCAGTCCATGGTTGTGATCGCCGGTCCCTGCGCCGTCGAGGATCGCGGATCCCTGCTGGCCGCCGCCCACGCCGTACGCGACGCTGGCGCAGACATGCTCCGCGGCGGGGCCTTCAAGCCGCGTACCAGTCCGTATCAATTCCAAGGTCTCGGCGTGAAAGGCCTTGAACTCCTCGCCGAAGCCCGCCAAGCCACCGGCCTACCCTTCGTCACTGAGGTTCTCAGCGTCGACGACCTGCCCGCCGTTGCTGAGTACGCGGATATGCTCCAGGTGGGCGCCAGAAACATGCAAAACTTCGCGCTGCTCCGGGCGGTGGGCGAATCCGGCCGCCCGGTTTTGCTCAAACGCGGCATGATGTCTACCGTTGACGAAATGCTCATGTCCGCCGAGTACATCCTGGCCACCGGGAACGAATCCGTAGTGCTCTGCGAACGCGGAATTCGCACATTCGAAAACAGCACCCGCAACACGCTCGACATTGCGGCTGTTCCGGTTGTTCAGCGAAGGAGCCACTTGCCCATCATCGTCGATCCCAGCCACGCTGCCGGACAACGGGACTTGGTTGAACCCTTGGCACTCGCCGCTGTCGCCGTCGGCGCTCATGGCCTGCTAATCGAGGCCCATCCCGACCCGGATTCGGCCCTCACCGACGCAGCCCAAACCGTCTCCACCGCGTTGATCGCCGACATGGTTCGACATATCCGCACTGTCCATCGGTCGCTTTCCCCTTTAGAGGCCGATCCTCACACAGATTGCAATGGCTTCGTCGCACCGAACATTGGTAGTAGGAGTCTCGACTTCGGTTGCAATGGAAAGGATTCAGATCGATGACGCCAGCCAATCGATGAGGAAGTGGCGTTTTCGTAATGTTAAAACTTGAGTGGACTGGTCCTGCCAACGGGTTGGACGGCCAGATACAAGCCTTTGAACTTTGCTTGGTGACCATGGATTTGATTGATCCCATTGGGACGGGGGAGCGCGGATCCAAGATTCAGCCAATCAGTAGATGGCCCAAACAGCCTGTGGCCGAGGTTCTTTGCCACGAGCCTTGCGCTGTTTCGAGTGCTTTGCAAGCGGCACGATGAAGTGCAGTCTGATGGCGCTGCTCGAAAATGTCGCGACAAGCCTGAGAAAAATCCAGTTGGAGGCTGGGGGCAATATGATATCCATTCAAAGGGCGTGTTTTCGGGTTTGGAAGTCGATTCATTTTTCAATTCACTACCACAGCTCATGGCACTCTCGCGTTGTATTCACCCTTCTTATCAGCCCGGCCTTTCTGGCGGTTTTCGTCAGCGCTTCGCGCGGACTCTTTGTGGCGTCGGACCCCGGTCCTCGCGGCGGATTGTCGGGAGCCGGAGGGCCTTTACCGGGGCTCAGCGAGAGGGAACTAAAGCTCTTTCTTGCCGGCCAGGATGCCATTCAGGAAATTGATTCAGTCACGGGCACAGTGCCGGATACGGGGCATGGCCTGGGTCCGAGATTTAACATGGACAGTTGTGGTGGATGCCACAATTTCCCGGCGCCTGGCGGATCAAGTCCTCCCGTCAATCCGATGATCTCTGTCGCGACGAAGAATGGTGCGACCAACACTGTGCCGTTCTTCATCACACTCGACGGACCCATCCGACGCGCATTTTTGCGGAGCATGGGTGGACAAGCTCGCGGCACAGACCTTCATCTCTTCACAATCTCGGGGCGATCGGATGCGCCCGGTTGCGATCTGGCTCAGCCGGATTTTGACTCGCTTGCGCCGCAACTGGCCTTTCACGTTCCGCTACCACTCTACGGCGATGGTCTCATTGAGTCCATCAGCACCGACACAATTGTGGCTAACCTGGCAAGCAACAGCACCTTGAAGAGGGCGTTGGGCATCGCGGGGCGTCCCGGCGGCATCAACGGCTCGGGGCGATTTTTGTGGAAAGGCCAGGGCGCCCGACTGGAGCTTCTCGCCGCGGGAGGATATCAAAATGAAGTGGGTGTCACGAATGCGCTGATTCCCCGCGAAGACGACCCGGCGCCTTCGTGCCAATTCAATGCGCTTCCCGAAGACACATTTGATTCCAGCGCATCGAACTTCATCGAAGGCCTCCCGGACTTCGCCAAGATCGCGGGTTTTGTACGTTTCTCGGCGCCTCCGGATCCCATTCAGGACACACCGTCGATCACCAGCGGGCGCACCCTTTTCAATCGGATCGGTTGCGCGCTCTGCCACACGCCGTCGCTTCAGACTGGCGAATCACGGAGCCGTTCCCTTAATTTCCGAACCGTCGGTCTGTACTCCGACCTGGCTTTGCACAGGATGGGACCGGGGTTGGCGGACGGCATCCCCGAAGGTAATGCCGGAGCGGACGACTTCCGGACACCGCCGTTGTGGGGTCTGGGCCAGCGCATTTTCTTTCTGCACGATGGCCGAACCAGCGATCTCCTCGAGGCGATTCAAGCGCATACCAGTGAGCAAGGCGGGTCCGAAGCGGACAAAGTGATCGGCGCGTTCAACACCCTTTCAGAAGAGCAGAAGCAGGACATCTTGAATTTTCTGCGCTCTCTTTGAGTTGCAACTGGACCGTCGACCAGAACTTATTATTGACCATCGTGTTTCTTTGGAAACAAGAGGGTCAAAAATTTGTGGAATTTTCCGCCACAGGTACGCTTGCGCGTGGGGTACGTGCACCTCAATTATGATTCCGATATCCGTTAGTTGCTGAGCTCGACTTCCGCGCTTTTCCGTTGCCATGAAAGTGCCGGATAAACAAAAACGAGTCGCCTTGTTGATGCGTGATCTGCGAGAACGCAACGCATGGCCGCACATGCATTGGGGGATGATAGCGTCCAAACGCAGGGCAACACCGTGGACGAGATCGCCGCCAACATTTGCGACGTTGCGATCGAAATTTGCGGCGACAACGACATTTACGTTGAACTCATGATTCCCAGCAACGTGAAAGTCGCTTGACACGCGGAGCGAGCCCCGAATCGAACGGGGTGGCGTGATAGATTCGGGAGTTTAGCCTTTTTCTCGCCTAGAATGCACCAATCGTCCGGCAGGCGAGCCCGCAGTTCGATACTGGTAACATTCAAGAGCAACACGACTGCAACGCTAGAGTTCGCAACACGTTAGCAACCGGAGCGACGTAGAGAATCAGGAATCTTTATTCCAGAACTTGCGTCCCGGCGCCGTCGTAGTAGAATGCGTACTTGGTTGGATCTGACGACCGGCTCTTTGCTTTGCGGTTTCGAAATGAACCTCTCGCCCTGGCCCTTCGATTTTCCTTCCTTTGGGTCGGGTGTCCGGCCTCTTTCTCAGGACCCTGAAAGAAACTTTGGGTCAATCACCCCTTGAAGAGGAGAAAATCTCATGGGGAAAAAATTGTATGTTGGAAACCTCTCGTATTCGGTCACCAATGCGGACCTTGAACAAATGTTCACGCCGCACGGCACGATTGAATCGGCCACGATCATCACCGATCGTAGCACGGGTCAAAGCAAGGGCTTTGGCTTTGTCGAGATGAGCTCGCCCGCGGAAGCGGATGCCGCGATTTCGGCCCTCAATGGCCAGGATCGCGACGGACGAGCAATGACGGTGAACGAGGCCAAGCCGCGTGAGGAACGCAGCTTTGGTGGTGGCGGCGGTGGCGGTGGAGGTTACCGCAACGGTTCGGGTGGCGGCGGCGGACGACGCTACTAAATAGCCCGTCCCGCAGTTCAACGAGCGGAATAGCTTGAAATGCTTTTCCAAAGGGGGTCGCTCACGCGGCCCCCTTTTTCATGCGCTGTTCGGACGCGTTTTTCCGCTTGCGGGAGCCTTTATCCCCCCGAAGCGCCAATCCGAGAGGTTGCGAAAAGATTCAAGACCGCTTTGTTCTATGCCGACTGTCCACGATAATGGCGATCACTGCGAAATTCGGCGGTGCTGTTGAATGAAATGAATCGGGGGTCGCCCGAAAACTCATTTGAAGGTTTTTGTGGTTCAGACTAACGGATCATGTTCGGGTGCATTCGACCCTCATCCTACCCTCTTCTTTCCTGAGTGAGAGGCATCGAGGCAGGGCAAGAAAACAATAATATGACACTCGATCCAGCGTACAAACCAAGGCTTCGTCCCGTAGAAGCGTTTGCACTCCCTGATGCAAAAGATGTGGTCGGCGTCCGCGACCGTGACGGAATGACCGGCATGGTGCTTACCGTTTCCGGGCCGGCGCTCAAACTTTTGTCCCTCATGGACGGCGTACACACGATTGAAGACATTCGCGGCAAATTCTTCGCGACTTTCGGGCAACCTGTAAACATCGAGACGATCGAGTCCATGGTAGTCAATCTTGAGCAATCATGTTTCCTCGAAGGCGCGCCATTCGAGACCCTTCATGCGAAAAGAACCGAGGAATACCGGGCAAAGCCCGCGCGTCCCGCGGTGCATTTTCCGTACGATCGTGAACAACTCGCGCGACTCTTTGACGCAATGCTCAATGAGCCGACGTCGCAATCGCAGCCGGCGGTCGAGCCTTCCAAAATTCGCGGCGTGATCGCTCCGCATCTCGACTATGCCCGCGGTGCACCCTGCTATGGCGCCGCATACCGCACATTGCGAAGCCGAACGTCGCCTAAGCGAGTCATCGTCCTGGGGACGAATCATTTCGGCCGGGGCGGCGAATTCGTCGTCGCGACTGGAATCGATTTTCAATCGCCCTTGGGAAAGACTCGGTGTGATACGGAGTTTTTGAAGCGAATCGAGGACGAATGCGGCGATTTACGGCGATTCGAGCTTGACCACGCCCGCGAGCATTCCATTGAGCTTCAGGTCGCCTGGTTGCAGCATCTTTTCGGCCCGGAGAGCTTTTCAATCGTTCCGTTTCTTTGCCCCGATCCGTCTTGTCAGGCAAGTGATTCGCCGGGCCCGGCTGGTCGCACAAGTCTCTCGAAGTTCGCGGACGCGCTACGTCGCTGTATCGATGAAGACAAGACGGACACGCTGGTGATCGCCGGCGCGGACCTGAGTCATGTCGGTGCTTCATTCGGCGATGAAAGAGAATTAGGGCCCGAATTCCTGCAAGAAGTGCGCGATCGCGATCAGCATGCGCTTGGTCACTTGGCCAACGGCGACGCTGACGGCTTTGCCGTGCAGATGGCCGATGGTGGCAATCCCACTCGCGTCTGTAGCGCGGGGTGCATGTTCACATTGGCAAAGGTAATGGCCCCGTCCAAAGGCCAATTGCTTCATTACCACCAGGCCGTCGAACCAGCCCGCCAAACATGCGTCACTTGCACGGCCGTCGTCTATCCGTAGGCTCAGAGCCATTGTTTCCCGGTGCGGCACAAGTTGTCCTTACACGGAGAACATGGCATCAACGAAATTGCTGAACATCACCGCGAAATTCCGGTACCTGAGCCAATGTGGGAACGAATCGTTTCCGGCAGCGCCGGACCGTGGTCGATTCCAATTCGAGTAGTTCTTGGCGGCGTGGAGGCGGGCTATCGCTCCGTCGTCGCTCGTCGCAATCGCCATTTCGATCAACTGCATGCAACTGCGAAAATTCCAACAACTGTCATCAGTATTGGAAACATCACCGTAGGCGGCACCGGCAAAACTCCGCTCGTGATCGAACTTGTTGATCGCTTGAAGCGCCTTGATCGCCGGCCCGCGGTCATCGCTCGCGGATACGGATCGAAACCGGGCGGTGCGAATGATGAAGAAATTCTGATCCGAAAACATTGCCCGGGCGTCATCTATGTGAGTGATTTCGATCGAATTCGCGGTGCCGCTCACGCATGCCGGCGCGACCGTGCAGATGTGATTGTCCTCGATGACGGGTTCCAGCATCGTCGCCTGGCACGCGACCTTGACATCGTCGTGATAGACGCGACCTGCCCGTTCGGACATGAACATGTGCTGCCGCGAGGCTTGCTTCGTGAACCGCTTACCGCGCTTGCCCGCGCCCATCTGATCGTGATCAGTCGCTGCGACCAGGTCTCCATATCCACTCTGGAAGCAATTGAATCGAGGCTTGGCGTCTTTGCCCCGCGCACAGCAAGAATCCGCAGCCGCCACAAGATCGTTGAAGTCCATCGCATGGACGGACGCATCGTCGAGGGCGCGCCGGATGGTAGTCTTCGCGGCAAGCGAGCGGTCGTATTTGCGGCCATTGGTCGCCCTCGGGCATTTGTTCGTACCGTGGAAAGTCTCGGCGTGAATGTCGTCGCGACTCATTGGTGGCGTGACCACCATCACTACAAGATTGGTGACATTCATGAGATCGTGGTTCCGGGCAAGGACCCGCCGTTCGACGTGATTCTGACCACCGAAAAGGACGCCGTGAAGTTGGCCGCCCTTTCCGGATACGACCCGGCTGCCATCATGGTCGTGCAAGTGGCAATCGACTTCCTCGGGGACGGAAGTACCATATTCGACGAATCCTTGAAATCGGTCCTCGCCCGGAGCTTGAAGAATTGACTCGCAAGTACAAGCCCGTCGATCCATCGCGACTTAAGACATACAGCGCAACGCGCCGCGAACACAAGGCGACCGTGGCGTCGCTGGCCGGTTTGCCAAAGCCCGGCGCGACCACAAATGAACTACTGCGTTCGTTTCCCGATTACCTCGGTGCTCGCTCATTTCGCGCCGTGGTGGATGCGATCGTCGCGGCTAGGAATGCGGATCGTCCCGTCGCCGTTGCATTTGGCGCTCACGTTATCAAAGTCGGTTGCAGTCCGATTTTGATTGATCTCATTCAACGCGGAATCGTCAAGGCCATAGCCTGCAACGGAGCATGCGCGATCCACGATGTCGAACTCGCCATGCTTGGCGCCACGAGCGAAGAAGTTGCGGACACCATTCGCGACGGCTCCTTCGGAATGGTCGCTGAAACGCTGGAATTCTTCGACGCCGCCTCGCGCCGCGCCGCGAAGGATTCCATCGGTCTTGGCGCTGCCATAGGAGCGACACTCATCGAGCGCAAAGCTCCCAATCTCGGACGCAGCATCTTTGCGGCGGCTGCTCAATCCGGCATCCCTGCCTGCGTTCACGTTGCCATCGGCACCGACACTGTCCATGTTTCCGCTGGTGCGGATGGAGCGGCGATCGGGGCCGCTTCGATGCATGATTTCCGCCTGATTTGCGACGTGGTCAGCGACCTTGGCGCGGCAAAGGGCTCATCGGTGGGGGGTGTGTGGCTCAACATCGGATCGGCTGTCGTTCTTCCCGAAGTGTTCCTAAAGGCCGTTTCCGTCGCACGAAACCTCGGTGCGAATCTTGACACTATGACCACCGCGAATTTTGACATGCTGCGGCATTACCGACCGCACCAAAACGTGGTTCAACGGCCCGTCACTGCAGGACGCGGATTCGATATCATTGGTCACCACGAAATCATGCTTCCGCTACTGCGTCAGGCAATTATCGAGCAACTCGGCGATCAGCCATGACAATGATGCGTCCTGCTGTATTCCTCGATCGAGACGGCACGATCATCGACGACGTGGGGTACTTGGACGATCCCGCGAAAGTCCGTCTATTGCCCGGAGCGGCCGAGGCCATCGCCAAAATTCGAAGTCGGGGGTATTTGGCCGTTGTTGTTTCCAACCAATCGGGTGTCGCCCGCGGGTTGTTTGATGAGGCGACGCTTGCACGCGTTCATGCCCGGATGGTGCAGCTGCTAAGGCAAAGAGCCGCAGAACTGGATGGCGTCTATTACTGTCCGTTCCTCAATGGGGAAGCGGCAACAATAGACGCCTTTCGGATGGATAGTCCATTAAGAAAACCTGAACCGGGAATGCTGCTACAAGCTGCCGAAGAACTCAACATCGACCTATCCCGGTCATGGATGATAGGGGACGCGGAACGCGACGTGGAGGCCGGCGCCCGGGCCGGGTGCCGCACCATTCTGATTCAAAAAAATGGCAGGGAGCAAGCCACTGGCGGGAGTGTCACTCTGTGGGTACACTCCTTGGCTGAAGCTGCGGATCGCCTGGAGTCGGCATTGGTGAATCCCCAACCACCGGTCAGCGAATCAAGCGTTCGTCTATCCGTCGCGGCAACTTCCGCGACTCAGCCCGTGGTCGCTCCTCGTTCAGCATCGAAGTCAACTCCGGGATTGCTAGCAGCGGGTACGAGTTCCGCGCATACACTTGGTCCGTCTCAGTTATCGATGCCAATTGCGGAACCGGAAATAAATGACGCCGCAAATAGCGAACGCGCTGAATCCGTGGAGCTTCTGCGGCGAATTCATGATGTGCTTGACCGTCAACAACGATCGCAAAAGCAGCACGATTTTTCCGTTTTGCGATTGGCCGGCGCACTGCTTCAGATGTTTGCCGTGGTGACCGCATTGTGGGGACTGATGGCGATCGCGGACGACCAAAGTGCCGCTGCGACGGCACGCTTCTCGCTGGCCTGTTTCACGCAGATCGCCTCGATCAGCGCTTTCGCCATTGATCGATTTCGCTAATCAGCAAATTCAAACCTGCGCGGATTCAGCCGCTTTCACGATTCACAAGATGACTATGGCTGCGGCGCTCCTCTCGCAAATCGATAGACCCAACCAACCTGACGCACGTAATTGTCGGATTTTTCGCCTAGCGGATGGCCCAGTGGATCTGGGTTCGGGACGCCTTCGACTCTCGGCGACACAACGTAGATTTGATCAAAGCCCGCGATGGCCTGGTGAAGCGCGTCGTCCGGCTGCTCTCGAAGCATTAAAGAGGGTGGCTGAAAAGGCAAATAATATGAAATCATCTCATACAAACGCATTGAAAAAGACGGAGGCCAACCGATCGCATCATAAATCAATAAATCATGGGACCGGAAATCATTTGCAATCAGTGCAACTGCTTCTCGTGAGTGCGGGTTTGACTGAGCAGGCAGAAAATAAAGAGTGGGCAGACTGGCCGCCAAGAGCGAAACCAGCGTAATCTTGCGGAGATTTTTCGCAAGCTGATCAATTGCGAGTGCGACCAGTCCGACGATACCTGGGATTCCGACGGAAGGATATCGCAAATGCGTCAAATGTTGACGCCGAAAGATCAGATCGATCGCACCGAGGATCAATAACGGGGCAAAATACCAGCATGCAAAAATCATCGCGGCGCGCGTTCGTCGTTGCCACAAGAAGGCACACAGACCCACGAGAAGCGCCAGGCCGATCAATGAATTCCACGGATTGATCGTGTATTGTTGCGTGATGAACAAAAACCGCACCGGTAGATTCGTAATGCGCAGCAGCGTTCGCCAAACGTAATCCGAGTCCGGCATGTTCAACCAATCTTGACCGACAATGAAATTCCATTGCCGCAAGACATGCGGCCCCCACGTAATTCCAAAACACAGCGCCGCCGAACATGCCGTCACACACCATGTATTCAGAAGCGATCCGCGGAAACGAAGAATTGCGTAAATGAATTGGCCGAAAAACACCAGACCGGCGAAGTAATGATTCATCATCGCCACATACAACGTGGCCCCGTACAAGAATCCGTGAATCAATCGCGATTTCAAGCTGAGGCCCGACCATCTCGCCTCCATCCGCGCGAGAAGATAGATGCTTATGCTGATGAGAAGCCCGCTCAAACTGTAAGGTCGATTCTCTTGCGCCGTGCTGATGTGACAGAATGAAAGTGCGAGACCCAGTGCCGTGGTGAGCGCGGCGCGGCGAGAAGCCAATTCCCGCATCGCGAGGGCGGCTGGAATAGTTGACAGCACCGAAAAGACGACGGGCATGCATCGCAAAATGGCCTCACCGTCACCCACCAAACGCCGCCACAAAAGTAACAAAATGAAATACAGCGGTGGGTGGCTGTCATCATCCATCGTGCGCCACACGTTTGCGATCGTGCTCCGCGGAGTCAGATCGGAATATCGCGGAATGTCTCGGAGAATGACGCCATAAGGAAGCCGTTCGACGGGACCGCGGGCTCCGGCCGAGTTGTACATGGAGTGGATTTCATCCTGCCAGAAATCCTCACCCCCAACATGATAAAGGCGAACGAAAAGAGCCAACGTCACAATCGAAATAAGTCCCCAACGATATGTTCGCAGGTTCATTTGCGGAGTTTGGCCCTTATTTTCTTGGAAGAAGTTGGAGTTGAGTCGGGTGGTGTCATCAGCGGAATCGACCGAGGCAATGCGTAGGCTCATTCCACCATAATAACCGGCGATTTACGTGAATCGTAGCATTCGCTTGCTACTGGCTGGAGATGTCGTCGGACGACGGGCTGAAAAGAACCCGACAAAGCGCCCTCGGGCAACCCTTGCAATGGTCGTTTTCAGGCACAAAACAAGTGGTTGACAGCCGGCAAACGCCTGATAAGATTGCCCGTCTGCCGTTGAATTTGGCGGCCATGCTCTTTGAAAAGTGAACAGAGTTGTCGTCGAGAGAATGTGACTCGATTCGCCGCCGCGTCAATGGGCGGAGGATCGCGTAAAAAAGACCATGAATTAGCTGTTTTTCAGCTTTTGCTTGGTTTTCGGTGTAGTCGGTTTCATGAGAAATCGACAGCTTTCATTCTCATCGACGCATGTGAATGAGAGCCTTTTGGTCGAATCTGAACAACTCGATGCGGACATATCGCCGGATGAAAATCCGGTGATTTTTCCAGCTCGGGAAGTTAGGAACGAACTTACAAGTGAAGAGTTTGATCCTGGCTCAGAACGAACGCTGGCGGCGTGGCTAAGGCATGCAAGTCGAGCGAATCTAGTTGAAGGGTAACTGGAGATTAGATTAGCGGCGAACGGGTGAGGAATACATGGATAACGTACCCTAAACACAGGGATAGCGGCGGGGAAACCCTTTGCGAAAGTGCCGGTAATACCTGATGACCCCGCGGGATCGCATGATCCGGTGGGCAAAGTTACGGCGGTTTGGGATCGATTCATGTCCTATCAGCTAGTTGGTGAGGTAACGGCTCACCAAGGCAACGACGGGTACCGGGCGTGAGAGCGTGACCCGGCACATCGGAACTGAGATACGGTCCGGACACCTACGGGTGGCTGCAGCAACGAATATTCCGCAATGGACGAAAGTCTGACGGAGCGACGCCGCGTGCAGGATGAAGTCTTTCGGGATGTAAACTGCTGTCGGGGGCGAGGAAGAAAGTGACCAGCCTCAAAGGAAGCATCGGCTAACTCCGTGCCAGCAGCCGCGGTAATACGGAGGATGCAAGCGTTGTTCGGAATCACTGGGCTTAAAGCGCGTGTAGGCGGAGTGTTAGGTGTCATGTGAAATCCCCGGTCTCAACCCGGGAACTGCGCGGCATACCGGCACTCTTGAGGCAGGTAGAGGTAATTGGAACGACGGGTGGAGCGGTGAAATGCGTAGATATCCGTTGGAACGCCGGCGACGAAGGTGAGTTACTGGACCTGTCCTGACGCTGAGACGCGAAAGCGTGGGTAGCAAACAGGATTAGATACCCTGGTAGTCCACGCCGTAAACGATGCGCACTAGGTATGGGAGCCTCTGACGGCGACTGTGCCGAAGCAAAAGTGCTAAGTGCGCCGCCTGGGGAGTACGGCCGCAAGGCTAAAACTCAAAGGAATTGACGGGGGCTCACACAAGCGGTGGAGCATGTGGATTAATTCGAAGCAACGCGCAGAACCTTACCTGGGTTTGACATGCACGGATGCTCTCTTGGAAACAGGAGTAGGCTGCCTTCGGGTGAAACGTGCACAGGTGCTGCATGGCTGTCGTCAGCTCGTGCTGTGAAGTGTCGGGTTAAGTCCCTTAACGAGCGAAACCCCTGTCGTTAGTTGCCAGCGGGTCATGCCGGGAACTCTAACGAGACCGCCGGCGTCAAGCCGGAGGAAGGCGGGGACGACGTCAAGTCATCATGGCCTTTATGCCCAGGGTGTCACACGTGCTACAATGGGCAGTACAGAGCGACGCGAGACCGCAAGGTGGAGCAAATCGCACAAAGCTGTCCTCAGTTCAGATTGGAGTCTGCAACCCGACTCCATGAAGTTGGAATCGCTAGTAATCGCGGATCAGCCACGCCGCGGTGAATGTGTTCCTGAGCCTTGTACACACCGCCCGTCAAGTCATGGGAGTTGGGAGTACCCGAAGTCCGCTTAGCGAACCGCAAGGGCGCGGCGGCCGACGGTAAGCCCGATGACTGGGACTAAGTCGTAACAAGGTAGCCGTAGGGGAACCTGCGGCTGGATCACCTCCTTTCTAGAGGACTTGTCTTCTGGAAGTCAGCACAAACCAAAGTCCGTGACTTGAGAGCCGCGACCGTAAGGAAGCGGTTTGAGAGATTCGCGGACGCGCCGGTCGGCGATAAAACCAACCGGCCCGACGACAACTCTGTTTTCTTCAATACCAAACGCCTTTGGCGAGTCGCTGACTCTCCGAAGGCGTTTCTTTTTTCAGTCGCAAACTCACTGACCTGTACAACAGCAAGACGACGTCGCTTCCGCAACGCGATTATCACCAAGTTACGGAATCACGGCCCTTGTTGTTCAAAGGCCTCAAACGCGAGAAGGAAGCTCTGATAGTCGTGCAAATCGACATCTCCGTCTCTATCGAAATCAAAACTCTGCGATGCGCTCAATTTGACCCCTGGCCCACCGCGATGTAAATAGCGCCCTACAAATGCGTTGAAATCCAAGAGATCCACAACGCAGTCGCCGAGAAAATCGCCTGTGGCTCGCCCGTCACTGAGGACCGGCAGTCCACGCGGCGTGCAAGGGCATATGTCCTCCCAGTTCGTCACCCCATCGCAATCCGCGTCACATGGACAATCAGGATCGATGGGAGGGCAACTGAAATCGATTTGACATTGGTCAGGTATTGTGTCGTGATTGCAGTCTTCCAACGTCTCGCCCGTTTCGCATGCATCATAAATCTGATTCTGATTACAATCGTGCCCCGGAAGTTCGCACGAGTCGAGTACATGGGAATCGTCGCAGTCCGTGCCTGATCCACTTCGGATTTCGCAGGCGTCGTGGATGCCGTTGTGATTGCAGTCGTTGAGGGTTAGTTCGCAGCCATCAAGAATCATGTTGCCATTGCAATCAGATGCGCTTCCGGCTATGACTTCGCAAACATCTGGCTTGGAATTCCCATTGCAATTGGTCAGTCCAAAATCGTCCGATGTCGCCTGCAGAACGCTTTTGCCAAGCAGATCTGAAAAAAACAACGAATGTCCTTGGATCAATAACCCGCGCGGGTTGATTGCCGCTCCCGATGGTCCCTTGGAAAGCGATGCGACAATGCGTCCACTGGGCGTGACGGCCTGAATCGATCCGGCGTCGACGGACACCAGCATAGCGGGTGAATCCTGGAGTTCCGGATCCAGACACGCTCCCCATCCCGAGGGCGTAAATGCAATCTGCCGTACGCCCGCGAACCGCATGTCGAGAACTGCGCGAAAATCCCCCCAATGCAAATTCAAGTCCCAAATACGGTCCCAATTTGCTTCGCCGACGAACAGATGGTTCGCATAATTTCCGAAGCCCGAAGGCACGATAGTTCCAAAAAAGAAACCCTCACTTGGCGCACGTGCGATCAGCTCGTATCCGCCGCTTGAATTCACCGCGTACAAGCCGTTGTCATAGTAGGTTGTGACAATCACTCGTCCGGCGTAGGGGCCGCCGATTTCCGAACCCACATAGACTCCGCCCAGGCATCCACCGATGCTTGGAATGGGCGTCACTTCACCCGTCGGGCTGATTTGCGAAATACAAGCGCCTGACTGAGAAATCGCAAGGAGTTGCGGCCCTTTGCCATTGAATCCGTCGGGTACGAATAAGACACCAGTGGGAAAGAAACCTTGGGCAAACACCTCCGTGCTCCCATCCGGCTTGATTCGAATCACGGCCTCGGCGTCGCGATCAGCCATATAATACCCGGGCGGATACGGAGGCACGCTTGCCACGATGTCTTCGGGCACCAGGAATCCACCTACAAACTTTTGAACCCCTCCGGCCCCCGAAAGATCAAGGGAATCCAGCCTGCAATTCCCGTTGCAGTCCACGCGATCAATCGAGGGGCAACTCTCGCATTGGTCCGGGATGAGATTGTGGTTGCAATCCCGCAGGCGGAATTCGTTCAAATCGCAGGTGTCAGGAATCCCATTGCCGTCACAATCCGGATCGCATTCATCCGGAACCAAATTGCCGTCGCAGTCCGGGGCCAATCCGAGACTCGTTTCGTCAGCGTCGAGAACTCCATTCGCGTTGCAGTCCGGAGGGATCTTCAGCAAATAGATGTCTTCACCTCCATTAAAAGTAGCAGCGTAGGCCAGGTACGCGGCCTCATTGCGCGACACCATGTGGTAATAATCACCGATCTTGTTTTGCCCATTGGGGATGCCCGCGAATTTGTAGAATTGAGGCGTCACCGGAATCGGTGTTGTCCAATGGTCTCCGCGATCCGCCGAGTACGAATACATCACCGTCGTGCTTTGGCTCGATTCATTCCAGATTACGTCGATGCGTCCGTTCGGCGCCACGGACATGGTCCCAAACCAATAGGCTGTGTTGGGCTTTTCAGTATTAATAGTCCGCATGCCGGACCAAGCGCTGCTCCCCGGCGTTCGCTTTGCGAAATAAACGCCGTCGAATGGAGAGATGAGCGCATATACGGTGTCTTTGTTGGGTCCATCGACAGGGTCCAATGCAACCCAGGATTGACAAGTCAGTCCATCCCCATTGATTCCGCCAATGGAACACGACTTGGAAAACGCAGTGCCTAGAACTGTAACCGAAGGTGATGTCGCCGCTGGATTGACAGCGTTGGTTATCTTGGTGATGCTCCCGTCAGCAGAAGAATTGTAGACGGTGCCGTCCGACCCAACGGCCATTGTGCCAAGGTAGAGAGCGATCTGGCCCCAATACTTGAACGTCGCACCCGCATCGAATGATCGGGCAAACAAGCCGGCTTCTCCGACACAGTGTATGTCCGCACGCCATGAAGCGTAGATATTGCCCTTGCCCGCAGCGCTTCCTTGGTCGATCGTCATCCACGGTTTGTCACAAGCGTATATCCTTGTCGGTTCGCTCCATGTAATTCCGGCGTCTTGAGACTTGAATAGTTGACCTTGTAAGTTTTCGTCAAGCCCGAAGTAGAAGAAGTTCCCGCTTGGGTCCGAGGCAAGCACGGGGTCGCTTCCAAACTGGCCCGGCGCCAGCGATCCCGGAAATGTCCACGTCTCTCCGCCATCATGACTGTATGCATATCCATGCTGTCGAAAATCGGATGCAATCGAGTCGAATTGGCGCCATCCGATTACGATCCGATCAGGATTCGTCGGATCGATTGCGATCGACGGCTCGTTGGCCGCATCACCAACGATATCGCAGCCTTGAGAATCCACATTCACCTGGATGCTTCGAAACGGCCCGCGCTCCCATGGTCCGCAGTGCGGCGAGCCCGCCGTCGGTGATGGGGCCGTTCGCGGAAGCCACGGGTCTCTGGCCGGCTTCTCAAGAGCCCCGGGATTTACATTCAACGGGGGTGCCTCATTTTGCGCTCTTGCGATGGAAACCGATAGAAGTGCAACAATGAGGAAAAACCGATGAGCCCGAATCATACAACCACCCTCCCCCTCAATGGAACCTCAGGCATTATAACACAAAATTCCCAAATCTTGGAGAGCTTTCCCGGAAACAAAAGAACGCCGTTTTCGCGGCGTTCCACTGAGACGATTCTCTGGAATAATTCTTACGATTTACGCCGCCGAAACCGGCCATTCGATCGGCAGCACGTCTTGAAAAGACTTCCCCGACCCGCTTGGGGAAGAGTCGTTGCTGCTTTTGATTTCTTGACGTGTCGACGTTTTGACGTTTCGTCCTGTCGTGCCGCGCTCGCCCGATTTCATTTTTTCGACAACCACCCGCGAAGTTATTACTTCGTGACGACATGCTCTTGCCATCGAATTAATCCCTTCGCCGCTTCCTGGCCCCGTCGCTCGCCCGATTTCCGCTTTTCCCATCGCGCGACCCGTGCCCATCTACGAAATCCGCCGTTACCCCTCGCACGATCCCTCGCCGCTGGGCTGCATTTTCCGTGTTTTTTCGATCTTCTCTCTTTGCTCTTCAGTCTTCTTGAAATGCCACACAATGACACTCGTGAAAAAAATACTTTCCAAACGAACCCATCTCAAAGTGTCACTGAAATGCCCGTACAATCGCGCGCGACGTCGGGCGGCCCATCTTCGCAAAGCGAAGGTGGGGGACGGATTGAACGAGATGGAAAATCACAGCGCTCGACGAAAATCGCCAATTCATCAAGCGCCGCGCAAGTTATCAACGTACCCTGCGGTACTGTTGACTGTTGCCTATCGAAATATTGTTTCACGTGAAACGAGTTTTGCGGCACCAAATCTGTGCCATCCCCGGATCGGCTTTTTTTCGCTACCACGTGGTCTTGGCTCGGAAAGGAGATTCTTCGCTAACGCTCAGAATGACGACATCATGCACAATGCCAATAAAATCGGCGCAAATCTGCGTCATCTGCGGTTACGCTTTTCCCGCTTCCTTACGGGCGCGGCTCGGGAAAAAGAGCCCCGCGCTTGCGCTTGGGGTTCGGATGGCGGGCGCGGCTCGGGAAAAACCCGTCCCGTGAACGAGACGGCTCGGAGTTACTTCGCGAATTCGTCGGTCCGCTTGTATCCCTCCGGCACGACCAGCGCGAACGGATCTTTGTCGAGCTTGGGATCGACCTTGAGGTTGTGGATGATGGCCTCACCGGCGCCGTCGCTGCCCTGGTTTTTCATCGCAAAGCGCGTGCCGCGCGGCAGGTAATCAGTCTTCGAAATATACCAGTCCATCTCCGGCATGGTGACGGCCGACTTGAAAGAGATGACGTGGCAATCGTGACCGTCCACCGTTTGCTCGCGAACGTATTTCATTTCGCCACTCTTGAGCGCATCCTCGAACGGCTTGGCCATCCCAAATTCGCGTATCAACGTCATACTGATCGTGTCGCCGTTCTTGCCAAGCACCTGCGAATCGATGTCCGCATGCACTGTCTTGGTCTTGTCATCGATGAAGTAGTACGTCGTACCGTCTGCACCCGCGGTCACTTCGGTTGCATCACTCGATCCGGCCTTTTGAAACTTCAGCTTGCAGGAGAACCGTTTCGCGTGATCCGGCGATTCTTTACCCATCACCACCGGCCCGGACAAGTTCGGAGCCCACATCTCGAAAAATCCGGACACTTTGTACTCAAGGTCGTAGGACACGACTTTGAGTTTGCTGATCGCCTCGGCCGACTTCTGCACGATCGCCTTGGGATCGGGCTTGTCCTTCGTCGCCGTACTCGGCTCTTCCGCGCACATCGCCATCGCGACGAAAAGTCCACAAAAACCTGCAATTCCTACAATCTTCGTTCTTGTTCGCATGGTCACTCCTCCAATTCGCTGAACGCCGTAGCGAGACGCACACTCGCGGGCCGAAGGCTCAATCATACACTCATCGCGGTCGGCGGAAAGGTTTGGCATCCTACCTACGACTTTGTTGTAAAAGCAAGGCAAAAAAGAACGCCGCACGTGCGGCGTTCAGTTTGGAGAGTATGGCCTGGAATATGGTTCCCCGTTTGCCCCGGGGCGGTTCATGGTTCCATGGTCTATTTTTTCGTGCCTACAACCGAACAACGATAAACCTCATCGGTCACGACCAGGGTGATTTCAGGATTGGCTCCAGCGGCCGCGTCTTCGACGTCCGTATCAGAAAGGAACTGATGAGGCGTAAACCCCGCATTGAAGACGATGAGGACTTGATGCCATAGGGGATTAAATCCGTCGCCCTGGATGGCATCGAGCACGGGAATGAAATCCTGTTCATCGTCCAGGTCGTTCGAGGCGTAGATCGTGTTGATGCTCTCGTTTTGACCGATTAGGGGGTCGGAGTTGGGCATCTCTTTCATGTTGACGGTGAACAACTTGCCATCGTAGAAAGCGGGCATCTGAGTGGCGGCGCCATTAGGCTCTCCCTGAGCGGCGAACCCCAGCTTCGACTGGCCGGGAATTGAAAGCCCGATGACGATGAGCGATCCAAGAGCAATGAACCGACGCATCGATTTCCAGCCCATGCCTCCGGCAATTCCACTCCGATCAACTACAATTGCGTTTTCGACAGTCTCTCTATTTTTTTCCATACAAATTGCTCCTTTATCCAGGTGGACAATGATCCAACGGTTTGTCTATCAGCCTGTCCCCTGAGCCGATAGCCGTGTTACCCTTTCGCCCGAGGCCGCGATCAATTGACCGCGCATCGATAGGCATCCGTATCACGCGCCGCCATAATCATTATTCCCCCGATTCGATTGAGCGCGAGGAACCCGTTCCATTTCCTTCAGATGTGCCGAATTCGATATTCCTTGCAATCTCAAGTGGATAAATAAGGATTCATTTGTAGCGGAGATTCACGCCGCCGGAGCGACCGGTGGATTGGCGGCATTTCTTGAAAGCACTTGCCTGATCTGCAGGGGCAAAGGTCGTTCGCCCTGAGCGTTTCGGAAAACTCTTTGTCGCCCATTGGCGTTGGTATGAATCAGTCGCTGCAACGCACTTGCGTCTCCGGTGGAAATCCGCGCCGCCGCACTGATCGAGTGGCGCCAACTCCTTCTTGGAGTCGGTCGACCATTCACCCCACGATGCGCCTGTGGGTAAAAAAGCGAATTTTTCAGCGACAGCAGCTCAGGGCAGGGGAGCGGATACGCGAAACGTATGTCCGTCAGGATGGCAAATCCGGCATTCGCGGCTACCCCAGGGTTCATCCGTCGGAGGCCAAACCACTGTCATTCCGTGCTTGAGCGCCAGCGCATGCGCTGCATCAACTTCGGCGGGCGTGCAGACCCACCAGCTCATCCAGACACCGCCGGTGTCATCATTGTCGCCGATGTTTCGGGGCATGGGAGCGCCGCGCGAGCCTTGACCATTTTGACAAAGAAAAATCTCGCATTCGCCGCTGGCGACGACCGTGAACCCTGCGGGTCCGACATCGTTTCGATCCGCCGCCCCGTCGATCGGTCCCGAATTGTTGTACGTCCAGCACCGTTTCCAGCCAAGCTTCTCGAACCACGCGAGGCTCGCAGGCACATCTGAAACATTCAAAATCGGTGTAATACCGGTGAGATTCATTTTCCTATTTCCCGCAATAGTCGATGATACGTGCGATCTCGCGGCGAAGATCGGCGCGGGGCACTATGCGGTCAATGAAGCCGTGTTCGAGCATGAATTCGGCTGTTTGAAAACCCTCGGGAAGTTCGGCATTGATTGTGTTTGCGATCACGCGCGGACCCGCGAATCCAATCATCGCCTTCGGTTCCGCCAAAATCACGTCGCCCAGGCTCGCGAAACTCGCCGCAACGCCAGCCGTCGTCGGATCGGTGGCCACCACAACGTACAGTCCGCCGGCGTCATCCAGCCGCGCCAAGGCCGCCGAAGTCTTGGCCATCTGCACCAGCGAGACCATTCCTTCCTGCATTCGTGCTCCGCCCGACGCGGTCACGATGACCAGCGGCAAATTTTCCTCGATGGCGCGTTCAATCGCCCGCGTAATCTTCTCGCCGACCACCGCGCCCATGCTGGCCATGATGAAATTCGGATTCATCACGCCGAGGATCGTCGCGCGTCCGCGAATGAAACCTCTACCGGTGATGACGGCCTCCGTCTCGCCGGTTTTTTCCTGCTCGCGTTGAAGCCGCTCGATATAGGGAATTCGATCGGTGAAATTCAGCGGATCGGTGGAGCGGAGGTCTTTGTCGAATTCTTCAAATGTGCCCGGATCGCAAATCTGCTCGATCCTCGTTCTCGCATCGACGCGACGGTGATGCCCGCATTCCGGGCAGACGTGGAGTTTCTCGACAACTTCCTTTTCGTAGACCATGTGCTCGCACTTGTCGCAGCGAGTCCAGAGTCCCGGCGGAACTCCCGGACGGTCTTCCGGGCGTGTAGCTTTGCGTGGCTCATCCATGATTGGAAATCAAAGCCCTGAAGAGAAAGTGGGACGAGGCGGCGAATTCCTAATTCACTTGGGCGGCGGACGCATCCGCAGCGGCATAATTCCGCGCCTGCGGCTTCACGAGGAAACCCATCTTGATGGCCTTCGTCGAAATTTTGATGCGACAGACTTTGCCGTCGACGACAGCGCGAACCCGCTGCACGTTCGGCTTGAATTTTCGCTTGGTGATCCCTGTCGTCTTGCGACCGACGCCGCCCAAATACTTCGCCTTGCCGCGACGGGCGACGGTATTTCCCGAACGTGTCTTCTTCCCAGTAAAATGACAAACTCTTGCCATGATGCACCCTAACCCTGAAATTGGGCCTTTCCGGCCCGACCTCGTCCACAACCCTATCGAGCCAAGCATTGTAGCACGTCAGAATTTACATTCAACAGCGTGGTTTTGCCACCGGCTGGCCGCCCGAATCGATCGCGGGTATCAAATTACCATGTCGTATCGCTCGTTCATCCGCGTCTTCGGCGCTCGACAGCACAATCTTAAGAACATCAATTTCGAGATTCCGCGCGGGGCCATGACGGTCATCACCGGTCTGTCCGGATCGGGGAAAAGCTCGCTCGCATTCGACACGATCTACGCCGAAGGGCAACGGAAATATGTCGAATCGCTTTCGGCCTACGCACGGCAATTTCTCGAACGAATGCAGCGGCCCGATGTGGATCGCATCGAGGGGCTGAGCCCCACGATTGCGATCGAGCAGCGGGGAGCGTCCGCCGGTCCGCGCTCCACCGTCGCAACGACCACGGAACTCCACGACTACCTGCGCGTGCTTTTTGCCCGCGCCGGCGAGCCGCATTGCTGGTTGTGCGATCGGCTGATTGAGCGGCAGAGCATCGCCCAAATTGTCGATGCGGAAATGTCCCGGCCCGACGGTCAGCGCATGTTGATTCTCGCTCCGCTGATCGCCGCACAACGAGGCCAGCACAAGGATGCGATCGAACGACTGATCAAAGATGGTTATGTTCGGGCTAGAATTGATGGCGAAGTGGTGACGCTTGAAGACGTGCCAACGCTCGCCGCAAATGCGAAACACACGATTGAGGTAGTCGTCGATCGGCTCATCATGAAATCCGATGTCCGCCAAAGGGTGGCCGATAGCGTCGAGCTTGCCGCGCGTCTCGCCAGTGGCCGCGTGATGACATCGAGCGCGGGTGAAGAGGGCCAATGGTCCGACGCGACCTACAACACAGTGCTGGCGTGTCCTGTCCATCCAGAAGTCAGACTCGACGAGATCAGCCCGCAATTGTTCAGCTTCAACTCCATTCAAGGCGCATGCCCGGAGTGTCATGGCCTGGGCACGAAGTTGGAATTTGACCTGGACCTCGTTGTGCCGAATCCGAATGCCTCGCTGAAGGAGGGAGCAATCGCCGCGTGGCGTCGTCAAGGCCGAAAACTTGACGCCGAATATGCCCGAATGATTGATGATTATTGCACGCGATTTGGTTTTCTTCCCGACGCACCATTTCGCAACCTGCACGAGGCGCAGCGCCAAATTCTCCTTCACGGCACATCTGACGAAGATGCTAAAAAATTCGGCGGCGGGTTTGAAGGCGTGATGCCGAATCTTCTGCGTCGATGGCGAACGACCGAATCGGAATCGGCCAAGGAAAGACTGTACGCCTTTCTTACCGAAAACCCATGCCCTGTTTGCAATGGAGCGCGGTTGAATCGAAGCGCCCTGTGTGTCAAGATCGAAGGCCGGAGCATTGGCGAAGCTGCACGGATGACGATCGCGAGCGCGAAAGAATTCGTCGCGGGTTTGCGATTCATTGGAGAGCGGGGGACCATCGCCGAACCTTTGCTCAAAGAGCTGCGAAACCGGCTTGAATTTTTGTGCGAAGTCGGTGTCGAATATCTCGGCCTGGATCGCGGCAGCGTGACGCTCTCGGGCGGCGAGTTCCAGCGGATTCGGCTTGCCACGCAAATCGGCGGCCAACTTTCCGGCATTTGTTACGTCCTCGACGAGCCCACGATCGGCCTGCATCCGCGCGACACGAAGAAGCTTTCGAGCATTCTGAAGCGCCTCGCGAGCATGGACAACACGGTCATCGTCGTCGAGCACGATGAAGAGATCATGCGCGACGCGGATTATTTGATCGACATCGGCCCGGGTGCGGGTGAAGCAGGAGGGAACCTCGTCGCGAGCGGACCATACGAATTGTTCATCGCGTCTCCGAATTCGATCACCGCTCGATTTCTTCGCGGCGAGAGCGGCCTTGCCAGTCCGGACCAGCGCCGCCAGCCGAACTGGTCGAACGCGATCGAAGTCCATGGAGCATCTGCCAACAATCTCAAGAACATCACCGTGCGATTTCCGCTCGGCTGTCTCATCGCCGTGACCGGCGTGTCCGGCAGCGGCAAGAGCACACTCGTGAATCAGGTTTTGCTGCGAGCGTTGCGGCGGAACCTCAATCTCGGCGGACCCAAGCCCGGTGCATTCGAAAAATTGACCGGCGCGAAGAATATTGACCGCGTCGTCGAAGTTGATCAATCGCCAATTGGCCGAACGCCACGAAGCAACCCCGCGACCTTTGTCGGCGTATTCAACGCCGTTCGCGAGCTGTACGCGAAAACGCGCGAAGCGAAAATCCGCGGATATGGCCCGAATCGGTTCAGCTTCAACGTCAAGGGCGGCCGGTGCGAAGCGTGCGAAGGGCAGGGCGTCAAGCGAATTCGCATGCACTTTCTGCCCGACGTGTTCGTTCCGTGCGAAGTTTGCGGCGGCACGCGATACAACCGCGAGACGCTCGAAATTCGATATCGCGGGAAAACCATCGCCGACGTGCTCGATCTTTCCGTCGATGAGTCCGTCGCGTTCTTCGAAAATTTCGCGTGGATCAAGAATCGTCTGCAAGCGCTCAAGGATGTCGGCCTCGGATATCTGCGGCTTGGGCAGGCGTCGAGCACGCTTTCGGGCGGAGAGGCCCAGCGCGTCAAGCTCGCCGCGGAACTCCACAAATCCGCCGAAACGCACATCGTGTACATTCTCGACGAACCGACGACGGGCCTGCACTTCGCCGACGTACGAAACCTGCTGACGCTCCTCAATCGCCTCGTCGATCGCGGCCACACGGTGATTTGCATCGAACACAATCTCGATGTGATCAAGTGTGCGGACTGGGTGATCGACCTCGGCCTGGAAGGCGGCGACGCCGGCGGGAGCATCGTGGCGGAAGGAACGCCGGAGACGATTGCCGGTTGTCGTGCGAGCCATACGGGGCGGTTTCTTGGTGACCGCCTTCGTCCTTCGTGAAAGGGAATCGCGTCCCCAGGTTGCAAATGGCGCAACCTGGGCCGCCGGCAGCATGAATTGCAAATTGCCGATTTCCAATTGCCGATTGGGACTGGCCATGCAAACCTTGTTTCACGTGAAACGGAATTAGATTGGTGCATTGTGTGCCGTACTCCGGTATCTATAACTTCCGTGGCGCTCGCTGGAGCGGCGATATTCATCGAGCGCCTGTGTGCACGCGTATTCAGTGACACTGTCAGATGGGTTCGTTTGGCAAGTACTTTTTTCACTAATGTCATAGTGTGGCACTTCGACAAAGACGGAAGTTTGAAGTGAGAAGACTGAAAAAGACAAGAGCGAATGGCGGAAATGAATGCGGAATTGTGAATGAGGAATGCGGAAACGATGATCGACGATCGTGTAGCGGGCGTCGATGTAACTTGGTTCGCAGGTTTTGCAGATGGGGCGGAGATTGGTGAAACGGAGATCATAGTTCGCATGAAGGAAGAACGTCAGAGGTGATTCATGAGTTTTTGGCGAATGTCGAGCGGGGGGAGATGGTGAGTAGGTAGATCAGACGACATGCAGGAGGTATTGAGTCCCCAGTTTGCAAACGGCACAAGTTATACGAATCCCAATAATTTTATACGAATCCCAATAATTATTGGCGCTACCTCCGGGGTGCCATGGGCGGCTTGTCCGCCCGTACCAGTACTGGCAGGCAAGCTACCAGTGGCACTCACTGAAACCGAACCGCGCCATTAATTTCTGGAATTGGTATTAGCCAATCGGCCAAACGGTAGAAGCGGTTCAACCGAGCACGCGCATCATTTCATAAAGCGTCCAGCCTCCGCAAAGCGTATCGATGGCGAACAGGCATAGTAGCCCGATGCACCCACTGGCAAGACCCATTGTCCAGCGCCTTCCCTCTCGAAAGTAGGCAGTGGCGCCCAAAGAGAGCGAGTAGAGCCAGCCCCCGTATAGAGTACTGACGGGCCATAGAACCGCTATTACAACCAGCCCGATTGTTTGTACCAATCTGCCAACAGAGCCGCGCGGAATAATGAGCGGAAGAATCAGCGCGACGACCGCCAAGAGCGTTGTAATTCGAAGTGGATTCGACCACTCGAAGCGTCCCTCAAACCAATCGACTGGAAACATGCGCCCGTACACGCGCTGTGACCATGTTCCATTCGGAAGCACCCACCAAAAAACGGTGCGCCACTCAGGATGAGGACGACTGGCATGAACGAACAGCGTTGAAAAAATGCGGACTGGAATTGCCAAAGGAAGTAGCGGCAGGAAGGACGCAGGATATACGCCCAATCTCAGGAACTTGGTGCGCCCCAGCCCGGATCGGTGAATGCTTTGTGAAAGTTGAAGAATAATGCCCGCAGCAACGAAGCAAGGCATGAGTTTCACTACGCTCGTAATAAGGTAATACGGCATTAGAAGCTGAAGGTATGAAAGTAGCGGAGTGAATCGCCCGTGATACCAATATGTCATGCAATAGAGCAAGAAACATTGCATAATGGATGAACCAATTACCGTCCCAACAATGAGTATTCCGCCATAAAGCAAGATCGCATTTCGCTTTGAGGGCCAGGTAGGTGTTACCCAGTTCCAGAACGCCTTCGGGCGAATGGCTTGTGTCCATGTGCCCACGAATGATCTGAGCGGTGTTTTTCGCCAGCAGTACTCAAAAAACCCAGACTCCCGAGCGAGTCCTACATCCCGAAGCTCCGCTCGATCGAATTCCGACCCACATTCAGGACAACGTGTGGACGGGAGCCCGCGCAAGTCGTAATCGCACTTGGGACAAACGAGTAGTTCTTGGTGAGATAACACGGCGATGCGCGATTCGTCTGATTCGGACGGTTTCATGACTTTGCCGGATCGCAAAATGAGAAGCGGCCCGACGATTCCCTGTGGAACGCCGGGCCGCTCATTGAAAACCAGGAATGGACCGCCCTCACGGTCGCGGCTCGGAAAAAAGCCGACATCGAGTCGCGGCTGTCATGCTGAGTGAAGCGAGGCATCTCAAAATCGAGATTCTTCGCCCTGCTAAAGCAAGGCTCAGAATGACGGAAACCTTGTGCGACCTCAGAATTACGGGAAACTCCTATGACCTCAAAATATCAAGAGCCTCCTTCGACCTCAAAAAGTCGAGAGCCTCCTATGACCTCAAAATGTCGAGAGTCTCCTTCGACCTCAAGATGAGGATACGCACTCGAGAAACGCAACCACTACTTTTTCGTGCAGGTCATTTCGAAGTTGACGAATTCCTTGCCGTCCGGGCCGGTGTCGTACATCTTCATGACTTGCTTGTTGGCATCGACGATTTCCATGTCGGACTTCGTCTTCTTCATCTTCATTTCCATGGGATCGAAGTTGTCGCCGGTGAAGGTGAACTTCTTGCCACTGGCGTCGGCGGTTCCGGTTTGGGTGAACGTGCCGGTTCCCATCGTATCGATCCAATATGCGTGGTACTTCTTTTGCAGCTTGTCATAGCCCGTGATGCCCATGCCTTCGAACGGCATCTTCGGCATGAACTCACCCTTGTATTCCTCTTGCAGGTACCGTCCGCCCAAGATCCATTTGCGAGTGATCATGCCGGTCGACTCCTGCGGCGGCTGGCCGGGCATCATCATCATTTTCACCGCACAAGTGAACGTGCCTTCAAGCGGCTTTAGAGCTTCGTGTTCTTTGCCGGGGCCGGACATTTCGGCCATCTTCTTCATGTCGTCCGCACTCATTTGCGGAGCCGCAGCGCCCTTGTCGGCGGGCTTGTCGGCAGGTTTCGCCGCTGGGGCGGCAGCCGGTTTATCCGCCGGCTTGTCAGCGGGTTTGTCGGCCGGTTTCGCTGCGGCGGCTGGGGCCGCGGCTGGCTTGTCAGCAGGTTTATCCGCCGGCTTGTCGGCCGGTTTCGCTGCCGGAGGCTTATCTGCCGGCTTGTCCGGTTTCTTCTCTTGTGCTGATGCCGATACGGCCAATATGCCGGAAAATCCAAACGCCAATGCAATCAACGCTCCACGCAGTTTCATTTTCATCGCTCCAAAAATCGAATTTTTCCAATCCATCCGCACCAGGCCCAACCGGGTGCGAAATGGAAATGATACCGATCCAATTCACTTCGACAAGCACCCGGCGAACGCGAAAAACTCGGTCAAATACTCCAATTTGTCAAGATTCGCAACGGCAAAGTTGCTATCAAGCTGCTCTTTTCATCACTCATTCTCGCCAGAAGCCGACGAGATTCCGAATCCGTCCGTCCTCGTCGAATTCGCAAAAGTCGATGCCCGTGGCAAAAGTCTTTCCGTCCGGCATGACGGCCTTCCATCCGAATTGAGCGAAGCCGTGGCATTGCTGGATCGGTCCATTTCGCTCCAGTCGAACGCCTTGCATCATGGGACGCACGGTGGAAATGTGGGCGTTGATCATTCCGCTGCCGCAAACGCGGATGTACTTGTCCGAAAGCCATGCGGCGTCGGCCACGCACTCGCTAAGAAGTTTCGTTCGTCGTGCGTCGTCATCTTCATTCCATGCCTGCATGTAAGTGTCAACGAGATTGTCGAGGCGACCTTTGAGCTTCTCTGACCAGGTTACTGAAGAGAGTTGCGAGAGATAATATCTCCAGCCGCCAGCGGTGCCTTGACGTTCCGCTTCCGATCGAATGCCGGAGTGTCGAAGGACGACAAGCGTTCCGCGCTCATGGCGTTCGAGCGTTATTGCGACTTGCGATGCGTCGGCGCCGCCGTGGCCCCAACTGAAAACGATGTACTCGTTCGAAATCCATTCGAGAATTTCACCCTTCGCGGTCGGTCCGCCGCCGAACGCCACGGTCAGTGTTCCACCTCTTTTGGGATCAATGGTTGATGCGTCTCCCATCCAGGCGCGATATCGCTGTGGGTCGGAAAAGTATTTGAAAACAATTTCCGGCGGGGCGGCGATTTCGATTTTCAATTCGATCGTGTCAGTATCTTGTTGCGCTCGGGTCATTTCTTCTCCTTATCCGAATCAAGATCATCCACATGATGCCCTGTCGTTGCCGCAATTTCACTTTCTGCAAGTTGTTTCAATTTCGCCAGTTGATCGGACCACATGACTTGAAGTGCGGCGGCCAGTGGTCCGAACGATTCCTTCTTTGCACGATAGATCCGGCTTCTGCCGACTCGACGGACCTCCACAAGATTCGCGTCACTCAGCAGGCGCAGGTGTTGCGAAATCGCTCCGAAGGTCACATCGAATTGCGCGGCCAAATCCCCGGCCGTCCGCTCGCGATCCCACATTAATTGCAAGAGCCGCTGGCGTCTGGGCCCGGCGATGAGTTCAAGGGTCGAAGCCATCAAATATAGTTTAGTAGTAACTAAAATGATGTCAAGTCCGCCGTCGGCCGGAAATTGTGCATTTTTTGTGGAATCGGGGATTCGAGCGGGGAGTTCGAGAGTCATTTGCTATTTAGTCCGAAATAAAATGCAAGTTCCCATCGAATTGGAGTACATTTAAGGAGCCTTTCAAATGGAACCGGTAACCCGTTAATTCTGCCAAATTGCGCACTTCGGTGAAATAAGTGGGGCCCAATCAGGTATAATTGCTGCAAAGTCGTTTTCGTCGAAGGGGGTGCGTGTGCGAATTGGGAGGGGATTGTTACTACATTTCATCGGACTCTCGACGCTTGTGTGGCCGCACTTCGCCATGGCTTCATCAAGCGTATGTGTTGAGGCCGGCACCGGCTGTTTCGCGCCGACCACGGTTCGGGTCAACCTGAGCGGCGGGGACGATGTGATCCTCGGCGCGCAATTCTCGCTCGAATACGACAACACGGCGTTGGCTTTGGTGAGCATCTCGCCCGGACGGAACTGTGATCTCCAATCACCATTTTCGTTGGAGTTGTTCAGTAATGAATCCACGGCGCAGGGAACTGTGTTCTATGCCGTAGGTGTGAATCCCGTGGAGTATGGTTCGATGGGTGGAACTCGCGGTCCGGCTGCGCTGGCATGCGTCACGTTTCGTGCGATCCACAATGGATCAAGTGAAGTCTGCTTGTTCGATCAAGGCTCGCCGTTTAAGGCGACTTTGGTCAATGACGCAGGTAGCGCAGTGCAGATCGACAATAGCGGAACTTGTCCAGGTGCGGCGGCACCGAAGTTTTCCTGCACGACCGCGTCAGTAAGTGATTCATGCACTTGCACGATCGGTACGGACGACTGCGCCGGGTTGAATGAACCGTGCATTGCCGGCGTATGCAATCCGACGACCGGGCATTGCGATCTCATGTTTTCGAATGAGGGCCTTCCTTGCGACGACGGTTTATCATGCACCTCCAATGACGTTTGCCAGGAGGGACGTTGCACTGGTACGGGATGTCGGAATCCGAGTTTGTGCATCAGTTCGGACTCTGACTGCAAGCGCCCGCATCCGGGCGATATTGTTACTCTTGCGATTCACCTTGGGGCCGGTGACCTGGTCATTACCGGGGGACAGTTTTCGATTGAATATGATCCGGCCGTATACGGATTCGTTGACATATCGCCGGGCGCCAGTTGCAATTTCGGTTCGCCATTTTCGGTTGAAGTGTTTGAGTCGGTTGATCCTTCCGCGGGGACCATTTTTTATGCGACGAGCATTCCCTTTGGAGGGACGGGGACTCAGGGTCCGGCGACAATGGCGTGCATCCAGTTACGTGTGCTAGCGCAGTCGAACGAGTCGATTTGCCTGTTTAGCGCCGTGAATCCACGAACGACGGCGCTGGTGGACGATCATGGGCGGCGCGTGTTTGCATTCAACGGAATTGATTGCCCGGGTGACTTTGCTCCCCCCATCCTTGCCTGCACGCCGACCTGCCGGATTATTCCCGCGAGCGGATCGTGGGGGCTCGTGGTTATGGCTCTGGTTCTGCTGATCGCCGCGAAAGTGGGATTTTCGGTGCTGCGGCCGCCCGCCGCTCGCAAGTCATAGGCCATGTGGTCCTGAGCCTGAGTTGTAGTGCCATTGTTGGGCACTAAGTCCCTCTCTTGAAATGGAAACGCCCGTCGAATGGAAGGGATCGAGGGACTCAATTGAATGCAGGCTGCTTTCGATGATCGCGCCGGGTCGGAGAGCGAGAGAAGCGATCCAAGCTACGCCTTTCGCAATGCTTCGATGATTTTGGTTCTTGCGGCTCGAATTGCCGGCGCCGCGCCGCCGACCACACCCACAAACAAAGAAAGGCCGAGCGCGCTGAAGAGCGTTTGGAGCGTGAACTTTGACTGGTACGCAAGCGCCGTCCATGTGACATCGGATAGAAAGTCCTGTCGCGGGCGGTTCACGAACATGCTGGCGACAAGTCCCGTCGCACAAGCGACGGCGCAAAGGAGGAATGATTCGATCAGAAACGAAAGGACGATCGCGGATCGTTCGAAGCCGATGGTCCGCAACATGGCGATTTCGCGCTGGCGGCTGTCGACGGCGGCATACATCGTGTTGGCCACCGCAAACACCGCACCAAATGCCATGACCCCAACTAAAATGGATGCGAGGAGAACCATTTCCTGCACTCGGGTGGACAAATCCGCGTAGTAGTCCGGCTCGCGCTTGGCCTCAAGTTGCACGGCAGGACTCTTGATGTAGCGGATTGCCTCGTCGGCGAGATTCGGCTGCTGGAGTTGCAGCACAGCGCTCGACACAAACCGTCGGCCGTATACATCCTCCAGGATGGTCCGGGGAACCCAGAGTTCGTTTTCCAGCGCGCCACCGCCGGCCTCGAAGATTCCAACCACTCTGAATTCACGGTTTCCGGATCGCCCCAGGAGAGTCTCGCTGCCGATCTTCAGGTCCGCATAGCGTTCGCACGCGGCTTTCCCGGTAATGATTTCCAGTGCACCGGGCTTGAACATTCTTCCGTCAATCAGATGGACTTCGCTGTGAACCGCAAGCCCAATCTCATCAACGCCGCGGATCGCCACGTTGGCCGACGATTTGTCCCCGGCGCGACGCGGAATCGTTGTTTGAACGCACAGTTCCAGGCTGATCATCGGCGATCCGGTCGCGTCGCGGGCAATGCCCGGGCATTGGACCAGACGGACGGCCTCATCCAGCAGAATCAGGCTGGTGCTTTCCGCCGTCGCGCCAGGCTTCAGAACGAGAACATTTCGTGACAGACCGGTGGCCGCCAACGACGCGCGGATGCCCGCGGCGAAAGAGAGCAACACGGAAAGTACAAACACGACTGTTGCAACGACGACAAAGGTCAGAAGGTTGTTCAGCTTCTGCCGCCACAAGCAGTGCCAGTTGTAATAAAGAGGAAGTCGCATATCGGAATCTCAGGCGAATCCTGCATAGGACGTCCCGTTAATTCAGCTTTCTCAGCGCTGCGACGACTTTCGCGTGTGACGCGGACCACGCGGGCCAGGCTGCGGCGAGCACACCGACGGCGAGGGCCATGAATTGCGCTTTCACGCAAACTCCCAGCGAAATCTCAATATGTTGGATCAGTGGGACACTCACTTCTTTTAGCGGAGTATAGCCGAATCCGATGAAGGGGACTAACGCGCCGATCAGCCCGCCCAGTAGGCACAGAAACAGACTTTCCGCCTGGATGAACGCGAAGAGAATCGGTGCCGAAAATCCAATGGACTTCAGGACCGCGATTTCGCTCAATCGATCCCGAAGATTCATGCTCATCGTATTCGTGGCGGCGATGACCGCGACGATGATGGTGACTGCCGCGAGCCGCGTCAGGTTGTTCGGCATATCCAGAAATTGAGTGATGAACGCGTTCATGAACGTCTTTTCGTCCTGGGTCTTTGTTCGATCGAGAGAGCGTGCAAAGAGTTCGTCAATGGCGACCCGAAAGTAATCCAGATCGGCCATGCTCGTGCAACGCACAAAGAAAAACGACACACTGCCAGTCAGATTCCAGCCTTCAGGAAACACGGCCGATTTCATCGCTTCTTCCAGGTAGTCGCGGCGGCAGAAAATCGTGACGGGGTCTTTTCCGGGTCGCGAGGCGGTTGAAACCACGCGAAACTCCATTGACACGTACGGCGGAATCGATGAGCGAATTGTGATTCGATCGCCTGTTTTCCAGCCGAACGCCGCCGCCGTGGCCGCGCCAACCAGAATCGACTGCCGGCTGCGGTTCCATTGTTCGATTTCCTCGGGCGTCAACTGTTGGTCAGGAAAAGTGGCGACGAACGTATCGGCGTCCACGGCGAGCGTGGAGAGCGGCCGGGGGTCGTTTTGCACCTGTCCGCCGATCCAGCGCATGCCGCAAACGGACAAGATTCGAGAGCCGGTCGGGTCGAGGGATTCGATTTTCGATCGATAGCCGGAAGGCAGTGGATTGACGACGGACCCATGATTCATGACCACCAAACGAAGCTGCTTTCCAGAGTTGTCCAGGAATGCACCGATCCCGTCGATGACGGCCGTTGACAGAACAAAAATCATGATCGGAAGACCCACAGCGGCGCAGGTGAGTGCGGTGCGGCGACGGTTGCGCGTCAGGTTCCGAACCACATAGACAACACTCAAGTGCACGCAGTTTCCTCCGAAACCCCCGGACGCCGATCGCAAGCCCAAGCTTTCGGTCAACGTCTTGCCGGGCGCCTGACAAGTCGATCGATTCTGATTCCCAAACAGAACGTCAGACACTCCGAAAAGCGTTGCCAACTCGGAGGAGGCATCAACTCTTCGGAAGCGACGTTTGGATGGCTTGGAACTCTATGCAGTACCGGGCGTCATCGCAAATTGGCGTGTTGGAGCGGGACGGGAAAATGGTAAGCGGCGTGGCCATCGCCAACCGATTGACGCAGTTGTGTGATTTGGGAAAGCCAATCATACTTCACAGTTGGGACTTCGTGACAAGAGATTTGGACGCCTCAGGAAGTTGGCACGGACCGCGGGTGCAGCATCGCCTCGGCGTTGATCGTGCGATGCAGGCGGCATCGGTGCAACGATGACGACACAAGCCGCGAGCATGGAAGTGAACCCTGCAGGGCTCCTGGGCCTGGAAAGAGCACGTGACTTGCATGCACCAATACCACGTCAACCTGTTGTTGTCTGGTGCGTCTCGCTGTCTGCATCTGAATCCAAGCTCGCGGAGTTGGAGAGCGTATTGTCACCGGACGAACGGGTGCGGTCATCCTGCTTCATGTTTCCACACGGTCGCCGGAGGTTCATCGTAGCACGGGCGGCGTTAAGGATGCTGCTCGCGAAGTGCATCGGCGCCTCTCCGTCAGCACTGCGCTTCGAGTACGGTGCTTTTGGAAAGCCTCAATTGCCGTCACCATTTGAGGAGTTGCATTTCAACCTCTCCCATTCGGGTGACGTCGCACTTGTGGCCACGTCGGCATGCAGTGTGGTGGGAATCGACATCGAGCAAATACGACCTGTTCCTGATGCCGATGGCATGGCCCGTGAATTCCTCGCGCGCCGCGAATATGAGTTGTTTCAAAAGGCGCCACATTGTGATCGCGACCGGAAATTCTTGTCGCTTTGGACCCGAAAAGAAGCATGTCTCAAGGCCTTCGGATGGGGCCTCTCCGTTGACACCAAGGAGATTGACGCAGCAGAACCGGGATGTGGTTTGGTCGCGCCGCCGCCGGACTCAATCACTACTGGATGCACGAGGACGCTATTCGTCCGGGAAATTGAAGGAATTACGGGTTTCGTCGCTGCCATTGCGACGGACAACGTGGGCTGCAAGTTGGCGCTTACGAGATTCGCCATCGGTGAGGAAGGAACCTAACCGCGGCGACACCCGGACCGAGCCTCTCGCGACGGATCATCATTTCTTGGCTTCCGCAAGGAGACGTTGCAGTTGGTCGTTCACCTCCTGATCGCTGAGGTCACCGATCGCCCGAAGTTGTACAGCATCGGTGTGTGCAGCCTTGGCATTCTCAGGGTGAATCAACTTTACGGGAGCCTCGGCAGTCTTCATACCGTCCGGGCGATTCCTGAAACTTGACGCATGAAGCTCGCTCAAGCGATCGAGCACGAATGCTGCCATCCCTCGCAGACTGATTCCCTCCATGAACTTGGTCGGCGGAATGTCCACATCCAACGCGGTGCGGATCCGATTTCTCATTTCGACGGCCATCAGCGAGTCCATGCCGAGATTCATGATGGATTGGTTGACGTCCAATCGACTTTGTGTCGTTCCCAGGACTCGGGCAAGTTGCTCACGCAGATAATTTTGGAGAATCTCGAGTCGCTCAGATGGGTCGGCCCGCAGAATTGCCTCGCGATCGAAGCCACTCCCTTCGATCTCAGTTGCAATCCCTTGCGTGACCAAATGGGCGAACCTTGGGGATTTTGTCAGGCCCAGTGTGTGCGCAAGTTTCGTCCAATCAACCAAGCCGGCTCCGACTTGTACTGCGCGACGCTGCATCAGAACACCCAGCGTTGAGAGCATTTGCCTGACGGGCATCGGCCGGACGCCGTTGGCCTCCAATCGCTTGGCGATTCCAGGGTTCTCTGCAACGTATCCGACATCGGAGAGGGCGCCCCAATTGACGGTGAGTGCGGGCAAATTCAGCGCGTTTCGATGCCCTGCGAGAGCGTCAAGAAAGGAATTTGCGGCCACATAGTTGGCTTGTCCCGCGTTTCCGATCTGCGAGGCCATTGATGAAAACAGCACGAAGTGATCCAGCGGCAGATCCTGAGTGAGGCGATGCAGGTTCCACGCCCCATCGGCCTTCGGCGCCATCGCGATATTGAATCGTTCGACGGTCAAGTCTCTGATGGGGGCGTCGTCCAAAACCATCGCCGCATGAAAGATCCCGCGCAGAGGCGGCATGGATCGCGAGATTTCCGCAAGGACCTCGCCCACATCCCGCGCGTCGGAGACATTCCCTCGCAGCACGCGCACTTCCACGCCTTCCTCGCGCATCGCGCTGAGTGCGCTCTGCAGACAATCGGAAACGTCATGTCTTCGGCTCATCAGCGCTACATGTCGAGCGCCGTGGTCGATCAGCCAGCGCGCCAGCGCTAATCCAAATCCGCCCAATCCTCCGGTCACCAAGTACGAGCAATCGCTGTGGAATCGAATCGACGTCAGCGGAGGTTGCGCCACCGAGATGGGTTGATCCTTGAGAGAGACCACAACTTTCCCGATGTGCCGGGCCTGGGCCATGTATCGAAACGCGTCCTGAATCCGGTCCACTGGAAATACGCGATGGGGCAGAGGTCGCAGGGTTTTATCCGCAAGCAATTTCATTACTTCCCTGAAGGCCTCACCGGCCGCATCCGGCCGCTGGGCGCAGAGCCGGTCCATGTCCAGCACGAACAGCGACAGGTTGTGACGGAAGGGTCGAAGGCCGACCTTGCTGTCTTCATACACATCCCGCTTGCCGATCTCGACGAATCGTCCGTAAGGACGAAGAATCGCGAGGCTCTTGGGAATCGCATCGCCCGAGAGCGAATTCAAAACCACATCGACGCCGATTCCATCGGTGTGTTTCAGAATCTCATCGGCGAAGCTGAGCGTTCGAGAGTTGAATATATGAGGAACGCCCAAGGCTTTCAGCAAATCGCGTTTTTCCTCCGTTCCCGCGGTTGCGAAGATCTCCGCTCCGATGTGTTGGGCCAGTTGGACCGCGGCCAGCCCGACACCTCCGGTCGCGGCATGAATGAGCACACGTTCCCCGGGTTGGAGTCGGGCGAGTTTGACCAATCCGTACCACGCGGTCAGGTAGGCGATGAGCACCGTGGCCCCATCTTCAAAACTAATTCCTTGCGGCATTCGGGCCACGTACATGACGTTGAGCGTGAGATGCGATCGCAAGGTGCCCGGACCGCAGGCGATCACTTCGTCACCCACCCGGAATTCTCGAACCCCCTCTCCCACCGCGACAATTTTCCCGGTGCATTCCATCCCCAA
Organism: Planctomycetota bacterium; assembly: GCA_016200265.1. GTDB lineage: Bacteria > Planctomycetota > Phycisphaerae > UBA1845 > UBA1845 > JACQFE01. Next base: position 27,749 of record JACQFE010000006.1, on the reverse strand, counting down.
CGTCCGACCAGTGAATCCGCCCTCCAGCGCATCCTCCGGCAACAGTCCCATGGCCAGCATGACGTCCTTGAAGTTCAATCCGCAGGCCCGCACTTCAATTTCGACCTGGCCCGCTTGCGGAGCGATCCGCTCGGTCGAATGCAAACGGAGATTGTCGAGGCTTCCGCCTGCCGGGCGGGCCACCGTGTAAGACCTGTGGGAGATTTCCGATTTCCGATTCTCAATTGACAATTGGGGAGAATTCACCCTTCTCTCAATTGGTGATCGGCATTTGGAAATTGGCCATTCCGTCGGTGGGAGTTCTTCCATGGAAATCCGCTGGAAACGATGGACGTGGCGAACTCCACCACGCCACGCGACCTCTTCCTCGGCCCCGTCGTCCAGGACTTCGGCGAACAACTCATCGGCCAACTGGCCGCTGCCGGCCACGTTCCACTCACCAGGCTCGAGATCCACGAGCCGACATCGAAACTGGGGATACTCCACCATCGCCACCCGCCCCAAGCCCCAGAGCGGAGATTGCATGACTTCGACTTGGACCCGCGACGTTCCAACGGATTCCGCCCCCTTGGTGACGAGTACAATTCGTGGCGGAGGCGTTGGGTCGGTCTCTCCAAGACATTGAATCAAGTGCATGACGCTTGCCAGCACATCCGACCGTGCGGCGTGCAGCACCGTTGATTCTGCCTCCCGCACTGATGGCAGATCCAACGCCCAAAGATGGACAATCCCGCGCAACCCCAAGCCAGATTTGGTCGCCAAATCCAACGCGGAGCGAATGTCTTCCTTGGCCACGCCGCGAGCTCGCAGCGTCCCGTTTTCGGAAATGCGCCCGGAATCGGTTCGAACCACGCACACAACTTCGTGCGCGGCGCCTCGCAAGCGTTGGCACAAATCAGCGGCAACACCCCGCTCATCCGAAAAGACCAACCAGGCGCCGAGGTTGGTCTCTGGTGACCGGGCGGCGTCCGGCGTCTCACGATCGGGAACGGCCGGTCCACGCCCCGCCACCACCATGTGCACGGCCTCATCGGTTCCGAGTTTCTGGGTAAGATCTGTTGCTTCATCAAAGCCCGACGTTGTGAGAAGATTCTGCCAGGCCTCCGCGGAAATCCACGGATCGAGTCCGCGTAGGTCTGTGTCCGTAAAGAGCCACCAGCCTTTGAGAAGCCCGAAGATCAGCGTGCACCAAAGCGGCGTTGGCGCCAGCTTGCCTTCCAGAACAATCAGGAGACCTCGGGATGCAAGGAGACGCTTGACGTTCTCCAGCGTGCCGCGCAGATCCGCTGTCGCGTGAAAGACGTCAGAAGCAAGCACAAGATCAAAAGAGTGGGCCTCGAAACCCTGGTCGATTGGGTTTTTCTCGATGTCCAGTGTCGCGAATTCAATGTTGGCGAATCGGCCAAAGCGTTGTTCGGCCTGGCTGAGCAACGTGCGACCCACATCCGTAAACACATACTTCGCCCGGCGGACCGGGAGTTCGGGAAGCAGATGCGCCGTCATTCCGCCGGTTCCACCGCCGATTTCGAGAATGCGGAGCGTTCTTCCTTCCGGCAGTCCTTGCACGATCGCAGCGACGGCTTTCTGAACGATGCGGTTGCATTGAAAGTAGCTGGGGGAGTCCTGGTAGAGGTGTTCGGCCGTCGTTGAGGAACCGCCGGAGAAAATCAGATCCAGTCCATCGATTTCACCGCGCAACACACGATCAAGGCTCTCGCCGCAGCGCCGAATGAGCATCAGTTCCGCGGTCTCTGACGGAAATTGATCCCACAGGCGTTTCCAAAGTATATGCGAAGGGGCAGCGTGAAAATCTCGAACCACAGTCCATTCGCCATCTTTCTCTCGCAGGAATCCTTCCGATGCGAGCGAGACAAGGATTCGACGAAAGAGCCGATCATGCTGCCCGACGACGCCCAGGCGTTTTCCAAGTTCCTCATCGGCGAATCGCTCGCCGACGCTTGGTCGCCACCCCATTTTGGCGAAGGCCTCAAAGGCGTAAGCACGGACCGCTTCCGCTAGCTCGATCGATTGGGTGGCGGAAGAGCCAAGACTTCGCCAGCCATCCACCCCCCCGACGGCCTTTAGCTTGGTGACGATTGCAGACGGTGTGAGCAAATCGTCCGCCCGTCGGATGCTGGAAGTCCTCTTCGCAGGATCGCGTTCCCAGCGAAACTGTCCCAGTCCTCCACTCAGGGCCGTCTCCGAGCGTTCCACGTGCTGGCAATGGAAACCGCGGATCTCCATGGCGACGTTCCCTTGGTCATCCATCAACTCGATGTCGCCGATCAGTCGCTGCTCGGTCAAGCTGATCAAACGTGCATGACACCAAAGACGACTCGGAGGCGGGCCGTGGTAGATGATTTTCGCAATGCGGCTGGGGAGGAAGAGCCCGTCCCTGATCCTGCCCGAGTCGGTTTCATTGAGCAAAACTCCCATGAGCACCTGGAAGGCCGAATCGACGATTCCAGGATAGGCGAGGAATTCATGAGCAAAATCATTTCGCATCCAATCCAGTTCAATTCTCGCAAATGCCTCATCCTTGCCGGCCCAAAGGGATCGAATGCCACGAAATTGCGTTCCGTATCGCAATCCACGTGCGTCGAAGAGCCGGTAACAATCGGCGGATGAAATGGCCGACGTGCAGCGTTCACGGATCGCGGCCAAGGGTCGGGATCCTGGCCGCGCGGAATCCGAATTGCGATACAGCTTGCCGACAACGTGGCGCTCCCATGAACCGTTCGTGGTGCGTGCGCGACTGAAGATCCCGAATTCGCTGGCCCGTTCACCGAACGCCAGTTGCACGATCGGACGCCCATCGCGTGGAAGGAGCATCACCTTCTCAAAGGTCAGGCCTTCGATTTCATACGGTGGTCGGCCGAATAATTCGCAGGCCGCCTCCAAGGCCATCTCCAGATAGGCAGCCGCAGGAAATACGACGTTCTGTTCGACTTGGTGGTCATCTAGAAAGTCGAGACAGTGATGGTTCAGGTCCGTCACCCAAGTGGAATGCGTCGAATCACACTTCGCACCCAAGAACGGATAAAGCTGGATGCCCATGCGCTCTTGTGCGCCGCGCTCCGACTCGTGCCAGTAGCGTTCATGCTGCCAGGGGTACCGCGGCATCGAAATGAACTGGCCTGCATCCCCGTTGACGGCCTTCCAGTTCAAAGAAAATCCGCAACTGTACAGTTGACCCGCGGACTTCAACATGGTTTCCCGTTCGGGTTCATTTCGCCTTAACGATGAAAATACTCTTGTACCGGGGGCGGATTCAGAAATAGAGGCCGACATCACCGGGTGCGGTGAAATCTCCAGGGACATTCGATGGCCGTTCCGGGCGGCGGTAGCAATCGCTTCGCGGAACCGGACCGGATAGCGCATGCTTCGCCACCAGTACTCTGCGTTCATTTCTTCGCCGCGAACCTTGCCGCCGGTGACGGTGGAAATCAGAGTGATCGCCGCGGGGCGTGGAGAAAGCGTTCGCAACGATGCTTGGAGTTCGTATTCAAGCCGGTCCATGGCGCGACTGTGGTAAGGAACGTCTACCTTGAGAAATCGATTGAAGATTTCTCGCGCCGTGAGGCCCTCGGAAATCTGCTGAAGGGCCGTCGCGTCGCCCGAAATCGTGACCGACTCCGGACTGTTGTAAGCCGCAATCGAAACCAGACCGTCGGAGTCGGCGACCAGCGCTTCAATCTCCGCGAAGGGCATGGCAACGGACAGCATTCGTCCCTCACCTGAAGTCAATTGTTGAAGTCGACTGCGATGATAGATGAGGGCGACGGCGTCTTCGAAATTGAGAACTTCTGCACAGCAGGCTGCCGCGACCTCGCCAAGGCTGTGCCCGATCACCGCACTCGGGCGGATGCCCCATGAATTCCAAAGTCTGGAGAGGCCCATCTGAATAGCAAAGATCGCCGGCTGGGCGATGTACGTCTCGTTGATGCGACTTCGGGTTTCATCTTTGCCCAATTCGTCCAGCAGAGACCACGAGACATGAGTGCGCAGGGCCGCGTCGCATTGCTCCAGCGTTTTGCGAAATACCGGCTCCGTTTCAAATAGTTGTCGGCCCATGCCCCACCATTGAGGCCCCATGCCGGAAAACACAAAAGCCAGCTGTCCGGCTGCATCGGGCGCAACGCTCTCGACGGGAGCCGAATCATCGGCCCATGTGCGTGCGCTTTCGACGAATTCGGCAACGGAATGCGCCACGACGGTCGTGCGGAATTCATGATGCGTCCGCCGGAGTGCCGCGGTGTGGGCAATGTCATTGAGTTCGACCGATGCACGCAGAGGATCAGCGAAGTACGCGGCCTGAGAATGCGCTGCGGCCTTTACCGCGGCAGAACTTCTTGCGGATAATGGAACCAGTAACGCTCGTCCATTGGAACCCCGGGGCGCTACGTGTTGGGCCGATTCCACCTGTTGCGAAGTCAGCACCACATGCGCATTCGTGCCGCCGAATCCAAACGAATTGACACCGGCCACACGAAATTCATGCCCATTTTTCGGCCAAGACCGCAACTCCCGGACCACCTGGAGCTTCAGCTCCTCAAAGGGGATGTTTGGGTTGGGGTTTCGGTAGTGGAGACTTGGAGGAATCTGACCGTGGAAGACGCAGAGAGCCGCTTTGATCAAACCGACCACTCCGGATGCCGCTTCCGGGTGCCCCAGATTGCTCTTCACCGATCCCACCAGGCAGGGATCGTCCTGGGATCGACCGATCCCGAGCGCTTTTCCGATGGCGTGAAGCTCGATCGGATCGCCGACGGCTGTGCCGGTTCCATGCGCTTCGACGTACTGAACGTCTTGCGGGACGATGTCGGCCTGGCGATAGACATCTTGCAACATCGCGGTTTGGGCGGCTTCGCTGGGAACGGTGATTCCGGTCGTACGACCATCCTGATTGACCGCCGTGCCTCGAATCAGCGAATAGATCCGGTCTTCATCGCGCAGGGCTTGGCTCAACGGTTTGAGCACCACGACCGCAGCCCCTTCGGCGCGTACGTATCCATCAGCGCTCGCGTCGAAACTCTTGCACTGTCCGTCCGCCGCAAGCATCCGGGCCTGGCAAAAGCCGATCGTTCCATCCGGTTGGAGCAGGACGTTCACGCCGCCGACGAGGGCGATGGAGGCTTCGTGATTCCAGATGCTCTGGCAGGCCAGGTGAGTGGCCACCAGCGATGACGAACATGCCGTGTCGACGGCCAAACTCGGGCCGTGCAGATCGAAGAAATACGAGATGCGATTCGCCGTCACGCAAAGGGCTGAGCCGAGGCTCGTATACGCGTCGAGTTCGAGGCGTTCATGAGTGCGTCCGTGCATCGCACCGTAGTCGTAAGTCGAGATGCCGACATACACGGCGGCCCGCGTTCCGGCGATCGCGTCGAGCGACAAGCCGGCGTCTTCCAGCGCTTCATAGGAAACCTCAAGGAGTTGACGCTGTTGGGGATCGGCCCAGCTTGCCTCGCGGCGGGAGATGTTGAAAAACGGGGCATCAAAGAGGTCCACTCCTTCGATGAATCCCCCTCGACGGACGTAGAGCTTCCCGGGTGTGCCGGGTTCCGAATGATAGAATGACTGCCAACGCCATCGGTCCGGCGGAACCTCGGAAATCGCGTCGACGCCATTGTACAGCAGACGCCAGAACGATTCCGGATTCGACACCTTGCCGGGCAACCGACAGCCGATTCCCACGATTGCAATTGGTTCGCGCAACGCCATGAATCACGGCCTCCGAGGTTTAACTCACAAAACGCGAATGTGGACTGACCCACGTCATGCTGGCGACCCAGGTCGCCATGCGCAAAGTCCGGACGCAGGGAATTGACAGCGCGCTCCAGAACTTGGCCCCTGAGTCTCAAGGATGGGAATATGGTCCACGTCGCCTGAGCGAGGCGAGATTTTGGTGAAATTCGTCGGAAAAGTCAAGCACGTTCCATTCGCACATCCGCCAATTATCGTTTGACGATCAAGTGGTTGACGCTGTATAAGTTAGTTCCTCTTGGGCCGGTGACGAAAGGTCGATTGCCGTTCAAACTGGGATTGTCGAATGCGTGAAACCGCCGTGTCGGCCAGCTTGACCAATGCGCTGCTGCAACAGGTTGTGTTGGACCGCCGCCCCAATGAAATTCACTTTCAAACGGAGGTGCGGTCCCGTTCGACCCCGCTGCTTTCCGACCATCGACTTTTTGACGTGCCGGTTCTCCCGGCTGCAGCCTACCTTGACGCCGCCCTTGACGCCGCCCAGCAATTGACCGGGCTCTATGGCGTCGCGGTCGCCGATGTGAACTTTCATGACTTTCTTGCGTTGCCCACGGAGGAATCGAGAATTTTCCGCGTTCGGGTACGTCGCGTGAAGCAGGAGACAGCCGCCTTTGATGTGGAGAGTGCGGCGATACCCACCAACAATGAGTCGGAGTGGCGCAAGCATGCCGAAGGAATCGTTGAGCATGAATCTTCGCCGATTGGCGTCTCCTTCCTCGAACAAATGAAGCGAGATTCAGCGGGCGGTCGTCCCGGAACTCACTCATCTGAAGAAGATTTCTATGCTCGCGCGAACTCAGGACCGTTCCGATGGGGTGAGTCGCTTCGCGTCGTACGTTCCGTCTGGAGAGAGAAAGGCACAATCGGATACGAATTGCGCCTTGACGATAAATCACCGCATTCGACCGACGAAAATCGCTTTCATCCGGCCTTGCTGGACGGTTGTCTCCAGGTTGCAGCGATGGAATTTTCCAATGGAAGCGACAGTAATCGAGCCGCGATTCCAACTCGGATCGATCGAATCCGATTTTCCGGGAAGTGTCCTCAGCGAGTTCTTGTGAATTGCCGGCCCCATGTTCCGTCGGATCATTCCGACGAACGCATCGCCGATTTTTCCGTTGCGGACGATTCCGGATATGGCGTGGCGACTCTTGAAGGCGTCCATTTTCGAACCGTCACACGAGATTCGTTCCGATCGAAAGCAGCGTTTCGACTGCCTGCACGCGATGCGCGCCCAAGTCCCAGGTCGGGAGCCTCGCGTTCAGTCACGCCGACGACTCTTTCCCGGCGAATCGAGGCCGCGCCACCGGCGCAACGACTGCCGCTCTTGACGAATTTTGTTGAACAGAATGTGGTTGAATTGCTCAAGCTCAAGACCGCAGCACATGCGGACCTTCAACGCGGGTTTTTTTCCATCGGGTTGGATTCGTTGCTGGCCATCGAATTGCAATTTCGGATTCAACAAGCGCTGGGTTTTACGCTTCCGCCCGGCGCCGGACTCATGTTTCAGACCATTGACGAGCTTTCGCGATATCTGCTGCGAGACGTCTTGGCACTCTCGGAACAGACAGAAGCGAGTGTATAAGGGAACCTGGGCAAACGACCGGAGATTGCGCTGGGAGGTGGGATCTTGATTATGGATTCGGATCAGCACGACGTCCGTTTGCTCCTTAATGAGCAGATGCAGCTTCGGCAGGTCAATAAGATTCTGCACGGTTTTCCTTCGCCGCGGCTGTGGCGAAAAATGGTCGCTCCGGTCAGCGACATCGTCGAATCAAATCATGCTGCACACAACGAGGATCGTGAGTTTCACCTGTACGTGGGAGTTCCATATTGCATCCCCACTAATCCGGGAAAATGCGGCTATTGCCTTTTCCCTGTGGAGGATTTTGCGGGCTCGAGGCAGATCGACGACTACCTGGGCTATCTGGAACGAGAGGGACAGATCTACCGGCCGCTGCTCGAAGGACGCGTGCCCCAATCCGTTTACATCGGGGGTGGAACACCAAACCTGCTCAAGGCGGATCAATACGGTCGGCTGGTGGCGATCATACGAACGGTCTTTCCCAATGTGACGGATTCGGATTGCATCACGCTGGAAGGCATTCCGCCGCTTTTTTCACGGGAAAAACTGCTGGCGATGAAAGACGTGGGGATTCGTCGCATCAGCATGGGCGTGCAGCAACTCAATTCCGAACTGAATGCCTTCAGCGGTCGAAAACAAACCGTCGAGCACACACTGGATGCCATCGAATGGTGTCAGGAGTTTGGATTGGCCTGCAATGCCGACTTGATTTTCGGCTGGCCAAGACAAACCGTTTCACTCATGCTTGCCGATTTGGAACGGCTCGTGGCGACGGGCGTGGATCACATTACGCATTATGAGCTCAACGTTGGTGGGGCAACGGATTTTGCCCTCCATCGGCGCGATGAGCTTCCTTCGCCAGCTGTATGTCGGGAGATGTACCACGCATCGCGGGATTTTCTTGCGGCCAACGGCTATCGTCAGCGGACCCCGTATGATTTCGAAAAGACATGTGACGACAAGGCTGGTGAATTCGTCTACGAAGAGTGCGAGCGAGACTGGCACTGTCATGAGACGTTCGGGTGGGGCTTCGCGGGAGTATCCAATTTTCAATCGAGCGATGCCTCCACGAGTCTAACCTATGTGAACGCGCGGCGCGTCAAGGATTATGTCGGACGTCTCTCCCGCGACGAGATGCCCATTGAATGTGGGTTCCGTCGAGACGCGGTGGACCACCGTCTGGATCAGCTGTTCCGCCATTTGCAGGGCATGTGGGTCGATCGCCGGGGATATCAATCTCGTTTCGGCGCGGACGTTCTTGAGGAGCACAGAGCGAGTTGGGATGCACTCCGGGAGCGAGGGCTGGTGGACTGGTCTGAGGATCGTATTTCGCTCACTCCGGAGGGGGTTTACTACACGCCCTTGGTGCAGACTGTGCTGGCGTTTCAGAGAAACGCTCTTCTGCGCGAACGTGCATACCGAGATTTGGCTCCCGGCAATGCCTCACGGCCGGGACTCGTCGTGCTTGATTCTTCGTCTGCCGGTGTCGCGTAGACGTGACCGTATGTGGATCGCCGACGAGTACATTCGCTGCGAAAAATTCACGGTTTCGCACCGGAGAGATGCTAGTCGTTTTCGAAGAGTTCATGGCTGAGGGCAAGAAGCATGTCGACAAGTCAAGCCGACCTCGAGAGACTCTCCGCGGAGCAGCGGCGTCTCCTGCTGGCAGATCTTCTGCGCAATAAGCAGCAAATCCAGACCGGGCCGACGCCCGCATGGACTGCCGATCCATCCGGACGTCACGATCCATTTCCATTGACTGACGCCCAATACGCGTACTGGCTTGGACAGCAGGGATTGTTTGATCTGGGCACTGTTGCCGCGCACGCCTATTTCGAGTTTGAATCTGAAAATCTGGACCTCCCGCGCCTGGAGCGAGCATTCAACCGACTCATCGGCTACCACGACATGCTTCGCGCCGTGATCGGTAATGACGGACGGCAGCGAATTCTCAAGGCCGTTCCTTTTTTCAACATTCGAACGAATGACCTGCGCGCGGCTGGCGAGCATCTTCAAGAACAGGGTCTTCTCGCGACACGTGATGAAATGTCGCACCAGGTGCCGGCCCCCGATCGTTATCCGCTCTTCGACATCCGCGCGACTTTCATTGACGAATGCCACGTCCGGCTGCACATCAGCCTGAGCCTGCTCATTCTGGATGCCTGGAGCATTCGCATCCTGTTCGCCCAGTGGTTCATGTTATACGACAATCCTGATCTTCCATTGCCGACCCTGGAGATTTCCTTTCGAGACTATGTGTTGGCGGAGGAAGCAGCACGGAGCGGTGCGGAATACAAGCGGGCCGAAGCGTACTGGCGGGATCGGCTGTCCACTTTGCCGTCGGCGCCGGGTCTTCCTTTGGCTCGCGATCCGCGTCAAATTCCAAAACCGAAATTCGTGCGCCTTTCCCGTACGCTGGATGAGAAACAGTGGGGCCGACTGAAGAATGCCGCTCGCAACTCGAACCTGACTCCCTCTGGCATCCTGCTGGCGGCATTTGGGACGGTCCTGCGGCGATGGAGCCAGAATCCGCGGTTTACGATCAACGCCACAGTCTTTAACCGTAACCCGCTCCACCCTCAGGTTCTTGAACTTATCGGCGATTTCACCTCCACGATGCTGGTTGCGTTCGATGGCGCCGAAAACTCGACTTTTCTGCAATGTGCCCGGCGGCAGCAGCAGCAATTCTGGGACGACCTCGATCACTGCCAATACAGTGGCATCCGAGTGCTGCGCGACTTGATGCGACAGGAGAAGCGGCAGGATTCTTCCTTCAGCCCCATCGTGTTCACGAGCATCTTCGGCGCGTCGGTGCCAGCCGCCCGCATCCTCTCTGTGGGCGAGTTCGTGTACGGAATCTCGCAGACTCCGCAGGTCTGGCTGGATCACCAGGTCATGGAGCAGGGAGACTCACTCGTGCTGACCTGGGACGCCGTGGAGGATTTGTTCCCGGCCGGGCTCTTGCAGGACATGTTCGAAACCTATGGCCAACTTCTGCACCGGCTGGCCTATGACCCGGCGGCATGGGAGCAAAAAGGGGCGATCGAGCTCCCGACGGTCCAACATCAAGTCCGAGATGCGGCCAATGACACCGCCGCACCGTTGACCGCCGATGGTTTGCACACCCTGTTTTTCCGCAGCGCCTCCATCTATTCTGATCGTCCGGCGGTCATCGCGGATGGACAAACACTGGACTACGAAGCGCTCCGTCGACAAGCCTTGCGACTTGCCCAAAGACTGCGCACGATGGGCGCCGCGTCGGATCGACCTGTGGCTGTGGTGATGGAAAAAGAAGCCGGCCAGGTCATCGCCGCGCTTGGAATCCTGGAAGTCGGAGCCACCTACTTGCCGATTGACCCGACCTGGCCCGAAAGTCGTTTTCAACAGGCCCTTGAAATCGGAGAGATTCAGATTGCCGTGACGACCCCATTGCTGTCCGCCAGTCTGACCTGGCCGGAAGGCGTTCATTGCGTCACTCTGGAAAACGCGATGTCGGAAGACATTGCTCGCGAAGAAAAGCCCGTGGATCCCGAACGCCTCGCGTATGTGATCTTCACCTCCGGCTCGACGGGAACTCCCAAAGGGGTGATGACCGATCATCGCGGCGCGGTCAACACGATTCTTGACCTGAATGATCGTTTCGGGATCGGCCCCGATGACAAGATTCTGGCACTCTCCGCATTGCATTTTGATCTGTCGGTGTACGACATGTTCGGGCTCCTCGCCGCAGGTGGCACAGTCGTCATGCCCGAGGCCGGCGCGGTGCGAGATCCACGACGCTGGACCGAGCTGATTCAACAAGAACGAATCACGGTTTGGAACACAGTTCCCGCACTGATGGAAATGCTCGTGGAACACTTGGCCGGGCGTGGAACGATATTGGAGAGTCTCCGACTCGTGCTGCTCAGCGGTGATTGGATTCCCGTGAGTCTTCCGGATCGGATTCGCCGGATGGCACCCCATGCGCGAATCATCGGCCTTGGCGGCGCCACGGAAGCCTCCATCTGGTCAATCCACTACCCGATCGAATCCGTCGATCCCGAATGGACCAGCATTCCCTATGGCAAAGCATTGCGCAATCAAAGCTGGCGTGTGTTGAATGCGGATTTGGACGATTGCCCGACCTGGGTGCCGGGCGATCTTTACATCGGCGGCGTCGGGCTTGCTCGTGGTTACTGGCGGGACGATCGGAAGACCGCAGAAAGCTTTTTCCGGCATCCCGTCAGCGGTGAGCGACTTTACCGAACCGGAGACCGGGGTCGCTTTCTTCCTGATGGTAATATCGAGTTTCTTGGACGCCTCGATCATCAGGTCAAGATTCGCGGGCACCGAATCGAATTGGGCGAAATTGAGTCTGCGATGGCAAGCCATCCGGCGGTCCAGCACGCCGTCGCCGCCGCTGTGGGCAAAGACCGTGCGAATCGACACTTGGTGGGCTATGTCGTGCTTCGCGAGAATGGATGCGCGGGAAAAGCCGCCGAGGCGACCGTCCTGCAGAGTCTTCGTGAGCACGTCCAATCGCGTCTTCCATGCCACATGACACCGACTCAAATTGTCCCCATTGCCAAGATTCCCCTGACATCGAATGGCAAGCTCAACCGAGACCTATTGCCCGACCCCGCTTCAATCGTCACATCGGCCACGACATCCGCGGCGGTCGCGCCGGACCCGATTGTCCTCCGAATGTCGGAGCTGATTGCGAAGGAACTTGGGCTGTCCAGCGTCGCGGCCGATGCGAACCTCCTTCACCTCGGAGCCGATTCGGTGGATATGGTGAGAATTGCGAATAGGATTGAGGCTGAATTCGGCTTCCAGCCATCACTCGCCGAGTTCTTCCGAACTCCAACGGTGAATGCGCTGGCCGCAGCACGCCAGCGCGGCGCGAATCAGCGCGCAGAACCGTCATCTTCAACCGCACTTGCGGGGCTCAGCTCGCAAGTGCCCCAGTCGTCGTCTTCAAGACTGATCCTTGATCCGCGAGAGCGCGAGCGATTTAAGGCCGCAGCGCCGGGGCTTCGGCATTTCGGGACCGACACGCCGCGCATCCGCTTCGAACGTGCGGCTCTCGACTGCCCGGATTCGAAAATGAGATTTAGTCGTCGCAGCCATCGGCGGTTTGCGGCGACGCCGTTGAAATTCGAATCAGTGGGTCGTCTCCTCGGCAACCTCCGTCGCTTTTCGTTGCATGGCGCTCCCAAATATGAATATGGTTCCGCAGGCGGGCTTTATCCGGTTCAGTCGTATGTCCATGTGAAACCCGGCCGCGTGGAGCGCATGGATGGTGGCGTCTACTACTATCATCCTGCAGAACATGCTCTGCTTGCTTTGTCGCCCGGCACGGACATTGATCCCGACGTTCACGAGCCATTCGTCAATCGCGGCATGTTTGAACAAGCCGCGTTTTCGATCTTCTTCATCACACAACTTCGGGCGATCGAACCGCTGTACGGCGAGCACGCACTGCGATTTTCCATCATCGAGTCCGGCCTGATGACCCAGCTTCTTGAAACGGAGGCGCCGAGAGAAGGGATTGGTCTGTGCCAGATCGGGTGGCTGGACTTCGATCGCATTCAGCCTCATTTTCATCTCGACAACGGACATCGTCAGGTGCATTCTCTTGTCGGGGGTCCGCTGCCGGAACCCATCGCGGAAACGGATGTCTCCGACGAAATCGACTCTGCAACATCGCGATTGGAAGATCGGGAGGAGGGTGAAATTTGACGACTGCCGCATTCCTCACGGACTTGAAACGGCGAGGCGTGGAGATTTGGGCCGATGGCGATCGCCTCCGCTTCAGCGCTCCCAAGGGAGTCCTGGATGACGGCCTGCGCGACGAGCTGCGCCGGCACAAAGACTACCTGCTGAAGTTGCTCCAGGAAGACACCCCTCGGGAAAGTTCGCGGTCGAGCGAACAGAGCGATCACGCCGTCATGGCCGCTCCGACGGCGCGTGCACGTCCCGTCGAGCGAAAAATTTCACTAACGGGTAATGAGAGACTTGCGCCACCTTCCATCGACGATCTTCCACGGCACGCTCATCCTTACGGACAGTATGTGGGGCCGTACAAGTACTTCCTTTTTTCACAGCTTGGATTGGACAAACGCTTCGTGCGCGGCGAGCGCTGCTATCTGTATGATGAAATAGGCAATCGGTATGTGGACCTCATCGCCCAATACGGCGCCCTCCCTTTCGGATTCAACCCTCCGGAAATCTGGGACGCACTTTTGGAAGCAAGAGACCGGCTCACTCCCAGTTTTGTGAATCCCGGACTGATGGACGCGGCCGGCGAACTTGCCGAGCGGCTGGTTCGTATTGCGCCGGGAGACATGCGGCATGTCACGTTTGCCAATAGTGGAACTGAAGCCGTCGAGGTGGCGCTGAAGCTGGCCCGATCGGCCACCAAGCGAAACGGAGTTCTATCCACAGAAAATGCGTTCCACGGGCTAACCCTCGGATCCATGTCGGCCACGGGACGAGAGATGTTTCAACGGAATTTCGGTGCACCCGTGCCGGGATTCGATCGTGTGCCTTACGGCGACCTCGAAGCCCTCCGAGCCGCCCTCGCGGGCCGCCCAGGCTACTACGCGGCATTTCTTGTAGAGCCGATTCAGGGCGAGGGCGGAATCGTCGAAGCCCCGAGCGGATACTTGAACGGTGCAAAGCGACTGTGCAGCGATGTCGGCGTCTTGCTGATCGCAGACGAAGTGCAGACCGGACTCGGTCGCACCGGGACAATGTTCGCGTGCGAGCACGCCGGCGTGAATCCGGACATTCTCGTTCTTGCCAAGGCATTGGGCGGCGGGCTGATGCCCATCGGTGCTTGTGTGTACACCAGTGCGGTCTACAACATCTATTTTGAGCTTTGGCATTCCTCCACATTCGCCGGGAACACCCTCGCTTGTTGCGCCGGAGTCGCTGTGCTGAATATGTTGGAGGCGCAAGACCGCGCGCTCGTGCGGCACATAGCGGAAAACGGCGAAGCACTTAAACGTCAACTCGAAGACTTGAAATCCCGTTATCCTAGGCTCATCTCGGAAATCCGCGGACGCGGATACATGCTCGGTTTGGAATTCGCATTCGACGAGGACGGCCTGGGCTCCGATCTGCTGGTCCATCTGGCCGAGCAGCAACTGCTCCTGCAAATCGTCGTCGGCTACCTGCTCAACGTCGAGCGTGTGCGAGTCGCTCCCGCTTTTGCCGGCGCACCCGTGTTGCGAATCGAACCGCCCCTGATTGCCGGACGCGAGGAATGGTCGGCGCTTATCCACGCACTCGATCGGACGCTTGAATTGCTCCAAAAGGGGGACGCCGGTGCCCTGTTCGGATACATGGTGCTCGGACAAAGTGAGGATGTGCCATGTCATGCCACAGTGGCGAAATCGGATTCTCTAAGAGCCTCGCATCGCGAGTATCATCGAGGCCATGTTGACACTTCAGGAACCCGCTTCGCGTTCCTCGTTCACCTGCTATCCAGCCGCGACTATGCCGATTTCGACCCGTCGTTCTCGGACTTCAACGAAAAGCAACTCGACGAGCTGCACCGTCGCATCAGCCATTTCGTCGATCCGTTTCCCGTCGGCGCCATCTCGGTTCGATCTCCCGCCGGAGGCGGTGCCGTCGGCGAACTGATCCTGATTCCACACACCGCTGAGGAGCTTATGCATCTTCCCGCTGAAACGGCCTTGGCCGAAGTGCTGCGCGCCGTGGAGATCGCCAAGGCACGCGGCGCGGAAATCGTCGGACTCGGTGGGTTTACTTCAATTGTTACCCAGGGCGGCATGTCCCTTACCGGCCCGAACCTCCCCAGACTCACGAACGGGAATTCCTACACTGTGGTCATGGCCAAGCGGGCTGTCGAACTCGGATGCCGTCAGCGAGGCGTGAAGCTGGAAGACGCCACCGTCGCCATCGTCGGCGCCGGCGGGATCATCAGCCGCGCCGCCGCGCTGCTGATGGCGGAAAGCGTGAGCCGAATGATTCTCGTCGGCAACCCGTTGTTGCCCGAGCGAAGCGTGTCGAAGTTATTGGATATCGCGTGTGAGGCGGCCGAACATGCGCTGGCTGCCCGGCACCAAGGCCGAACGTCTGGTGATCAAACGCTTGCGGCGCATCTGGCTGGGCTTGCGGAAAAGGCCGGTGGTCGCCGCGACGTTTTGAAGAACTTGCTGGTTTCGGACGACCGGCTTTCCTTGACGACCGATTTCGACGCAAAGCTGCCCCAGGCCGATATCGTGATCAGCGCAACCAATTCCGTCGATGTGCTGATCTTCGAGCGTCATCTCAAGCGGGGGGCCGTCGTCTGCGATGTGTCCAGGCCGTTCAACGTCTGCCGCGACATTCGAAAGACGCGGCCCGACGTAATGCTCATCGACGGCGGAACCGTGGAGGTCGCCGGTGAGGCCGACGTGCGTGCACTTCGCGGGGGGCACGATCGGCACGTTCCGGCCTGTGTGGCTGAAACGATCTTGCTCTCGTTCGAGCGCGCCTACGATCTACCTGGTTTGTACGGACCTCTTCAACTTGAGACCATCGCAAAACTCGAGGGCTTCGGCCGAAAACACGGATTTGACGTCGTACTCGAAGGCGACGAATGGGACCTCGGAGAATTTGCACATCACGGCGATCCCAGAGCATCGGCGGAGACAATTGCAACTGGACCTTCAGTGGAGTGAACTGGCTCTTTACCGGAAGAGAATCAAGGGCCGATCCGCCGGCGGAAGGTCCAGACCCGGTTGCGGAAACGCATAGACAAGATGCTCGGACTGCGGCATGGGCCAGAAGCCGCAAGGCAGCATCACGCGAGGCGGAAACATGCTCGTTCGCAAGGCCATCGCGATGTCCAAGCCGTTCGCATCCATCTGTGCAATAGCGCTGCGTAACAACCGGCGTTGATCATGGGCGGAGCCGCTCCCGCATCCGAGAAGGTCAATGAGTCCGGTGCTCACTACTTCTTTCCCCAACAGCCCGAAGGGATGATAATTAACGATTCCAAAAGTCTCGCCGTTGTGATCCAGAACTAGCGTACGAGGAAAGCCGTTCCAATCCAGTTGCGTGGCGATCCGATCGCTCGACCACGTCATCGCCAGGTCAGCGTTCTTACTTAATTCTCCAACCAAACGCCCACAACGATCCGAGTCGCCGTGGACATAATCCCGAACTTCAGGCGCCCTCCTTGGCGGCGCTCCCAGCAACGGGAGAATTCCATGCACGCCCACGATGAACCGCTCGAACCAGTGAACGCATTTTCGTCGAAGCGACGAGGGGTTCAGGATTCGGATCCAGTATCCGATTTTTCGAACAAAGCGGATCTGGTCAGGGTAGAGCTTTGCAAAGCATTTCCAGAACTTATTGGCGGGCGTGTTCGGGCCACCGTTGACATAGCCCAGAAGAAACGCAACCCCGTACTCAACATGCCGTCTGCGAAGCTCCTCGACAATGGCCATCCCCAGACGCGGCGAGCCCGCCTCGGGATCGACTGTAAACCAACTCCCGATCGTGCCGAGGACTTGCCGGCTGCTGATTTGAAAAGCCGTCCGTTTCGCAAAGAAGCAACCGACCAGCCGGCACCCGTTGTATGCAGCCACCAGGAAATCGCGATCATCCGGACACGCCGACAGGAGTTGCCAGCGAATGGACTCCGCGCTCCAGTACGGGCACCAGCTCACGCCGCCGTAAGCGGCCCGCCACGCCCGGGCGGTCAGCTCCGCAACGTCTTCGCCGTCGCCGTCGTACGTGCGAATCTCGATCATTCACACCAGGTTTTCGAACACGCAAGTTGATGCCCGATCCGATCTGGGCATTCAGAGCACGTCAAGTAGAACGCTACCCCAGGAAAGTCCGACGCCAAAACCGCAAAGCAGCACGCGACCTCCTCTGGACATCCGATGGTCCGACTGTGCATCGCGCAGGGCGATGGGAATTGAGGCGGACACTGTGTTGCCGATATCGCGCAAGTTTCTGTATACGCGATCTGGTTCCAGCCCCAGCGCGCATTGCAATGATTCGAGCACAACGCCGCTGGCCTGATGGAACACGTACAAGTCAATATCGTCCTTTCGTAATTCATTGCGGCGCAGGAACTCCTCCACGTGTCGCGGAATCGTCGAGGACATGAAGTCAAGCAGTCCGCGCCCGGCCATGTGGATGTTCTCCGAACAGCGGACGTTTCCAGATTCGTCCGTATGCTCAATCAATGTCTCATTGGATCGTGCACGCCGACAACCGCCGGCGGGTATGATGAATGTCTCGAAGTCGCGTCCGGAGGTTTCACACATTGCGGCCCCGATCCGCAGTCCGTTCGCCGACGGCGCGATCCACGTCGCCGCCGCGCCGTCTCCGAACAGCACGCGCGCCGACCGATCGGACTTGTTGATGTACTTCGAATACGTGTCTCCGGCGACCAAGAGTATGTGTTGCGCCGCCCCGCATCGAATCATCGATCGGGCAATGTGCAGGGCGTACACAAACCCGGAACACGCCAGATTGATATCGAATGCCGCGACGCGTTGGGGCAACTCCAAGCGACCATGAAGCACCGTGGCGTTCGGAGGAAGAATGTAGTCGGCGCTCTGGGTGCAAAAAATCAGCGTGTCGACGTCCTGACGAAGATTGGGATGGGATTCAAAGAGCGATCGACATGCCTGATCACCAAGATCCAACGCAGTTTCATCGGAGCGGGCGATGTGCCGGCGCACGACGCCGAGTCGACGCGCGATCAGCTCAAGATTCCATTCCGGATGTTCGCGATCAAGATCATCATTGGTGACAACGCCCTTGGGGAGCGCCGCCGCAATGGCGCGAATCTCGGCCTCAATGAGCCCGTGATTCATTGCTTGAGCGTTCCGCTGCACGTACGGTGGACCGTGGCAACGACAGCGCCACTGCCTGCGTTTACATTGAATGAAGACGTGCCGGCATGCAAGATCGTCCCATCGCCGACAAAGATGTAAGTCTCTTCTTGCGGGCCGGTAAATTGGTAATTGTCCTTCAAGCCGGACACATCATACGTGACATGGATCCCGGTACGCTGTGGTGTCACACTTGTGACAGTCATCTCGAGTTGAATGCCCGTAAATGGAGGATTCATGGTACTGCCCACCTGCACCGGCTGCCCGGCGAGTACGAGCATTCCGGCCGGATCGACCGTGATGGTGTCATTATAGTGTTTGGTTTCCTGAGTCACTCGACCCAGAATATCGCGGGTTTCTTCATTGCAGACAAGATCGCCGGAATAGGGCCCAGGAGCCACCCCGATGAACTCCTGCACGAACACGCCTCCGAATGCGCCGTTCCCAGTCGGAAACATGCCGCTGAATTCGCCATCGAGTCCGTGCGTGACGCCGTTGCTGGCCGTCGCCTTCAGGCATCCGGGTGATATCTGGACGCGATACCGGCGCCCGGCAGCCAGAGCGCCATCCTGCGGTGCAAGGGAAACTGCGATCCGCCGGCAGCAGTTAAGCTGTGCTGTCGTGCTTACAACCACATCGTCGGCGGTACTCCAGGCGTTGTCCGGACCGGCCTGTTGCACCGAAAGGATGTCCGGGGAAAACGTCTGCGGATCCAAATCCATGCTGAATTCGATCCAGAAGTTCGGATTGATGTCGTATTGATTCGTTCCTACCGAACTGTCGGTGACGGTGAACACAGCCCCTGTCGGCGGGTCTGCGCACCCACCCGTGGAAACGCACTGGCCTGTCTGAGCGTCGCAAATGGAACCACCGGAACACGAAACATTTTGGCAAGGGTCAACTGTTACGCAACTACCTGTGGCCGGATCGCAGTTCTGACCCGCGGGGCAGGTCACTGACTTGCAGAGCGAAATGGCCTCACAGGTGCAATGATCGGCATTCAACTGCGTTCCTGCCGGACAGGTTACACCGACGCATGTTGATTCGCATGACCCCGTGGCTGGATTGCAATGTTGATTCGAAGAGCACGTCACTCCGCTGCATGGCGATGCCGCAACGCAGTTGCCCGTCAAGTCATCGCAAGTCTCACCCTGCGAGCAGATCACATTTTCGCAGACCCCGAATGTCGCCTGGCAGGCCCCAGTCGCTTTATTGCATTGCGTTCCTGTTTCACAAACGACTCCTCCACATAGCGACGAATCCGAAGGTGCAACGGCATTCATGACGTGGATGACGTACAAATTTACGTCGTAACGATCTCCGGAGATGCTGGAGAACCGAAAGACCAGCAGAGAAGCGGCGGTCACCTGGGGCGCAACAAAGCTCAAATTTCGAGAGAGCTGATTGGTGATCTCGACGGTCGGTCCGTAAATTTGCGTCCAACCATTGACCTTTGATGAACCGGTACTTGAAGGAATTTCATCAGTCTGGAGGACTACGGTGTCCCCTTCGTTGACGGTCTGTTCGTGCAAAACCACGTGAGGCCGATCGACAGGACTCGTATTTGGGTCGCCCAATTGCGTATCGCTGATTGTTGGTGTGGGAATACTCGTGCCGCAGCCGAACTCAATCGCGCTGGAGATGATGCACAGACAAACTTTCGACAACCACCTTGTCGTGTGCCGCATCGTCCGTTCTCCCAAGGTCGCTTTCACTCGCTGACGCGTACTGAGTGCTTCTTCCTTTTCCAAGTTGGCGCAGGAATGAGAAGGTCCGATCCCCATCCGTCGGAACAATAGATCATAGCGATCGCAGATGATTCTCTCAATGACTGGCAACCACGCGCGTCGCAATTGGGCCGCAGAAGCGAACTTGCAGATTTGGCGGTTTGTGTCCGGTAAGATGATTCCGCCGCAAGGCGCGTGGGGTCCGGTAAGTCGGCGGCAAGGGTGCATCCGTCGATACGTAATCCTCGCGGCCGAAGCCATGGTCGCCGCCGGCATCCGCGGCATCCTCAACTTCGCCCCGGTGACGCTTCACGTCGGCGCTGACGTAGCTGTGGCATCAGTCGATCTCTTGGTTCAGCTTGAGCAGTTATCATTTCAGATCGCAGGGCAAGGATAGTCCTGGCGCGAGGCAAATCGTGAATGATCTACGATTACCGTGTTCCGGACAGGGTCACTCTGAGCGCAAGTGGTTTCCCTTCGCGGAGGATTGAGACTTCGACTACGTCACCCGGGTTGTTCCGCCGCGTGGCGGCCATGTAGTCATAGACGTTCGCGACCTTTTTGCCGCCAATGCTGATGATGCGGTCGCCGGCTTTCATGCCCGCCAAGTCCGCGGGGCCCTGCGGGCTGACTCCGTCTACTCCCATGCCTTCCTGTCCATCGGCGGCATAATTGGGCGTCAAACCCATGACCACGCGAAATGAGGTGACGCCTCCGGCGGGGGTTTGCCGATCACGCTTGACAACGACGAATTTGGGCCGATCGGGCTGCACGTCCAAGTCTTCGGCGACGTGAAAGACGAGCTCTGCAATTCGCTCTCCGCCTTCCGCATTGATCTTCCACGAATCATCCGACGGCTGGTGATAATCTGGATGATTGCCGCTGAAAAAGTGCATCGATGGAATCTGCTTGCGAAGGAATGATGCATGATCGCTTCGGCCGCCTTCGTCAACGCCGACGGCGATGGTTAGCCCCAGCGTCCGGGCGTCGCGCATCACGAGGTCATGGAAATTCGTGCCGCAATCGGTGCCGAACACCTGGACACGGCCGTCGCCGTTGGAAAGGCCAAACACTTCAGGCGCAGGAGTCTGGGAAGGCGTTGCATGAGGATTTGCCTCACTTGGATTATTTGGCACGGAAGCGGCGCCACCAGCAGCATGTGGATTATTTTCGGCATGTGGATTGGCTTCGGCGTGCGGATTTTCTTTTGGTGCAGATGGGGATTCGTGAGTTGAGGCCGATTCCGCACGCGGAGTCGCCCTAGTAAGCCGTCCGATCATGTCCATGTTGAGCATGGCGACGGTCTGGTCGAGCGGGATTGTAGGATGCTCGACGAAATGCTTGCTACCGAGCAAACCGGCCTCTTCGCCGGTAAAGGCAATGAACATGATTCCTCGCTCGACCGGTGCATTCTTGAACATTCGAGCAATCTCGATGACTCCGGCCACGCCCGACGCATTGTCATCCGCGCCGTTATGAATTTGCGAAGGCAAGTCCTCTTTGACCAATCTTCCGTTTACAAATTTCCGCATCATCGGCTTACGAATACCGAGATGATCGTAGTGTGCGCCGATGACGATCCACTCGTCAGCGTGCGAGCCTCGACCCGGCCTGACGCCGATCACATTGCGAGCGGTCGTGGTTTTCTTCTTGAACACGGTCTCGCCGGTCGCGGTAACGTTTGTGAGAGCGGCGGATTTTGACGTGCCGGCAACAATGGTCTTCTCGACCTCCGCAATATCACCCGCGCCGCCGCGCGAGAGAATTTCCGTTGCCAATTCGCGAGTGATCTGCATGGCCGGGGTCCCGTAATCGTCCGCGGTCTCCGGACTGAAACTAGCGAGTTGGTCCCTTTCGCTCGGCTCAGGTGCGAGATTGACGACCAGAATGGCCGCCGCATCGTGGTCCTTGGCGTTGTAGATCTTGTCGCGAAGCGACGAGAATCGCGTGGGCACGCCGCCGTTCGCTTCCGACCATGATTTCGGCTCCCCGTCAAAGATCAACGCGACTTTGCCTTGAAGCTCGACGCCTTTGAAGTCATCATGGTCCTTTTCGTTGGCGACAATGCCGAAGCCGCAAAAGACGATGTTGCCGGAGAATTTGCCGCTGGAGGAGAAATCAAACGGCATGAAATCGAGGCCTTCTCGGCGCGGTTTCGAATCACCGGCGATGGCGAGTCGGCTTTCGCTGCTGAGTTCGCGATGGTATGTGATGGGGAACTTCTGAAAATAAGTTCCATCATCACCTCCCGGTTCAAGCCCGGCGGTACGAAATTCTCTGGCGATGTAGTCCGCCGCGAGATCGAGGCCGTGCGAGCCGAGACCGCGTCCTTCGAGCCGATCGCTCGCGAGGTAGTTAATGTGTTGTTGAAATCGCCGGGCCGGACTGCTGCAACCGGAGAGTAACGCCGTCGCCAGGAGGAAAATGATTTTTCGTTGGAAGCCCATCGATTGAATCCCTTTGCATAATGTTTCAAATGATCATATTGAGTGTCAGATTATCATGTTGAGCATCGCAGAGCATTTCGTCCTTGCAACGACATTAGTTGCATTATTGTCCGCCGGTTGCAGACCGCAAGCGGACGATAAGGCACAAGCAACCGGCGGCACAGCAAAGGATCAAAAGAGCGTCGTCGTATTTGCGGCCGCAAGCTTGAAAGATGTGCTTGGACAGATCGCTACGGAATTCGAAAAAAGTGAATCAATCAGAGTTGATCTGTCGTTTGGCCCGTCGAATCAGCTTGGCATTCAGATTCTTGAAGGGGCTCCGGCGGACATTTTCATCGCCGCGGATGCGGAGTGGGCGCGCAAGCTCAGCGATGCCGGTGCGGTTGCGGAAGTGAAGCAAAGATTCGGAAATCGGCTGGCGATGGTGGTTCCAACCGGCGACAATGCGACCACAGGGCCTAAGAGCATTCACGAGCCTCATGATCTATTGAATGCGGCGGTTGGGAAGGTCGGATTGGCCGGCGAGAATGTCCCCGCAGGAAAATTCGCAGAACAGACCCTAAGGAAACTGGGAATTTATTCTCAAATGATCGAATCCGGGCGGGTCGTTCGCGGCAGCGACGTTCGCACCGTCCTTGCGTATGTGGAACGCGGGGAAGTCGATGTCGGTCTGGTCTATGCCACTGATGCGAAGGCATCGAAGCTCGTCGCGCAAGTTCACATTTTCGAGGACGGCTTGCACGATCCGATTGTGTACCCGATGGCATTGTTGAAACGGTCCGCGAGTAATGAAACCGCTCGGAGGTTTTTTGCGTTTCTTAATGGGCCCCAATCGCGAGCCGCATTTAAGAGTGCCGGATTCATCATCCTCGATGAGCACAACCCATGAACTGGTCGCCGTTTGATGCAGCAGAGTTGCAAGCACTCTGGCTAAGCCTGAAAGTTTCGGCCGCTGCTCTGGCGATGACTTTCGTGCCCGCAGTCGCCCTGGGGTGGATCCTTGCTCGAAAGCGATTTCGAGGGCGAATTCTCGTGGAAACGATCGTGATGCTGCCGCTGGTTGTGCCACCGGTGGTGGTGGGGTATTTGCTCCTCATTTTTTTTGGCCGCCGCGGATTTGCGGGACGACTGCTCAAGGAGTGTATTGATCTCGATGTTGCATTCACCTGGCTTGGCGCGGCATTGGCGGCTGCGGTTGTCGGGTTTCCATTATTTGTTCGTAGTGTGCGGATAGGATTCTCGGCCATGGACGCAAGACTTGAGGGGATGGCAAGGACGCTTGGGGCAGGGCGGCTACGGACATTCTTGGCTGTAAGTTTACCGTTGTGCTTGCCGGCGATCGTCTCCGGCGCCGTTCTTTCCTTCGCACGAGGATTTGGAGAATTCGGAGCGACGATCATGATCGCGGGCAACATCGCCGGACGCACCCAAACCGTCCCATTGGCCGTCTATTCGGCGATGGAATCACCCGGCGGGCTGGATCGGGCCTGGCGGCTCGTGATCATATCAATTGTGATTGCTGCTGCGGCCATGCTCGTGAGCGAATGGCTGTCGATGCAAAGCAGACACGGGCAGAAACGCGTCACGAACTCATCATGCTAGAGCCATCGACACAAACCCCTCTCTCTTTCCAAGGGAGAGGGCAGGGTGAGGGTTTGACGCTGCGGCAATTGCACGTTTCATGCGGCTATCGATACTCTGAAGGATTTCATCTTGCCTTGGATTTCATGGCGTCTTCTGGAATCACGGCTCTATTCGGCCCATCCGGCTGCGGGAAAACCACTACTTTGGAGTTGATCGCAGGTCTGCGACAACCTGCCGAGGGTTCTATTGGCGTCGGCGATCACGCGCTGTTTGATTCTTCGTTGCGAATCAACTTTCCGCCCGAGCGTCGCGACGTGGGCTATGTGTCGCAGGACGATTTACTTTTCCCGCATCTCACTGTACGCGAGAACCTCCAATTCGGAATGCGTCGCACGAATTCGCCGCGGCTCGAACTCGAAGAAGTTGCTTCCATGCTTGAATTGTCGGAATTACTGGAACGTCGACCGACCACATTGAGCGGAGGGCAGCGTCAGCGTGTGGCACTCGGAAGGGCTGTGCTCAGCGGACCGGAGATCCTTCTCATGGATGAGCCGGTCAGTGCGATTGATGAAAGACTGAAGCACGGTTTGCTCATTGCTTTGCAGGATATTGTCTCGCGGCTGGGTATCGTTGCAATCTTCGTCAGCCACGATCAAGTCGATGTGCGCCAGTTCGCGGAGCACGTAGTTCTTTTGGACAATGGAAGAGTCGCAGCCGCGGGGCCGACCATTGCGACACTTGACGAGGCTTTCCGACTTGGAACTTCTTCTGTTGCAAGTCCGACAAACGTTGTATCCGTCAGCGAGGCTCGTGCAGCGGACGGAGTACTTCATGCCAAGCTGGGAGTGAACCTGGCGGTTCTTCCATCAACATCCGTGTCGGCACGTGCAGACCACGTTACCATTGCTTTTCGTCCATCGGACGTCATGCTTTCGCGTCACGAGGTGGAAGGTCTCAGTGTGCGGAATTCATGGCGTGGAGCCGTGACTCAAATTGTCGCCGCCGCGGATCGAATCTTCGTTCAAATCAATGTCGGCGAGATGATCTGGGCAGAGATTACGAACGAAGCACTTCACGTGCTCAATCTGCGCGTCGGTGATCAGGTGGTCTGCCTCATCAAGACGTCGGCAATTCAGGTGATTGCGTAGTCGATGTCTGCTTGGTTCCACATTCCGGGCAGACGCCGGATTCATTGCCGCGAAGATCGTAATCGCATTTCGGACATCGCGGGAAGAGCTTGGCCTGTCGATATTTCTCGCGAGCGTACAGCATCACGATTCCCGGGCCAAATGCCCAGAACAGCACCGTGCCCGCGCACACCAATGTCGTATACGTGCCGCGCGAACAGTAGCACTCTCGCTGCCGCGTGACGGCCACATGCACTGGAACTGCTACGAACGCCTCCAGAAAACTCCCCGCGATAAGTGCCCGAATCATCCGCCAAAGCTGCGTGTAGCGATCACCTTGACGCCAATAGGCGCCAAAAATTAGCGCCCAAACGATCCACATCAGCACCATTGATAAATACATTATGGGCCAAATTGTGTTGTATTCCTTATCCATCCAATTTGACCATCGCTCTTTCGAGAGGATTTCACAAACTAGAGAGAAAACTCCGAGGCTTAGTAACATGGCCATCGCGGCGGCGACGATGATGGCCGATTTCAAGGGCTTTCCTTCGGTCGATAGTCTGGCCATCCATGCACCGCGTGGCCGAAGAAATGTCCACTGAGCGATGAAGAGCAACGCGACGAGAACAATGACAGCGCCTGCGTATAAGCCCTCGCCTGAGCCGCCATTCGGCGTGAGCGGTGTATAGAGTAGCCCCATGGGGAAAATGGATTTCTCCGCGTCGCATTTGTCGAAAAAGGGGGTTAACGGGAGCACTGCCCACGCGATCGCAGCGAGCAAATAAAGAACGCCCACGATCAAGATCGTTCGACGGAATCGATAGGCCTTCTCTTTTGCCCGTGTCATAATTTATTCTTGCCTCACTCACTCCGCCAAATGCACAGTCCCGCTTTCTGCAATGAAGGGACGAATAATCCGGTGAAGGAAGAAAATCGCAAGAATTACGCTCGTATTCACAAATAACAGAAAGAAAATTGCAATCAATATGATCCTGATGAATGGCAATCGCCAAGAGAGTAATGCCGCACACATTCCGAGACCGAATTCAATTCCCGCTATAAGAAGAGAAATCCGCAAAGCCCCCGCTAGGAGTCCGGGATCTGGTCGATCCGTCTCTCCAAATCGGAAGACTTGGCCACATTCAGAGCAAGGCATCGAGCCATCGACGAGCAGATACCCGCACTTTCGGCAAAGAGGACACAGCACGAATCGAGGGCTACCTCCTAGCATTAGATCGATTGCGGCAAAGAGCCGTCTCACATTGCGCTCATTCTTGCCCCAGTCGATAATCTGAGTCGGCAAAACGCACTTGCTCGAAATGTCGATGAGCTGTGCTTGGTCTATTTCGCTGAGCGACACGATGATCTGCTCACCAAAAGACCAGACGTTTAGTGAAGCAGAGAGCAGAATTTGCTCCTTCGTTATGTCTCTTGCTTTGAAGCCGCAAATACGAGCCGCCTCGACGGCGGTCTCGGCCGGAATGGCAGTGTCATATCGACGTACGAATCGAAAACTTGCTGGCTTCATGACTTCGTAGAGTTTAGGTGCTTCGTGTGTTCCCGTACAAATAGATATGCAATCGCGGGCAGAAGCGGAAGCCTCGCGACTTGCATACGTCGGCCAGCCACGAATTCTTCGCAGCCAGCTCTTCGACGGTGACGCCTTGCGGCATGAGCAGGACACTCGCGGGATCGTAGGGTGAAAGCTGGGTGAGTAGTGCGTCGATTTCGTCGAGGTCGCGCGGCGAATCGACGACGAACTTCAATTGGTAATCCTCGAATTCCATAAAGCGGTGGATCACCTCGATTTGGACGCGGTTTACATCATGGGCCGTAGCGAACTTGCCTCCTTCGCGGTCCCACGGCGTCGAATTGGCCAGCTTTGGGCCGATGCTCGCGAGATCGCACTCGACATCTTTCCAAACCGTGGCCGCCGTTTCGATGGTGAGATGTCGCCCGCCGGCTCGAATTCTCCGAGTCAGTTCCTCGACGCCATCGGCAATCATCGGCTCGCCGCCGGTCAATACCACGAGTCGACACGAGAATTCTTCGACCCGCGAGAGAATCGAGTCGATCGACATTTCTTCGCCTTCAGGCTCCCAAGACGTGTACGGCGTGTCGCACCAAGTGCATCGAAGATTGCAGCCGGACGTGCGGATGAACACGCTTGGCACGCCGGCCAACTTTCCTTCGCCCTGAATGCTGTGAAAGATCTCCGCGATGTTCATGTGGCCCAGTCTCGCGAATTCAGGGCGTCGAATCAAACCAACGTTGGGGAATTCGAGCCGTTGACCGAATCGCGTCTTCCCGCTTCAATACTCCGTCCGAGCACCGCTAGCTCAGTTGGTAGAGCAGCTGACTCTTAATCAGCGGGTCGAAGGTTCGAGTCCTTCGCGGTGCAGTTAGCCTGGGAATAGCCGAAGAGTAAAGCCCAACCCTTCTTGAGGGCTTGTGCCAAACGTAGTTGGAGGTTGGTGGCGGCTGGGGTCATGGTTTACCCGACTCTCTGTTGTAGATTTAAGTTTTCCTGATTCTCTGTTTGACTCCGGCTATTAAGTACGGTAGTTGTTAGGTTTTACGCGATTCGAGGAAGGAGACGCGAAATGCCTGACAACCGGAACAAGCGGCCCATGCCGGCGGTGATGGATGTGGCCACGTTTCAT
>JACQFE010000016.1 GCA_016200265.1 Planctomycetota bacterium | reverse complement strand
TCCCCTCCGACTCGTCCACGGCCGGCAAAATGGTCGCATGACGAATCCGCAACCCCGACGCCTTGCCGCTCCGCACCAGTTGTTCCAACCTCGCGCGTTCCTCGGCCTCCAGCCGAACCACCCAACTCTTCATGTCGATCCTCCTTGATCGCGGGCAACATGCCCATCAGGAAGATCGACAAGGGAGCGTTTACACCCGAATCCTCAGACAGAACGAACTACTAGGTTGGCCGGTCTTTCCTCTTCATTCCATCAGGCAGGGCCGTTGTATGTGGTCAATCCGACTGTAGTAGCTCTGGAAAACACCCAAGAACGCCCAACGGGCTCGATGATGCCACAATTGATCTCAAGCGCATACAACAATGGGGAACTTGCTGGAACAAATCGAACATAGCAGTTACGACCGG
The DNA here is from genome assembly GCA_016200265.1 of Planctomycetota bacterium. Lineage (GTDB taxonomy): Bacteria > Planctomycetota > Phycisphaerae > UBA1845 > UBA1845 > JACQFE01. The sequence goes on along the minus strand of JACQFE010000016.1, from coordinate 21,374 downwards.
ACTGACAAGCGGGTTGGTTGTCATCGACATCGACAATGAGGACTCGTTTCAGCACCTGTTGGCAAAGTATGGCCCCCTCCCAGATACCGTCGAACAGCATACCGGCCGCGGCCGACAGCTCTTTTTTCGATATCCCGAGCATAAGGAGATTCACAACAAGACCGAGTTGGACGGGGCTTTGGGAATCGATGTTCGGGGCAAACGTGGCTACGTAGTCGTGCCGCCGTCGAAACATCTAACCGGTAAATGCTACACCTGGAAGATTTCGGGAGACCCAACGGACGGAGCGCAGCTCGCGGAGTTGCCCCCCGCTTGGTTGACGCTGCTCACCCGGTCGGCAAATCCCCATTCACCGATGCAAGACCAAGGAGAGACATGCGTTTTTCGTGAGGGGCGGCGCAATGACGGCCTCTTCAGACGGGCGAGCTCGATGCGTGCCAAGGGTTTGTCGAGCGGGGCAATCGAGGCGGCGCTGCTCGAAGAGAACAGAAACCGTTGTAATCCTCCACTGAGTGAGTGCGAGGTGCATTCGATCGCACAGAGCGTCGGGCGCTACCCACAGGGCGAAGGCGACGCCGCTCCAATGTCTGGTGCATGGCCGGATCCCCCGGATACCCGAGTCTATCATGGGCTTGCCGGTCAGGTCGTAAATGCCATCGAGCCGCACACTGAGTCTGATCCCGTTGCGCTGCTCGTTCAGTTCTTGGTCGCCTTCGGAAACATCATTGGTCGTGGACCGCATTTCGTGGTTGAGGCCGCGACGCATTACACCAACCCCTTCACCATACTTGTCGGGCGAACCAGTAAAGGACGAAAGGGCACGGCGTGGGGACATATTCACAATTTGTTTCGAGGGCTGGATTCCAAATGGGCGGAAAATCGCGTCCTCTCCGGACTGTCGTCAGGGGAAGGCCTGATCTGGCAAGTCCGTGATCCGATTACGAAACAGCAACCGGTGTTCAAAGGGCGCGGAAAATCACGCCGAATCGCAGAGTACGAGGACGTCATGGACGACAGTGGAGAACATGACAAGCGATGTCTGATTATTGAAGCAGAGTTCGCATCGCCACTGAAAGTCATGGGGCGCGAAGGCAACACGCTGTCACCATTGATCCGGCAGGCTTGGGACACAGGAACGCTTCGGACACTGACCAAAAACAGTCCGGCACGGGCTACCGGAACCCACATAAGCATCATCGGTCATGTGACTTGTGATGAACTGCGACGGCGTATCGCCAAAACAGAGCTATGCAATGGTTTCGCGAATCGCTTTCTGTGGCTCTGTGTTCGACGGAGCAAGTGCCTTCCTGAAGGTAGCGAGCTGCTCGCCTTGGATGTCCTCCAGCGGCGCATGGATGAGTCAGTGATATTCGCCAAAAACACCCGACGGATGGAACGCGATCCGTATTCAAAGGCACTTTGGGCCGAGGTGTATCCGAGACTCTCCGAGGGCAAGCCCGGCTTGTTGGGTGCCGCGACATCACGAGCTGAAGCGATCACCCTGCGCCTTTCGTGCTTGTACGCACTTCTAGATCACTCCGCGATCGCTCGGGCCGAGCACCTGCAGGCGGCTCTCGCCCTATGGACCTACGCGGAGCATTCAGCCCGTTACATCTTTGGTTCCGCTCTTGGTGACCCAGTGGCAGATGAGATTCTGGCGGCATTGAAAGCCCAAACCAACGTCATGACTCGAACCGAACTCCGAGAGCATTTTGCACGGCACAAGAAAAGCAACGACATCGGGCGCGCACTTTGCGTGCTTGCCGAGGACGGGCGGGTTCGGATGGTGGAGGAAGAAAGCGGCGGTCGGCCCATAGAGCGGTGGTTTACATTGCATCAGTAGTGCGCGGTAAGCGCCATAAGGTCGAACGAAATTGGACCTACCGCGCATATGGCGCATACCGCGCATGCTTCGGATCGTCTTCTGCACCCTTAAAGCAGGAGATCGTCGCGATTTCGTGTTGCCAAGTGCGGCACCACTGGATGTCCCAAGCAGTCACCAGAATTACGTCGAAACAGTATCGCGCCGCCAGAAGAAGCCAGAATAGGCGAAAGAATCCTCCTTGCTTTCCTCTACAGGTTGGGGCTCAGTGTGGGTGGCCTGGATTGGTTCCGGGTCGGATGTGACCGATGGGAATGGTTTACAAAAAGCAGTACACCATGCCGGTCCCGCGCGGCGCGGAGATCACCGAGCGGAACGGCCGGCGCGTGGCTCATTGGCGACTGCGAAATGGCCAACTCCGGTCAGGAGAGGTCGTCGATTGTCAGGACGGCAAACTTCGCGTCCGCGGACAATCACGGCTCTTCATAGCCCGCTACCGCGACGGAAGCGGCCACGTCGTGAATATCGCCACGAACTGCGAGGACGAAGTCGCCGCCCGCGCCGTGCTCGCGCAACTTGAACGCCGTGCCGAGCTGATCCGCGCTGGAGTGATGACGGCATCGGAAGGTGACGCAGCCGAACATGCCGGAGCACCGCTGTCTCGACACCTGGACGCCTACGAACGGCATCTTCAGGCCAAAGGCTGCGATCCGCGTCGAATCTTGGTGCTCAAACGGAGAATCGAGCGACTTGCTCGTGACTGCAAATTCTCGCGGCTCAACAAGATGTCAGCGGGCCCGGTCGAAGAGCGGCTCGTCGAGCAAGCCAACGCGGGCATGGATGCAGCCACTAGAAATTCATACCGCGAATCGGCTGTTTGCTTCGGCAACTGGCGCCGCCGCACCCATCGGATGACTATCAATCCACTCTCTGATATTCCGCGTGTCGACCAGAAAGTGGACCGCAGGCACAAGCGCAGAGCGCTGACGGAAGCAGAACTGATGCGCCTCCTCAAGGTCGTTCGGCTTCGTCCGTTGGCCGAATATGGCCGCGAAATCACCCCGAAGGAAACGAACGGCAAACGATCGCCTCGAAGCCGGGCCACATGGAAACGCGAGCCATTGAACTTTGAGAATCTCGACGATGCGGTCGAACGGGCGCGAGTAGCGTTGAAAGAAAATCCCGGCCTAATGGATCAACTGGAACGCATCGGACACGAACGCGCTGATCTACAAGACGCTCGTTTTGACGGGATAGAGGAAAGGTGAGCTTGCCTCGCTGACTGTGGGACAAATCGAATTTCCTGGCCCTGTGGCGTATGCCATATTGAATCCCGCTGACGAGAAGAACCGCCAAGGATCAAACATCCCTTTGAGAGCCGACGTGGCGGCGGAGTTTTCGTCGTGGATAGAGGAGCGTCCCGACGCAATGCGAGACGAGGCCCGCAGGAACGGGAAACCGATCCCCGCGCGCCTGCCAGCGTCCATGCCGTTGTTCCACGTTCCGTCTGGTCTGACACGTATCCTCGACCGTGACTTGGCCGTTTCGGGCATTCCCAAGCGCGACGAACGAAATCGTGTGGTCGACGTCCATGCCCTGCGCGTGACTTTCTGTTCTCAACTGTGCGCTGCCGGTGTTCCGCTCCGCACTGCCCAGGCCGCCATGCGGCATTCCAAGCCCGAGCTGACCGCCAAAATTTACACCGATCCGAAGCTGCTCGACGTAGCGGGGGCGATCGAAGCCCTCCCTGCTTTGGCTCTTTCGCCTAAGAACGATGCACCCATGGTTGCGGCCGTCGGCGCAAGCCGTTGACGCGCGACTATATTTCGACATTCGAACTGCGTACATGCGCCGAGTTTTTTCCGAGCATCGAATTCACCTTGCACTAAACCTTGCACGTACGCGCGTCCACGGCGGTCGTTTCTGGCCATTCGCTGGCAAAAACATCGATGATTTGCGAGTTTGAAAGAGGGGCGCCAGGGGGGTCGTAACTAGCGCCCGTGTCGCGGGTTGGTTACCGATGTCACAAGGAGTCCACTGCGTTCAAGATGAGCGGGTGAAGGGACTTGAACCCTCGACATTCACGTTGGCAACGTGACGCTCTACCACTGAGCTACACCCGCAAACGACCCTACCGAACCGTAAACCCGCATCCGTCATTTGTCAACAACAAGCCGATTCGCCACGAATCCAAACGCACAATTCCGGAGTTGCAAATCACCCTTCGGAATTCGAGAGATGCGCGACTCTCCGGACAAAATCACTGAAGCATCATCAGCGACACTTCGAATCGCTATTGCAGAACCGGCTCAATTGTGGCGCTCATGCTTCCCTGGCAGCGAGGAATGCGCCAGTCGCGGCCGAAAGTGTGAATCTGGTCGCGCCTCAGTTCAGCGAGTTCAAACGTTGTCGTGGCGACGGCGACACGTCCCAACGTATCTACTTCACAGGCGAGTTCGAAAGCTCGCTCCGGTTCAAGTGCGAACAGGCGCTGCAGCATGTCGATCACATATTCGTATGTATGGTCGTTGTCATCGAGCAAAATCACGTTAAATGGCGGCTTCCGCCGGGTATGTTCCCGAAGCGCCGGAGCTGTTCGCTGCGATTGCTGCATTGTCGTTTGTGTGATCTGCGACATTGTGCTGCTTCCTCTTCCTGTGATCCCTTCCAACTCACCATCTAACCACCGACCGTGACCGAATCGCACCCGCTATGAGCAGGAGTGCTCATCGAAAGAACCGGCAGGGAGCGGCTGGATGGTAGACGCATCGGTGGCACGTCGTCGCGAAGTTGTATCAAAGTTCCGTGCAAGGTCAAGGCCGTCGTCGCGGTGACCCGCACTTGCGCGAATTTTCCGATATGTGCCGGCGTCCCACGAAACACGACGATCTGGTCACCGCGTGTGCGCCCCACCAGTTGGTCGGAGGGACGCCAAGAGATTTCCTCGCCGCGAGTCTGCTCGGCTTCCTGCGCTTTAAGTGCGGCCTTGCTGTAGCCCTCGACAAGAACTTCAAATTCCTTGCCGATGCAAAGCTGATTCGCGGCCGCGGAGATCGATTCCTGTAGCTTGAGCAGTCCAATGTTGCGCCTGCTCTTGATGTTTGCGGGCACGTCATCCACGTCGCGTTTGTCGGCGACCGTGCCGGGCCGAGACGAATACTTGAACACGAAGACATTCTTGAATTGGCAGCGTTCAATGAGCTGCAAGGTCGCTTGATGATCGTCGTCGGTCTCACCGCAGAATCCAACAATGAAGTCGCTCGCGATCGTGATGTTGGGAACGTACATACGGGCGCGATCGATGAAATCAACATATTGGGAAACACTGTATTGCCGGCGCATTCGCCGAAGCACAGGATCGCTACCACTTTGTGCTGGCACATGCAGATATTCGCAAACCTTCGGAAGATCACGCATTGCTTCGAGGATGTCGTCCGTGAAATCGCCGGGATAACTTGTCACAAAGCGCACACGCTCAAGACCATCGATGTCATTGAGTCGCGAGAGAAGCTCGGCGAATCGCACCTCGCGCCCACTTTCTTGCTGAACGTAACTGTTCACCGTTTGGCCGAGAAGCGTGATCTCGACCGCCCCGCGATCCACGAGCATTTTCGCCTCGTCGACGATCTGATCTGGCGGACGGCTCCGCTCCGGACCACGCGTAAATGGCACAACGCAAAACGTGCAGAATTTGTCGCAGCCGCGCTGCACGCGAATGTAGGATTGGAGCACGTTTTGGGTCGGCGCGGGTTCACGCGATAGATCCAGCGCTTCGACGGAATCGAATTGCAGCGCCCGCTCCAGCGGCGTGTTCTTGCGCGACAGGGACTGAGCGAGCGCGACGGCGCGACCACGACTCTCTTGCACTTCCTCAATCAGCGCCGGCACTTTATTCAGCTCACCCGGACCGCAAACGAGGTCCACATGCGGCATCGCTTCGAAAATTCCATCGGGATCGCGTTCGGCCATGCAACCGATCACGCCCACGACCATCGCGGGATTGCGGAGCTTCGGTTTCTTCAATGCCCCCAGCCGCGACAACGCTTTTTGCTCGGCATGCTCGCGAACGGAGCAGGTATTGAGCAACACAACATCCGCAGTGGTCATTTCCTCCGTTTGTTCGTAGCCGCAGGCGCGGAGCTGACCGAGAACAAGCTCACTGTCGAGGGCGTTCATCTGACAGCCCATCGTTTCGAGATAGATTGTTCTTGCTTTGTCGCCCATCGCCTCCCGTCCCGTTGATCCTGTCAGTGGAGTAGCGAGAGCATTCTATGAACGCGCACCATTCATGCCAACGGGCCCGTCAAGGTTCCATCTTCTGCCGGGAAATAACGTCTTTGGAACATGAGCGAGACATTCACCAGCCCGATCAGTACGGGAACCTCCACGAGAGGCCCGATGACCGCCGCGAAGGCGGCCCCGTGGTGAATCCCGAACACCGCAACTGCAACCGCGATGGCTAGCTCGAAGTTATTGCTTGCCGCAGTGAATGCGATCGTCGCCGTTTTCGAATAATCCGCGCCGATCCGCCGACCCATCCAGAACGAAACCAGGAACATCACCACGAAGTAAATGCAAAGCGGAATCGCGATGCGGATCACGTCGAACGGAAGTTGCACAATCTTCTCGCCCTTCAACGAAAACATCACCACGATCGTGAATAGCAGCGAAACCAGCGTGATCGGCGAAATCCAGGGGATGAACCGTTGCTCGTATCGGGCGCGGCCAATCACGCGCAGCAACGTGACGCGAGTGAGCAGTCCCGCCAGAAACGGAATGCCCAGATACACGAACACGCTTCCGACGATCTGTCCGATAGTCACGTGTACTTCCGCACCCCTCAGACCGAAAAGCGGAGGCAGCACCGTGATGAACAGCCAGGCGTAGACGGAATAGAACAGCACCTGGAACACGGAGTTGAACGCCACCAATCCCGCCGCGTATTCGCTATCGCCTTTGGCAAGCTCGTTCCAAACGATGACCATCGCGATGCAGCGGGCCAGTCCGATCATGATGAGACCCACCATGTACTGCGGCTGATTGTGCAGGAAGAGGATCGCCAGCAGAAACATCAACACCGGCCCGATCACCCAATTCTGCAACAACGAGAGGACAAGCACGCGGGTGTTGCGAAAGACGGCCCCAAGTTCCTCGTATTTCACCTTGGCCAGCGGCGGATACATCATGAGGATCAGCCCGGCGGCAATGGGAATGTTCGTCGTCCCCACCTGAAAGCGATTCAGGAAGCCTTCGACGGCCGGACAAAGCCAGCCGGTCAACACTCCGATCGCCATCGCCAGGAAGATCCACAGCGTGAGGAATCGGTCAAGGAACGAGAGTTTTTTACAGCCGGGGTCAGCCTTGAAGGGTTGTTCGGACGTTGTCGAACGGGTAGTCATATTTTGGGCATCGCACGCTTTCCCACTTGGAGCATGATAGCATCGGCGATGCGGTGCGAGAACCGGCGGATCAACAGAATCGTCTTGCCTTCCGCGGTGAGAACAACTTCGCGGCGTCGATGGTTGCATGCACGAACGATCGCCCGCGCGACTCGTTCCGGCGGGTATTGTGTCTTCGCAATCCGTCTTGCAGTCGTGTCGATTTTCCCGGCGGCGTCGAAAAACCCCGTTCGCGTCGAGCCGGGCGCCACGAGAATCACGTCCACGCCGGTTCCACGAAGCTCCATGCGTAACCCAGTGGAAAACGACCATAAAGCGGCCTTGGTCGCGCTATAGACCGTCATGCGTGGGATGGCTTGTCCGCCGACCACGGACGAGATGTTAACGACCTGCCCATTTCCCCGGGCGATCATTTCCGGGAGCACAAGTCGAGCCAAGTCCACGGCCGCGATGAAATTCAATTCCACCATTCGCGACACGTCTTCGAGTGGCGTTTTCCCCACGGAGCCGAAGCATGCCCAGCCCGCATTGTTCAACAAAACGTCAATCGCACCAAATCGCGATCGGGCGAATTCGATGGCCTTCTCTCGCTGCGATCTGACCGTGACGTCAAGCTGAACCGGAAGGACTCGGTCCGTGCCGCACTCGCTGGCAAGCACCTTGAGCTTGTCCAAAGACCGTGCCGCTGCCACGATTCGCGCGCCGGCTCGGTGAAACGCCTTGGCACAGTCCCTGCCAATGCCCGCGGAAGCCCCCGTGATAAACACAACTTTGTTTTCGAGTGAAAACCGCATTTTGCACTTTGTATACGGTTTCCTCCCTTGCGGCCACGCGCCTTTGAGTTTTGCGCACTCCGCCTTCCGAGGGTATACTGCGGAAGTGCTTACACTCACTTTCCTCGGCGTCGGATCGGCCTTTGCAAAAACGAATTATCAGGCCAACGCTTTGCTCGAAGCCTGGGAGAATAGTCCATCCGCCCAGCGCATTCCCGATGATACAATCCTGCTCGACTTCGGCACCACCGGCCCGCTCGCCCTTCACCAACTCAAACATCGATCCGGCTTTGAACACTTTGATGCCGATGGGCGCATCCACTACGCCGCCATCCGGCGCATCGTCATCACGCACACGCATGCCGATCACATCGGCGGATTGGAGGAGCTCGCCTCCGAGATCACCTACGCGGAGACCGAGCACAAGGGGCAGTTGGCGCGTTTTCCCGAACTCATTGCGACACAGGAAATCATAGAGCGTTTGCGCATGCACCTCTTGAGCGGTGGACTCGACGTATGCCGCGGGAAACGCGCCGAGTTGGAAGACTTTTTCGCTGCGAAGGTGGCGCCTCCGAGCGCCGAGCTGCCCGCGTTCACATCCCTCGGGCGCTACGAGTTTTCCTTCTTCCCCACGGACCACGTTCGCATCGAAAGCGCGTTTGATTGGCCCAGCGTCGGTGTGAAAGTCCGCGATTCAAGCTCGGATCGCTTCGTAATCTATTCGGGCGATTCGAGGTTTGATCGTGAGCGGCTCCTGGCAATGTGCAGCGGTGCGACGATGGTCTTCCATGAGGCCCATCTCGATCCCCGCGCGGAGTCCGTTCACACGACCCTCAGGCAGCTTCGGACGCTTCCGGAAGAATGCCGCAGAAAAATGATCCTCTACCATCTTCCCGATGCATTCGATGCTCGCGAACAGGCCGCCGCATCTCTCGAATTCAAGAGCATTGCTCAGCCCTTTGTGCGTTACGTGTTGTTCGATTGATCGCGGCGAGGTGTTGGTATCAATTCCGCGGTCAAGGCCTGAATCCAGCCGCCGTTGCCGTCCGGCAGTTCGATCTTCCACCATTCGCGCCGCCGCTCCAACGTCGTGAACTCGACGCCCGGCTGAAGCGGCTGCTGGAACAAGCGTTCATCATTGACGCCGGGGCCGCGGCGCACGGCCACATCCATGCTCGTGATCACGCCGTCGGGGTGATTTCGATCCGACCACGTTGCCGCTCCAATGGACACACCCATTACGCATGCGATCGCAAGTGCAATACCACCGGAAATGCTGATCCCTCGCGACGCACGAATTGCCCTGATTGCGATCAGGACAAACCCAGCTGCATACGCCGCCAGTCCGATCTTGATTCGTTCATTGACTGACGAGTCGTAATGCCAGAATACCAGACTTCGCAGAAGGCCAAGCCGATCCGAGGATTTTATCTGCGTCAGACACCGCGAGCGTGCGGTCGTGAGATTATCATTGAGCAACGAATCGCGAGGCGCGAGCCGTTCCGCACGTCGATAGTGCACAATCGCATGACCAACGTCGCCGCTCTGCAACAACGCATTTCCAAGATTGTATTCGAGCCGTCCATTCTCGATTCCGCTGTCGATGACGTTTTGCAGTCGCCTCGCCGCGGAACGAAATCGGGCACGGGCCACATCCGGATGCTGATTGCGCTCACCCAGCGCATCATCATATTCCTTCAATGCGGCCTGCGTCTCGGCACGCGCGTCGAACAACTGCGGTATCGTGTCGGCGCGAACCGTTTGGATCGCCACGGCAATTGTGACGGCGCAAAAGGCTCCAATGGATTTGAAATTGCACATCACCGCACCCTTTCGATTTCACGAATCCAGCGGTTCACTTGATCGGCTGCGGCCGCGACTGATTCCGTGCCCGTTGTCATTCGTCCCGAATAACGAACTGCGTCAGTATCTTCGAGGAATCGAACAATTTCATCGCCTAAGGCTCCGTTCAATTCATGGCGCACAAGCAAATCACGAGCCTCGATCGGCGTGAGTTCACCTCGTGCCAGCCCGAAATGATCGCTGAGATATCCCACGATTGCCTCGGACAACTCCTCATACGCCTGTCTCGGATCATTCATCAACCTCGCCTTGGCAATCCGTGATCTTGCCGATTGGCGTGCCCCATGCCGTCGGGCGAGCAAGGGATCATTCCGCAGACGCCGCGCTCGCGAAGAAATCAGAAGACTGGCTAGAAATACGATCGGCGGAACTGCGAACCCAGCGACGAGAATCGAATTGTGAATTCCAAAACCCGAATCCGCGAGCAATGCATCGACATCCGTGCAATTCGGAGAAAGACCGGAAACCGCCGTGAGCTTCGTCGTCGAAGGGATCGACGTGGCCGACGGCACTTCCAACGACACACTACCCGCCGCGGCCGGATCGACCATGATGACAATCGGATCACTGTGCAACGTCACGTAGTGCTCCTTGTTGGGATCAAAATAGGACCAGCTTAGCGCAGGAATGGTCTGCTCACCCAACTGCTTGGGGAAAATTGCTTTTCGAAATATCTTGCTGTCGCCTTCCGCGTCAGCCGGAGGCTCCTCCGCCGTGAAATCGAAGCGACTCGTTAGCTCTTGGATTCTTGCCAAGTCCGGCCCGCCGATTCCTTCGATCGGATCGCCGCGGAGGGCGACTGAAATGGTCACCGGCTTCCCTTGCTCGACACGCGTCGGCTTGGCGGTGACTTGCATCGTGTAATGCCCGACGGCGCCGCGAAAATCCGCCGGGCGGCTCTCCGTAGGAGGGCCTTTCACTTTCACGATGACGCTCTCCGCACGAGCCGTCACTTTCGTGGAGCGCGTCACGGTCGAGTCGCCGAAGAAGTCGCGACCCAGAGCTGTGGGATAGTCCACCTTGATAAACACAGGCCCGACATTCGTTTCGCCGATCTGCTCAGCGCGAATCTGTTTGCTGTCGGAATAGAGTACGTATTGGTGAGGCCGGCCTGCGGAATCCGTCAAAGTCACATTGGATTGACTGAATTGCGGGCCAAAAACGGAAAGCCCTGAACTTCGTGCATCGACAAACTGAAGCAGACTGCGGACTTCGCGGATCTTCCCGTCGATTTCGACCTTGCGAATGCCGATCGTCAATGTCGCATCATAACTTTGCGTGACATAAAGCAAACGCGGCTCGACTCTGACCCGGACAAACACAAGCTTGTCGCCTTCGCTTTCCGCAGTCGGCGTTGGGGTCCGCACCGTGATGCTGATCGGCTTGGTTTGAAAACTCTTTCCCTCCGATGTCACAGTTACTGGGCCAAATGTATATGAGCCTTCCTTCTTGCCCACGACGCGAACGGGTAAGGTGTACGTCGTGCGTTGTGAGGTCTGACCGTTTACGATCGACATCATCGTTGATTGCGACGGCGTCGATGAAAACTGAACATCCAATCCATCGGGGAGCGTGAATTGCGGCGCTTCGGGCTGTCCAGTGTTCGTGCAAGTGAGTTGACCATTGACGGCCTCACCGATTTCGAGATTCGTTGAATCAAGCTGAAGTTCGACGCGCACGTCCTGACCGGCCGCCAGAGAGGCGCCGAGGATCATTGCCAAGGAAATTGAGAAAAAGCGGACCATCGCGTTTACCAATCCTTCGATTTCGCCGGGGCAGGAGGCGCAATCGCGTCCTCGCGGTGAAGCTTATTGCGGTCCTGCATGGCCTGCATCATTTCCCGCAATTGCCGCTCCGCCTGCTCGCGCGTGATCATCGCGGTTTGATCGGCGGACGGCTTTTGATCCTCCGGCTGTTTCTCGTCGGACTTTTGGGCCTGCGTTTCTTGCGATTCCTTCTGGTCCTTCTTTTCATCTTTCTTCACCTGAGCGGACTGTTGCTGTTGGTCCTTTTGTTGTTGATCCGCGTTCTGCGATTGATCGGATTGCTGCGGTTGAGACTGATTGTCCTGTTGCTGCTGTTTTGATTGCTGGTCCTGCTTTTGATCTTGCTTCTGATTGTCGGCCTGCTTTTGATCCTGATTATTGTCCTGCTTGTCGTCTTTGTTTTGATCCTTGTCTTGACTCTGTTGCTGCTGCTTTTGTTGCTCCATCTGCTGCTTGATCTGCCGCCAATAGGTCGCGGCCTTTTGATTGGCGTCGCGAGCGGCGGCGTGTTCAGGTCGGTGCGAGAGCACTTCCTGATATTTCTCCATCGCACTTTCGAGCTTGCCCAATTTCTGCTTCGGCTCTGCGTTTGGCGCAAGGGCTTCGGAGTGATCAATCGCACCAAGACTGTACAGCGCGTCATCCGAAAGCGAATCCGGAGGATCGAGCATCGACTTCTCGAACGATATGCGGGCCTGCTCTTGGTTTCCAAGGGCATGCTGGGCAAGCCCTTCGTCGAATGAAATCTCCCGCGCCTCCGGCAGCGATCGCGCCGCCTCTTCATATTGATCAAGCGCGGATTTGGGGTCGCTATGCTTGAGCAGTTCATTCCCACGGCGAACCGCCTCATGTGGCTTGAGAATGACCGGCGGCTGAGGCGCAGGCGGCGCGGATGGCGATGGCGCCGGATTCTGCGCATGGGCAAGGCGGCCCATGACGACCGCAAGAATGACAATCCAGCAACGCACTTATGCAGTCTCCAATTGCCAAACGCGCGACGGCTCGTCAGCCGCAACCGATCGAATCTCACTCAGCATCGTCTCGATGGCCAGCAAGATCATCCCCACCGCGAGAAACCATTGATATTGCGGCTTGTGCCGCACACGCTCTTCAACTGAAAGCTCCGACTTCTTCATGCTCGCCATTCGCGTCACCAGCCGCGGAAGATCGTCGAGCGAGGCATACGCCCCACCGCCGGCGATGCTGATCTTACGAAGCCCATCAACATCAAGTTTGGAAAACACAATTTGACCATCATAAAGTAGAGGCCTTGATCCTTGCGGGCTGGGCACTTCCGCGCCCGCAGTGCGATTCGGATCGCCGACGCCGATGCAGAACACGTTGATGTTATGTTCCTTGCGTGCGGCTTCCGCGGCTTCAATCGGCCCACCCTCATGATCTTCGCCGTCGGTGACAACCATGATCAACTTGGTCGCAAGCTCCGGCGATTTTGAAAGCAGGTCAGTCGCCGATCGAATCGCTTCCGCAATGGCCGTTCCACCGCGCGGCACGCTCCCGACATTGAGCGCGTCCAGCTTTTTCTGAAACGCAAGATGATCCGTCGTCAGCGGAACCTTTAGCGACGTAGTGCCCGCGAACGCAAGCAGCGCCAGCCGACTCCCCTGTTGAAACACCCCTCGCTCCACAAGCTGCTGTCGCAGCTCTTTCTTCGCTCGCTCGAGCCGATTCGGCGAAACGTCTGACGCCAACATGGATCGTGAAACGTCCACCGCCACAACAATATCCACGCCGTACGCCTTTTGCTTCTCAAGATACGCTCCCCATCGCGGCCCCAAAATCGCGGCCGCAATGGATCCCAGTGCCAGGACCATTAATGCGGCACGAGCAACGGCCCGCCGCGGTGAAAATCGTGCGGCCAGCAGCGGGGCCAGCATCGCCGAGGTGAATCGGTCGAGTGACGATCTTCGCCGCCACGCACCATACACGAGCAACAACCCGCCAAGCGGAATCGCAAACGCCGTCCACCAATATTTCGAACCGTCGAAAGAAAGGACTTCGGTCTTGACTGTGGCCGTTACGCTCAACGCCGCTCCAACGAGAACCAGAGGCACAACCAACACCCACAGCCACCAGCGCCGAATTTTGTGCAACGGTTCGCGCTTCATGGAATTCGTCGATACCTCGTGTTCGCCAGCATCAGTTCGCCGAATAGCAATCCCAGGCCGGCAAGCATAGCTGTTCGCGATGCGGCCACATTGTCATGAAATTCCCGCTCGCCGGTTTTTCGGCGCTCAAGTCGATCAATTTCGTCGTAAATTTTTGTCAGCGAGTTACCGTCCGTCGCGCGGAAGTATTTTCCACCGGTCGTTGCGGCCACTTCCTTCAGCAACACCTCGGCACCCGGGTCGAATCCCATTCGAGCCATCGCAAACAATCCTCGTTGTTGAGAGGACGGGACATCGCCAGCGGCGCCGATTGTGTAGATCTTGATCCCCAGCGTGGCCGCGACTTTCGCCGCTTCAACCGGCTTAATCGGCTCACTGTTGGGTATCGGCGGCGGATTGTCTGCTCCATCGGTCAGAAGAATCATCACGCGGCTCTTGGCCGCTTCCGCTCCCGGAACTCCAATTTGCGCCTGTTCGCCCGCTCGCCGAAGAACATCTGTCGCAAGCGCTATGGCATCACCAAGTGCCGTATAACCGGCCTCCTGACTTTGTCGGACCTGCCGTCCGTCGACCCATCCGGGAATATCTGTTTGCCGCGCAAGATCGATCAAGCCACCGTGATCGAGAGTGAGTGGGCACGGCGTGTCCGCAAGCATCGCGAATGTTGTCAGGCCCACAAGATCACCTTCACGTCCCTGCAGCTTCCCTTTTCCAAGAACGAAGTCTTCGAACACCTTCTTGACCGCGTCGATGCGCCGTACCTGATGGCCGTTCACCATGAAGTCATCAGTGGCCATGCTGCCGGATTTGTCCAGCACCATCTGGATGGCGATGCCTTCGCTGCTGTCGCGATATTCGCCCCCGGACTGTGGACGAGCAAGCGCGATGATGAAGGCGATGATCGCGAGACTCCGTAGCAGCGGCAGAATCCAGCGCGTTCGAATGACCCATGAGTTTCCGATGCCGAGAGTGAGCATTGCGGAGCTGTACATCACACGCGGCCGCTTTGTGCTTCGCGAGCGAAGCCAGACAATGGGAATCAAGAGCAACAGCGCAGGGCACGCCCACAAAAATATCGGCCCGGGTGCGAACCATGTTCGAAGCCATTCCATCATTGTGTTGCCATGGCCCCCGCCATACCTATTTGTTCCGTTTCTTCGCGAAGCTTTGTTCGCTCCACAAACTCCATTGCCGTTCGCAAGACCGCCTGCACTTCGGCGTCTTGTGGCGCGTATTTTGCATACTTGACCATGTCGCACGCATCCAGAAATCGCCGAAAATCCCACTGCGTTTCACCTGCGAATCTCGAATCATCGACGGTCGCGGCAAGGAATTCTTCCGTCGTCATCTCCGGCGCGGCCAGAGAAAACCGCCGCTCGATGTAGCCGCGCACGATGCCGCTCACACGATAATAGAAATCGCGAAACAGTCGGCGCTCCAAAAGTCCTTCACTTAGAAGTCTTGCAAATTCCTGCTTGGCCCAAACGTCCGCCGGAACGATGTTGATCCTCTGTGCGATTTCCGCTCGAAGCCGCAGCCACGCTCGCAAAATCAGGGCGAGTACGATCACGGCGACGCCCACAACGATAGGAATGCGCCAATCGAACGGCTTTTTCAGTTCCACTGGCCCGGGCATTTGAATTCTCGAGAGCTCTTCAGGCGAAAGCTCCTTGCCGCTGGCCGCGCGAACCGAGATCTTGATGGACTCGGTCCTGACTTCCCTTGCATTTGCGGCTGCGTCACTCGGATTTGCCCCACCTGAATCAACCGATTTTGGGGTTGAGGCATAGGTCAGCCGTGCGGGCGGGAGTTCATATTCACCCGGCAGGAAGAAATCAACATTGTAGCGATAGATCGACTCGCGCTTGCCGCCCTCCGCACGAGTCTCAGGCGCACCTACAGGCTGCACGCGAAATTCAAACCGGTGAGTCTGCAATTCATCACTCTTTTCATGGTCAGGAGTTTGAACGGATGTTCCTTCGTTCGCCGCGACCCGAATTTCAAGCCGCGCACGCTCCGATACTTCTACCTCCGCTGGAGAAAGACTCATCGTCAGCGTCACCGGCCCATCACTCGCCGTGCGGACGATGGTGTCGGATTTCTCGCCGCCTGTGTCTTTCGATTGATTCTTATCACATCCGGTTGCGATGCACGCCGCACAAGTGATGACTATCGTCGCCACGTTTTGACGTTTTGTCGTCTTGACGTTTTGACGTTTTCCAATCGGCAATTGAAATTTGGCAATTGGCGATCCCATCACCGTCTTCGTTCCCGCTTATGAAAGAATCGCACCATCGCCTCGACATAAGGCCGGTCCGTGCTCACTTCGATCGTCTCCGTATCCATGCGTCGGAACATCGTCCGCCGCGCGTTGAGGCGATCCAGGGCCATATTGCGAAACTGTTCGCGGACGGCTCGACTGGAAGAATCCACGAGCATCGTCTCCCCGGTTTCGCGATCCATGATCTCCACGATTCCGGCCCGCGGCAGTTCTGATTCACGCGGATCGGAGATCACGATGGGAATCAAATCATGCCGCCGCCGAGCGATGCGAAGGGATGCCTCGAAATTCCGCTCTAGAAAATCGCTCACCAGAAACAGCACGGACTTTCGTGTCGTCACGCGATTGGCAAATCCGATGGCCTCGGCGATGTCCGTGCCGTGACCCTTCGGTGTGTGATACAGAAGCTCGCGCACGATCCGCAGAACATGCCGCACGCCTTTCTTGGCTGGCACGTACTTCTCCACTTCATCGGTAAACAGAATCAGGCCGACCTTGTCATTGCTGCGTATCGCGGAGAATGCCAGAACGGCGCACAATTCCGCGGCCACATCGAGCTTGAACTGCGAACCGCTGCCAAAAAGCCCCGATCGGCTCACGTCGACCGCCAGCATCACCGTAAGCTCGCGTTCTTCGCGAAATTTCTTGATGAACGGTTCGCCGTAACGCGCCGACACGTTCCAATCAATGAGCCGCACGTCATCGCCGATGACGTATGGACTCACTTCTTCAAACTCCATGCCCCGCCCGCGAAACGCGGAGTGATACTGTCCCGCAAGCACATCGTTCACTGTTCGCGACGTGCGAATCTGGATCTGGCGAACCTTTTTTAGTAACTCTTTGGGAATCATGATTGCTAAGGCACTGCGATATGGTCGAGTACCGCCTTGACGATGTCTTCGCTCGTCTTTTCTTCGGCCTCAGCTTCATAGGTCACGATCACACGATGGCGCAACACATCCGGCGCGATGGTCTTCACATCTTGCGGCGTCACATAACCGCGTCCCGCCAAGAATGCCGTTGCCTTCGCACCGACTGTGAGTGCGAGGGTCGCACGCGGCGACGCCCCATACTGAATCCATTCCGAGATTGGCAACTTATGAGCGGCAGGTTCGCGCGTCGCATGAATGATTTCCACGATGTAGTCCTTGATCTTGTCGTCGATGTAGACGTCATCAACCACGTCGCGGGCGGTCTGCAACTCGGCCGGAGTCAACACGGCGTCAACGGTCAGATCCGGCGCGGTAAATGCCATTCGATCCAGAATTCGTCGCTCATCCTGCTTCGAAGGATATCCCACGATAAGCTTCAGCATGAATCGATCGACCTGCGCCTCGGGCAGCGGATACGTCCCCTCCTGCTCGATTGGGTTTTGCGTGGCCAGCACTTGAAACGGCTCGTCAAGCCGAAATGTCTCTTTGCCAATCGTCACCTGCCGCTCCTGCATCGCTTCGAGCAACGCAGACTGCACCTTTGCCGGTGCGCGATTGATTTCGTCGGCAAGGATCATGTTGGCGAAGATCGGCCCCTTCTGCACAACGAAGGCGCCGTCACTTTGTCGATAAATTAAGGTTCCGATCAAGTCCGCGGGAAGCAAATCGGGAGTAAATTGCAATCGTTGGAAGCGAGTGTTGATGCCCTTCGCTAGGCTTGCAACGGCCATCGTCTTGGCCAGCCCCGGAACGCCTTCAATGAGCACGTGCCCGCGCGACAGCAACGCCACCAGCATCCGATGCAGAAGTTGCTCCTGACCGATGATGACGCGATGAATCTGCTCCAGGAGTTTGCGAAACGGCTCACTCGCCGCAGCCGCTCGTTGACCGACCTGCTTCACGTCCACTTCCGCAATGGGCATTGATAGTCTCCATCCAAGAATGATCACGCCTGTTCAGCGCAAGCAAGTAGCTCGATTTCTGCACCGCTGCGCGCGGCACCAGCCGTGGCGTATTTAGCGTTCAAGATTGAGAGACGCAAGATACAGGTTTGCACTTTCACCCGGCTGTCACGGAGGCGCAACGAGATGCCTGAATCGAATGCTCAATCCAGCGGTTTACTTGCTCGATGTATTTCTTTGACATACGACGATTTCGCCTCTCTAATGTTCGAAAAGTGCGCCGGCGTAGCTCAGTTGGCTAGAGCGTCTGACTGTGGATCAGAAGGTCGATGGTTCGAGCCCATCCGTCGGTAGTTGTTTTCTCGGAGTCAAGACTGCGCTTTTTACCGTGTTTTTCAGTAGTTTGCCGTTCGGTGATTGAGTGCCGTTCTTTGGCACCGACTTGCCCTCCGGTGGACGCTTTTACCCCCTTCCGCCCGGAGTTTAATGCAACGGGGCGTGCAACGGAATTGGGACCGATATCACAGGTTCCCGTGGCTCGCAGGAATTCGGCTTTCGGCTCGATCCACCGGATCGGGGGCAGCTTTCGAATTGCCCCCCAAAGATCGAACAATCCAAAGTCTTGATAATGCTTCAAAGTGACCCCGGTCGGCGCGTGCCTAGCAAGTGCAATCTGAATTCGTTGGTCCACGCCAGACGCACCCAGTCACGAAATAAACGTCGTCCGCAGCGCGTGACGGTCGATTGACCGCCCCTGGGAATCGGCCAATGGAATTCCGGCCCTCTGCAAATCGCCACGGGTGAATCGCCGCTTTTTGCCCTTTCCGTGGTAGCCACCCTTAAAACTACGCAACGACGGTGTATGGCTGAACACGCGATCCGTCGGTGCTCTCAACGATGGCTTGACCGCCTTTAACAGCGGGACGAGGCCCGAATGTAGCGGAATGGTGTCCATCCGTTTTGCTTTCGTTGTAGCGGCCCGCAACCGTATGCCGGGCTGTTGAGGATCGAGGTCGAGGTCACGCCATTCGAGTGCCGCCGTTTCCTTAAGGCGAAGACCAGTCCAGATTTGAACGACGTAGAACAATCGCCGTGGCCCCGCCACCCGTAGCAGTCGGTATGCTTCGTCAGTTGACAACGATCGCCGGACTTTTCGAATATCCGCCGATTCATCGCGTCGATGCACAGACTCGACGGGGTTGCGGTTGATGATGCGAGCGACCTTGATAGCCCATTCCGCCAGCGAAAGAACGTGGGTTCGGTACATATTTACAGTCCGTGGCGCAAGATTCATGTTCGCGAGGGCGGATAGACCCTTGTCGATTCGATCCTCATTGAATTCGGCCAGCCGATTGATTCCGGCATGTTCAATCAACCACTTCACGTATACCCGGATTTATTCGACGTGTTTTCGACTAAGGTGTCGTCCCCGAAGATGTCGCAAGTATCGAGCCAAGACCACTCGCATCGACAATGAAGCGGACTCCACCATCGGGTCGATCAATCCAGCCGCGACTCGTTCCTGTCGGTTCAACAACTTGTCCAACTCGGCACGAGCCACGTCCTTGTCAGTGATCCGCTGACCGCTCGATAACCGAAGGACGTGTTCTTGTTTCTCGCCGGCGTTATCGCAGTATCTCACCCAGTAGAACCGCCCCTTGCGCCGGACTTTCTTCCCGTTGCGGATTTCCGTCACCGTCAGTCTGTACACAGATCCTTTTGCACGTCGTGGCATGTTGCACCTGATTTCATTCTAAGAGGAACACCGTACTGCTTTGTCACTCAAACTGTATTGAACCCTCAGCACTTTGGCGATTGGGGCGGTGATCTTTTTCGAAAATTGAAGGCCTTCTTTCGTTTCACAACGCCACCTTGGGTATCGCCATGAGTAACGTCACAAACGTCATTAACGTCAGAAACCCCATTTTTCGTGCCGCACGACAGGTCAAGACCTGACGATCCGTTTGACGAATGACGTTCTGACGATTGTGACGATTCAGGAATGCGTAGCCCGAATCTGGTGCAATGCTCACGGCAGCGTTTTTCATCAAGCCGATACCGCGCACCATCTCCGTCCCTGGACTCGCTCGGTAGCTCCAACTCAGACGCGATGATTCGACCGACCTTTTGCGGCGTAAGAGGCTGCGTCAACATTCCGACGAACATGTCTCTTTCAGCAGCACTCCGATTGTTGAACTTCTTTGCAACATCCCTAGGCCGAATCACGTCTCCCGGCTTTGCCATGCTTAGAATTACCGCGAATACCTGACCGGCCAAGGTCTCGCCGCGGTCAGCGGCGACACGATCTTGTTGCTCGATCAGCGCTTGGACAATCCGTTCGCGACCATCCGGTTTTGCAACCGAGAGCAACGGAATGCCGATTTGGTTCGCTCGATGTTCGAGTCGGGGGTCCGCAAGCTTGGGATCACCTTCGATGCGTCCATAGTTGGCAAATCGCCACGCCAATAGGCGATTACGCAGGGCAAGGGCTTCAGGGTCAAACTGGGCACACGTGGAAGACTGAGCGGAATGTCATCACGTGATCGCTGCGTCATGCGAATCGAGATTCTCCGAGTCTCACTCGCGTCGTCTGCAAAACCCTTCCGCAAAGCGAATGCCTTTGGTCCGTACACGTGGCACGGCTTTGGCGTGTTTTTGTCGCCCTCACATCGCAAGAGCGGGCGGTTCTCTTGAAATCCTTGATTGATGATCTTGGTCAATTCGGCAGCCAAGTCGGAATTATTGCGCTGATCGAATTCGTCTGCGATTAATGTTCCACCAAACAGATTCAAGAGGCGAATGGTTGCCGCCGCCGTTGACCCACCACCATAAACAATTGGGCGATAGCAGAGTGAACCAACGATTTCCAACGCCCTCGACTTGCCCCGTCCCGCATGGGCAGAGCGAAATGCCAGGTAGGGTAATTCGTCGAATTTATCAAACACCCATGAAAGAAGGACATAATTCACGGCGATTTCGACCATGTTTTCGGGAAGCTCGACGTAGCGATTTATGAAGTCGGCGATATCCGAACGAAGTTGATCCTCGTCAAGACCTGAAACGTCGAATCCAGTTGGAACAAACACACTGCCCGGGGACATCGACACGCCTGGAGTGACAATCGACCGACAACATCGCGGCACCACAAGCGACCGCTTAGGTATTTCCACATATTCTGACCGTGAGACCGTTTGCGTCTCTCGATCCTAAACGATGAAGTCCGCACGTCCCGTCAATGTTCATTTTGCACGACGCCGATAAATTCACTGCCATCGCTGCCGACATCGGGAGAGACTCTTAGAGCTCCTAACAAAAAGAGTATCGGTGAACGATCCATGTAGCCGAGATCAAGGGTGGACATGGAGGTCCGCCGATGGCCAAACCGATATTGGATGACGATCTTTGGAATGCAATCGAACCACTGCTGCCGCCGTCAAAACACCGCCGGTTTCGGTACCCGGGTCGAAAGCCGGTGCCGCATCGCTCCGCCCTGACTGGGATCCTCTTCGT
>JACQFE010000076.1 GCA_016200265.1 Planctomycetota bacterium | reverse complement strand
CGGCATGGGTCAGATAAATCATTTCCTCTTTCTCGGCCGCGTGTGCATTACCTCCGGTGGCCGCGACCGACGCCGCTGCCCAGAAAATGCAATTCCAGGCAAGGTTCCGGTGAATGCGGGAGATGGGGGTCTTCATTGCACGTGTCTCCATCAAATTGAGGCCCTCAAATCCATCGTTCGTCCGCTAGGCCCGGCTCTTCTTCCATTGATTTGTGGCCCGTGGACGCTCGACTATAATCCAGCACCGTAAGATTAGCGTCTACTAACGGGAGATGATTGTATGACCCATGTTGTCGCGGACCCATGCGTGAAATGCAAATACACGGATTGCGTCGCGGTATGCCCCGTCGATTGCTTCCATGAAGGCGTGAATTTGCTGGTGATCGATCCGGAAGTTTGCATCGATTGCGGCCTGTGCCCGCCGGAATGCCCGACGACCGCAATATTCGCCGAGGAAGACCTGCCCGAGAAGTGGAAAGACTATACTGAACTCAACAAGAAGTATGCACCCGATTGGCCGGTGATCGACGCCCAAAAGGCCGCTCTACCCGACGCCGACGCGATGGCGAAAGTGGAGAACAAGAAAGATCAGATCGATCCGACGCCGTTTGGCGGTTGATCGAATTTGGACGGGAAGCGAAAGTCGCGAACGCTTGAATTGTCGGGTCGATTCGCTTCAGGTGAAATTCTAGCATGGATTATTCAGGGATCATCACGATTGAGCCTGGTAAGCGTGGTGGTAAACCGTGTATTCGTGGCCTGCGAATCACGGTTTACGATGTTCTCGAATACCTCGCTGGAGGAATGACCATCGAGGAGATTTTGCGAGAGTTTCCCGACCTCACTGACCGAGATGTTCGCGCGTGTTTGGCGTTCGCGGCCGATCGCGAGCGCCGCCTGCTTTCAATACCAGCGTGAAGCTTCTATTTGACGCAAATCTCTCCCACGAACTCGTTCCCGCGTTGGGTTCAGTATTTCCTGGTTCAATGCACGTTCGCGAGGTTGGCTTGAGACAAGCCAGTGACGCTGCAGTTTGGGAATTCGCGAAACAAAATGACTTCGCCGTCATCACCAAGGACGCGGATTTTCACCAACTGAGTTTTCTCTGTGGACACCCGCCGAAGGTGATTTGGATACGATTGGGAAACTGCGCGACAGCGCAAATCCTTGCGGCAATCCGTCAACATACTGCCGACATCTTTCGGTTCAAAGACGATCCCGAGAGTGCGATCCTCATTATTTCTTGAATTTCTTGGAGGCATTCCGATTGTTACTGCTTCAAACAGAGATACATGACAATCGGAAGTTTCTTGAATTGCACTTGAAGCCGCGTACATTCATGAATTGGGGCGCCTACTCCATTGCTTGACGTGTTCATGCCAATTGGTTACGAATAGCCCTCTTTCCGCGGATCATCGCCGCCTGAACGGGCAATTGGCGGTCGCGGATTTACAAGAACGCGATCCCTAATGGTGTCGCTGGGGCCGTAGCTCAATTGGTTAGAGTACCGGACTGTCAATCCGGTGGTTGCGGGTTCGAATCCCGTCGGCCTCGTTGAGGAAGCCTTGCTCATTCAGCTCCTTTCGCGCTTCTCTTGAATGCGGAAAATTCAATTGGCAGAGTCCTGATGCGGCTCATGCGCGGCCGTCGTGGGGCGACGGCGAGAGAACCTTTGTATCTTTGGGTGGGATCACAATCGCATTTCCAATGGCGACGTCTTCACCATTCTGATTCGCACACGAGACCAACAGCCGCACGCGCTTGGGATTGATGATTTCCTCAACTACCGCCGTGGCGCGGACAGTGTCGCCGAAGTACACGGGCTTGAGGAAGCGAATGTGCAGTTCGACGAAGATCGTGCCCAGGCCGGGAAGCTCACTGCCTAACACAGTGGAAATGATCCCGGCAGTCAAAATGCCGTGGGCGATGCGATGGCCGAAGATGCTGCGTTTCGCGTATTCCTCATCAATGTGGAGCGGATTGAAGTCGCCCGATGCCCCCGCGAACGCAAGCACGTCTTGCTCAGTGATTGTTTTGGTGAATGAGCCGGTGTCGCCGACCTGGATTGTTTCTCGTGTGCGGGCATTCATGCGCGGAGTCGTCATACTAAACGTAGTGAAGCATCTCGCCTTGGATTCTTCGTCCCGGAGTACCGAGACTCAGAATGACATCGGCGGCCGCTGCTTCTCCGGAATGACGGCAAATGCCGGTCACAAAACCGGCGCCGTCCCCAGGAAACTCTCAACTTGCGGCCCCGGAATGCTCCTTGCGATACGCCTCGACAATCTGCTGCTGCACGTTGGAGGGCAACGGCTCGTAATGCGAAAACTCCATCGCATAACTTCCCTGGCCGCCGGTGATGCTCGAAAGACGAGAGCTGTAATCCGAAAGTTCGGCCAATGGCACGATCGCTTTGATCATCGCCATGCCGCCGGGCAATGTATCCTGGCCCTGAGGCCTGCCGCGATGTGAGGCCAAATCGCCTTGAATGTCGCCTACGTTTTCGCCGGGGCAGATGACTTCGACGTGGACGATGGGTTCCAGTAGCACAGGCTTGGCCTTCATGAATCCTTCCTTGAACGCGCCGCGACCGGCGATTTGGAAGGCGATATCCTTGCTGTCCACGGGATGCGTCTTGCCATCGATCAATTCCACTTTGACATCGACGACTGGATATCCGGCAAGCACACCCTCCGCCATTTGGGCGCGAATGCCCTTGTCCGTGCTGACGCGGAACGGTTGATCAATGGAGCCTCCGAATATCTTGTCAACGAATTCATAGCCTTCGCCTCGGGCCGCGGGAAGAACATTGATCACGACACGACCAAATTGTCCCGCACCGCCGGACTGCTTCTTGTGCGTGTATTCGATGTCCTTGGCCGTGCCGATGATGGTCTCACGATACGGAATTCGCGGCGGCTTGGTCTCAACCTCAACCTTTTGTTTTGCCAGTCGATGGAGGTAGGTGCGTAATTGCACGTCGCCCATGCCGCGAGCGACCATCTGGCCACCCGCACCACGATCCATGACGAAGCACGGATCCTCCTCGGCATATCGACGAAATGCGGCGCTGATCTTATCTTCATCACCTCGCGACTTGGATTCAACCGCGAGGGAAAACATCGGCTGCGGAAAACGAGGCATGGGAATTTCGCCGGGCTTATCAGCGAAAACCGTGTCGCCGATCTTCAGATCCAGCTTCGCAAGGGCGATGATGTCGCCGACCCCGGCGGTTTCAATTTCTTTGTGGTCGGCCCCAAGCGTGCGAATCAAATGTCCGGGACGCATCCCTTTCGGCTCCGCCACGGTCTTAATGGCCATTTCCGCGATCAGCTTGCCGGAATGAATGCGAATCGAAAGATACTTGATGTTGCTCTTCGGATCGGTGTTGATCTTGAACACCTGACCGATGAACGGCTTGTCCAAAGCAGGTTCGACAGGAGTCTTGGCGTCTCCATGCACGAACGTGCGCCGAAATCCCGATTTCGGGCTGGGGCAAAACGCCGCAAGTGCATCCATGAATTCCGCGATGCCGACATCGCCAAGGGAATTTGTAAAGAAAATCGGAGTAAATGCGCCGCTGCCAACGGCACGGGCGGCCACGGCTCTTGCTTCCGCCGTATCGAGTCCGCCGCCAAGATATTTTTCCATGAGGGCGTCATCCGCGGCGACAATGGCTTCGATCACCGCAGTGTGAGTTTCCGATACGTCAAGAATATCGCTTTCCCCTGATTCGTTTGCGAAGCAATCGATCACTCCCTTTCCACCTTTGGTTGGCAGATTGAGCGGCAGGCATTGGGTTCCGAAGGACTCCTGCAAGTCGCTGAAAATTTTTGCAAGATCCACGTTTGGCGCGTCAATGTGATTGATTACGAGCCAGACGCCGATGCCGTATTCCCGCGCCCGCTCCAGCATTCTGCGAGTGTTGACCTGTACGCCGGCTGACGCTGAGACGACCACGACGGCGCACTCGACGGCTGCCAAAGCCGCGATCGCCAGACCGCAAAACGCCACCGTGCCCGGCGTGTCGATCACATTGATGTGCAGCCCCTTGTGCGCGAAGTGGCAAATCGATGAATCGAGGGAGTGCAGCTTTTCGCGGGCTTCTTCCGTGGAGTCCAGAATTGAGCTCTTGTCTTGAACCTTTCCGAGTCGATTGGTCGCGCCGGCCTTGAACAACAACGCTTCCGCCAGTGACGTTTTTCCGGCGAGGCCATGACCCACAAGAGCGATATTTCGTATCTGATCCGGTTCAAACAGAGCCATCGTGAACTCCTGTTCCGATTGTCTTTGGACATTGACGAACGATCATTCGCTCGATGCACGTAAACCGAAGATAGTAGCCAACCGCGACAATGATGCCAACACAATTTTCAAAGAAAGTCCGGCTCTTGCCCCGTGTCGTAGACCGTTTGCCATAAGGGACTTTATACTAGGGGCATGTTTGAAAGTTTGAAAACAGGGTGGCGACTGGTCCTTGCCGCCATGCTCGGCATTTGCGCGCCATCGGGGTGCGCTGAGAACCGGTTGTGGTGGCCGTTTGGCGGAAGCGCTTCACCCCATGAGACTTCCCTGACGCCTGCCCAATCTCCTCCCGTGCCGATCAGCAGTCGGGCCCCTGCCGATGCGATTCAGACGATTCATCTCGTTCTGGAAGTCTCGCGTGTTGAGTTTCCCGTGGCTGATTCTCGTCATGCCCGAAACGTGTGGAATCATCTCGATCGCTTGCGAATCGATCCTGCGAAAGTGTCGCTGCTGGAACGGAACGGAATTCGAATCGGTGTGGGCGGTGAGTCGGCCTGGATGCCGTTGAATACGATCTTCGAGTCCGCCGAAGCGGTGGTGACTCGCGAGCAGGTCGCCGCCCAGCCCGGATTGCCGGTGACGATTCCTCTTGGTCAGGTGGATGAGTCCGAATCGATTTTTGTACACAGCCCGGGCGGCGGTCTGACGGGTCGTACATTTCATGGCGGCGACAAATCGATTTCGCTGGATTATGCCGTTCGGCCGGAGCTTGGCGGCGCGACCGACCTCGTCATTCGCTTTGAAATCCGAAAAGATACGGGAAGCATGACGTGGGAACGACAGGCGGACGGCACGACGCTCCAGGTGCCGGCCATCGAACGGTTTTCATTTGATGAACTCGCCGCGCCGATTACCTTGCGGCCGGGAGAATTCGTCGCCATCGGCATCGGCGACACCGATTCGAACGGTCAACTCCCCGGGCCGAGATTTCTCATGCGGCAAGGGAACGGCGCCAAAGTCGAGACGCTGCTTTGCATCACTCCGCATTATTTTCGCACATCGATGGACTTGAGGCCTCGCCCATGACGACGGTTCCTGCAGACAAACCAATCTCGAAAAGTGATTTTGCGTATTTCCGAGAGGTCTGCGATCAGATGGGATCAGGACTGATCGTCGCTGATGAAGATTTGCGGATTCGATACTGGAACCGGGCGGCGGAGGGTGTCATTTCCGGAGTGAACGGCTCTTTGATGCAAGGAATCCCGGTGGATTCGATCATTCCTGAGGACCGCCGAAAATCGTTTTCGCGACTCGTCCGCGCTGCGATGGACAGCGCGCAACCGGGCGAATTTGCGATTTCGATGCCGAATTTCGATGGCGATCCGCGAGAATTCCTATCTCTGATCTGTCCTCTCCAGGCCCAACAGAAGGAATCGCATTGGGCCATTCTGACTTTCGTTGACGTCACGAAACGCCTTGCCGCAGGAGCAGAACAACAAGAAACCAGAACCATGGATGCGCTGGGTGAGATGTCCGGAGCCGTTGCTCATCATTTCAATAACATCCTCGGCGGCATGGTGACTGCCCTTGATTTCGCGGAACAGTCGGATGATCCGCAACAAACGAAAAAACTGATTCGACACATGAGCGCGGCACTGATTCGGGCGTCCGCATTGGTCAACTCGCTCCTTGCCTTCTCCCGCGGAGAGTCCCGCGCGAACGACCTGTGCGATCTCACGGAATTGCTCAACGAGCTGGCGGATGAAGTGGATCGGATGATCGCGGGACGAAATATCGAGTTTCAATACACGCCCCCAGATCTCCCCGTATGGTCCGTGCCAAAACTCCAACTTGCCACGATCTTGCGGAATGTCGTGCGTAACGCGGTGGAGGCCATGCTGAATGGCGGAAGGCTCACACTTCAAGTCATTCCGAGCGAAAACGGTGTGCAAATTGCCATCACCGATACAGGAAAGGGAATTGATCCGCACGATAGGCCGCGAATTTTCGAGCCGTTCTGGACCACAAAAAGCGCAATCGGTGATGGATCCACGACGGCGACTGGCATGGGTCTGGCCGTTGCCTATGGGCTTGCAAAAGTGATCGGGGCGACAATTTCAGTGGAGTCTCAGGCCAATGAGGGCGCTCGTTTCGTCATCACGCTGCCCCGTCCATCGCCGACTTGAGAATTGGCCTTTCGATATTCAATACGATGCCAGGAAATCATGAGTGGTTCGTCCAAGAAACGTCGAGTCAGAGTCGTGGCAGGATCGTATCTGATCGTCGCGCTTTGCTCCTGCGTAAATCATCAAAGGAATTCTCCGAATTCGCAGCGGAGGCCGTCCGATGCGTTGGTCGATTCATTGCAGGTTCAAGCAATTTCATCAGACGACAATGAGGGTCTTGCCGCGGCGCACGATCCGCTTCGGCTATTGCGGGACGCCATAGTCCAGTACGACTCCAAGATCCACGATTATCGTTGCCGGTTCCTCATGCAAACCGCGAAAGGAGATCGACTCGGCGATCCGCAGGAAATCGCCGTGAAATTCCGCGAAATACCATACAGCGTGGACATGGATTGGATTCTAAATCCAGACGGCGCTTCACGGGTGACCTATGTGGCCGGTCGTTGGACCGGAAACGGCAAGCAGCTTGCGATGTTCCATCCTTCAGGGGTCCTTGGTGTTCTCGCCCCGCTGGGAGTGAAATTGGACATTCGATCGCCTTTTGTGACTCAAGACCGGGACCACGGGATCGATGAATTCGGATTCAGGAACACGCTGCTGCAAATGGTCCAAACGTGCGAGCGTGCCGTGGAAATTCCGGATTATTCTCTTGAGGTACTCGGATCGGCAATGCTCGCGGAACGCAATTGCTTTGTACTGCGCAGGCTGCTTCCCTATCCCGATCCGACTGGCCAACGTAACGATCGCATGATGCTCATGTACTTGGATCGAAAATGGTTGGTGCCCATCGGCTGTTTCGAATACGCCGATAACGACGGTTCCCGCCTGATCGGCTCCTTTGTGACCGCGGACGTGGAATTCAACGTCGGGCTGACCGACGCCGATTTCTAAAACCAGCAAATTTCGAAATGACGATCCTTCATTTTGAGATGGATCGTTCGCGTTCCGGGCCTTGGTTCTTGAGTTGAAATTTCGTCGTACAGGCGTCGAGCAATCTAGGCCAGGCGTCGCCCAACAGATCCGACGGGACCGTGCGCAATTCAACGATCAACTTGTGCGATCGATCCACGTCATTGGCCGGGGAAAGAGAATCGATATACTGCGAGACCTCGCGGATGATTTGCGCTTTCTCGGCGGGTTCGCTGCTTGCGGCTTCGGCCAAAGTGAGCACGACGTTGGAAAGTCCTTTGTAGCTTGGGGCCTTTAGCGCGGCGTTGAGCCATCGCAACCCGGTTGCGGATGCGGAGGGCTCCGATCGCACAAAGCGAAGTTCATAAAGCTCACGCAGATGGGGGACGGCTTCACCGTCCTTGCCGGAGGCAATGAGAATTCCCGCGAGTTTGTCCCGGACGCCTTCAAGCTCCATCGACGGCTCCGGGGCCATGGATAGGACGTTGGCAAGCTCTTCCAGATATTTGGACTGATAGTCGGGCATATCATTCAACTTCTCGGCGGCCGCAACCCGGTCGTGAACGCTCCGGCGACCCAGCACTTCGCGAAAAGCGCGCCAGGCAGCCTGTCGAGCGGGTTCACTGGCCTCGATCGTGGGGTTCATACGGCTTAGTGCGGCATCGACGTCCGCATCGTCACGTCCCACGGTTCCAAGAACCCCGAGCGCCGCCTTGCGGACGCGAGGATCCGCGTGAGCCACAAGCACCCGACAACGTGGAAGTTTCGTCGCGGATCTTAACGCCCGTATCCCTGAAAGTGCTGCTTGCAGCAGATTCGGATCGTCCGAATCCAACGCCGATTCAAAGTCGGAGAGATATGCTGATGAGGCTCCAGCGGCGAGTGCCGAGAGCAATGCGGCCCGAAGCGAAAGCTGATCCGCGGGAGCATCGACGTAACGTTGTTCCAACGTGGCAGAAATTGCTGACACTGCGTCGCGTGATTCCGGCTTTCCAGCGATCTGTGCGAGCGCGCTGGCTGTTTCGCGCACGCACTCCGCGGACGAATTGGGATCATTGATCTCCTGGGAGAGAAGCGGAACTGACGCGGCGCTGCCTAGTTTTCCAGCCGCCTGCAATAGCGCCAAATGTGTGCCGGCGTCGCGTTCTTCCCCGAGCCTGGCAATGATGGCATCCACGACCGACGGGTCTGAGAGGTTGGCAACCAAACCGACGACCTCGCGCCGAACGATCGGTGACTCGCACTTCAGCTGCCGCAAGAGAGCGTTTAACGTTTCACCCTCCGGTCGTTTCCCTTCGTCGGCAATTCGCGAACGGAGCAAACTGAACGTCGCAAGTTTCACCGTAGCGAGCGGATCGTCCATCCATTCGACAAGCCGCGTGTCACGTTGTTCGGGAGGCAACGCCCGCAAGATTTCACGCTGGAAATCGGCCACCCGTTTGACAACGGCTGATTGTTCCCGTTCGGCATCCGAGCGAATGGCGTCCAGTTCACCGGTTGATCGCCGCAGTCGATCTCTATATGTCTGCAATTGATCTGCGAGCCAGTCTGTCGGCGGAAGCTTGGCGCGTTCCTCCCACCACGCTTGCCAGTCAGTCCCGGCCACTCGAGCCGCCAAAGGTTCCAAAATCGCCTTCACTTGTGCGGTAATCTCCGGCACCCCGGCACGATCAAGAGTGAGAAGTTGACGGACCACTTCCTGCCGGTGGATGTTTGGAGCCAGCGCGTCAATCGCCGCCAATCGCCTTGAAAGAGGAGCGGTTTCATCCTCTGTAATCTTTCCAAGCTTGTCAGGCACGCCAGCCTCCGGGAAATCCGCAAGGGCTCTGGATGCGGCCGCCCGAAGGTCCTCTGAATCAGCGCCGAGAAGCGACAACAACGGGTTCACGAACAAAGGACTTGAACGCAGAGTTCCAGCTCTGGCATTTTCGGCAATGGCTGCACAAATCGGTCTCTGACAGTCGGGCCGGGAATTCATGGACAGCAGCTCAACGGCGACGGCGGCGGCTTCGGAATTTTCGTAGGAAAACAGCATGTCGATCCAACGTCTTCGTTCTTCAGGACGGGCTTGTGGATCGAGGATTCCTTCACGGCATTTTTGAATTTGGGGGAGTCGCTCTGACGACGTCGTCAGCGGCTCCGCGCGTGAATCAATGCGCGGTGGGATCGGGCTGATGGCCGCAAGAGAAAAAACCACCATGTACACAAAGTTGAACATCTTGAATCCGCGACTCGCCCGAACAATGAAACGTGGACTGCGCTGGAGCGCTGCCTGAAAGTTGTTGTACCCCGATCAGCGGACGCTGACAATGAAAAAAGTCGTTCGCTCAAGAATTCAAACGACTTAGGAAGACCGTCAGGGACGCCGCCGGAGCCAATCAATAACAATAGAACGGATCACAGACAGGAACATACACGTCCCCGTAGTAACCGGAGTCGTAGTAGTTACTGTCATCATCTCGGAAGAAATTGACCGCCCCTGTTACCGGATCACATGTCGCCGCAGTGACGGGAAGAATTCCGCAGAAGGCTGCAATGATGAGGAAACGTCGTATCGTCTTTGTCTTCATGTTTCATTCTCCTCGATTCCGAAACCAGACTGCCCGCGACCTGGGCGCCACAACCCCGGCCACGACAGGTTTGACACCTCAATTGGCCGGCGGTTAGGCAGAAAATCGGCTCAGAATGCCCTGCAATCGGCGTTTTGCCTATGCGGCGCTGGCTTCTTCGAATTGCACGCCGACTCGCGTGGAAACGCCCGGCTCCTGCATGGTGATGCCGTAGAGACGGTCCCCAATGCTCATGGTGCGCTTCGAGTGCGTAATCACAATGAATTGGGCTTCGGTGACGAAGTCGCGGACGATCTGGTTGAATCGCTGGTTATTGGCCTCGTCGAGCGCGGCATCGACCTCGTCGAGAATCGCAAACGGCGCCGGTCGAGTGCGGAAAATGCTCATCAGCAGCGCAATCGCGGTCATGGACTTCTCGCCGCCAGACATCAAGGAAATGGCCTGAAGTTCCTTGCCGGGCGGCTGGGCGACGATCTCGATGCCGCTTTCTAGGATGTTTTCCGGCTGTTCGAGGACGATGTCGGCCCGGCCGCCGCCGAACAACTTTCGGAACAGGGCCCGGAAATTGTCGCGAATCTGCTCGAAGGCCTGCCGAAAACGGTCTTGTGATTCAGCGTTCAGTTGTTCAATCAGGGTGGTCAACTGACGGATGGCGTTATCGAGGTCGGTTCTCTGGGCGGTCAGAAATCCGTGGCGGTCCTCGATTTCCTTCAGCTCGTTGATCGCATCAAGGTTCACGTTGCCAAGCCTGTCGATCTTGCCTCGCAATTCTGCGATTTCGGTCTCCACGGCCACCCAATCCTGCTCGGCGTGCGTGTATTTTTCGTATGTTTCCGTCAGATTGATGTTCAGTTCACTAGCAATTCGCGAGATCAGCTCGTCGCGGCGAACCGTGAGCTGAGTGGCCTTCATCTGGAGTTCGTGATGCTCCGCTTCGACCGTCGTCAATTCTCCTCGTGCGGCCCGAATCGCATGGGCCAGCGAATCCAATTCCATGCGGATTTGGTCGCGTTCATTTCGAAGCTGAGCACCATGAGTTTCGAGTTTTTCAATCGATGCACTCAACTCCGTAACCTGTTCTTCCCCGGACTCAATCGCCGCGCGAGCATCGGCTACTCTGGCCGCACACTGCTCGGTGTCCGACTTCGCGGCCGCAAGCGATGTTTCCAGCGTATGGATCGCGCGACGCAGACCGGTGATGGTCTCGGCGGCCGCAGATCGTTTTTCCGTCAATTGACCCGCGGCGACCTTGGCCGTGGTCATTTCCTCCTGCAATGTGCGCCGTTCCGTGACGAGAGCATCGATGCGATCCTGGTGGGCGGAAACGCGGTGCTCACGCTCTTTGTTTTCGTTTTCCAAAGCCTCCAGCGACCGGCCGCCCTCCGCACTCTTTTCCAGCACATCGTTGATCTGCTGTTCGAGGAAGGTGACCTCGCCCGCGATCAGGGGCTGCTCATTGGTGAGGCGTTCCACGGTCTCGGCAATGGATTGCAATGCGGCGTTGGCCTCCACCTTCGCGGTGTTCGATTCATAGATCGCCGAGCGAAGCTCTTGTTGCACCATGTCCAGATGTGCAGCCTCCGCATCCGTGCGATTGACCTGATCGGTCAGCGTTCGAATTCGCTCATCGACTTCAGTGAGCGAACTGTCGATGGCGGTCAGCTCGGTCCGTCGCGAGATCAGACCTGCCTCGGAAGCCGCCGGTCCCACGCTCACGCGGCCATCCGCCTCCACAACTTCGCCGCGCATGGTGACGAACCGATGTCCATCCGCGTCGAATTTTGCCAATGAAAGGGCGGTCTCCAGCGAATCCACGACCAGTGTATGGCCCAGAAGGTGCCGCGCAAGCCGTTCGTATTCCGCCGGAAATCGTACGAAATCCAACGCTCGTCCAAGAAATCCTTCGTGCTTCGTGACCTCGGAAGGAGCATTCACAATCGGCGGCAAGCGGTCCTCGCACACCGTGGTGAGTCGTCCGGGCAGGGCCTTGAAGAACCTTTCCGCGTCGAGGAGCGACCCGCACTCTTTGACGACAACGTATTGATCCCAGGCGCCGATTGCCGCTTCGATGACGGCCGCGTGGTCCACGTCGGTTTCAAACAAGTCCGCGACAAGCCCGACGACGCCTTTGAGCGCCTTGGACTCGGATTCCCGTCGGTTGTCTTCGAGCACGGCTCGGACACCGGCACCCACGCCTTCCATTTTTTTCTGAAGATCGTCGAGTAACTCGCGGCGCGAAACCATCGCACTGCGACGCTCCTTGCAAGCGGCCAAATCCTCCACCAGCCGCTGTCGAACGCCGTTGACTCGGCCCGCCTCTTGCTTTTTTTCGTCGAGCTTCCGCGACTCGGCGGTGATCAACTCCTCGACCTCTCGCAGACGGTGTTGAAACTGCGCCCGTGTTTCCAGCGTTGATTCAAGTTCCGAGCGAACTTGCGCGTCGCGCACCGACAGTCGACCCTTTTGGCCGATCAGCGACTCACGATGCGTATTGAGTCGAATGATCTCATTGTGCGTTTGGGCGCTGCGGCGGAGCAGATCAATGATCCCGGCCTTTTCATCTTCCAGAACAGCCTGGGCTTGCGTAAGGTCGCGAGCGAGCGACCGGTCCTTTTCATTGAGGGTGTCGATTTTTGCATGCAAGGCATGAGTTTGTTGCTGAAGCTCTTCAACGCTGCGTTGAACCTCGTCAAGCTCGTGTTGGCTGTGATCGAGGCGTTCCTGGTCCGCGACGAGTCGCTCCTGCGCACGCGCGTACACGGCGGTCTGCTCATCGATGCGTCGCTTGGCCGCCGCGATCCGCTCCTGCTGCGTCGCCAGCGCCGACTTGCAGCGCATTAATTCGCCGTCGGTCTGGCTGATTTGTTGGTTCAAGGAATCGGAGCGTAAAGCAAGTTGCGTTTCGGCCGTCTCATCGCGATCGATTTGCGTTCGTAGACCGACCACGCGATCCGTGCATTGATCGACTTTCCGCGTCGTTTCCGCAATTTCTTCGGTAAAACGATGGTACTCCGCCATCGCATAGGTCGACCGAAGTTCGTTTAGCAGGGCCTGGTATTCCTGGTAGCTGCGGGCCTTGCCGGCCTGGAGCTTGACGCTTCGTAGCCGGCGCTCGAGTTCCTCGACGATGTCTGCCACGCGCTGAAGATTCTGCTGAGTGCGTTCGAGCTTTCGTTCCGCCTCACGTTTGCGGGCCTTGTATTTGCTGATGCCGGCCGCTTCTTCGAAGATGGTTCGCCGGTCCGCTGGATTGCTCTGCAGGAGTTGATCGACGCGGCCTTGCTCGATGACCGAATACGCATCCACACCGACCCCGGTATCTAGAAACAGCTCGCGAATGTCTTTGAGCCGGGCCACGTTGCCGTTCACCAGGTATTCGCTCTCGCCGGAGCGATAGAGCTTGCGCGTCACCGTGACCTCGGCATGCTCCACCGGAAGAGTGTGATCGGAGTTGTCAAAGGAAAGATCGACCTGGGCCATTCCGCTGCTGCGACGCGCGGCCGATCCGTTGAAAATCATGTCGGCCATCTGCCGCCCGCGAAGCGATCGTGCCGATTGCTCGCCGAGGACCCATTTGACTGCGTCCACAACGTTGCTTTTGCCGCAGCCGTTCGGGCCGACGATGCAGGTCACTCCCGGACCGAAGTCGAAATCGACCTTGTCGCAGAAACTCTTGAAGCCGCACATTGTCACGCGTTTAAGGAACATGGTATTCGGGTACCTCCATGTGCCCGCGGGGTCGAAGGATCGACCGTGACGGGTGGTTGAGTGCCGGACGCCTCCATGCGCCGGGCCGTGGGGATTTTAGTCATTCATTTGCTCGATCGCAATCATATTTTATCGGGTTGAGTGTCATCCCCAAATCAGGCGAAGCTGGGCGCCGGCATGTGATTCGTGGTCATGGCGGCGCTACGCTTGGCCATGCCACCCGAATGACGGAGAGTCGCTTGGACATGGCACCCGGGAATTCGACGGTGCCGGCGCGCGGGGTCATTCGCAAAGACAATCGATGCTGTTTACGATAGTCAGGTGCAATTGCTTAGACTGGACATCGTTGAAATCACGTCAGGCTGGAAGCAAAAGGATGGCCAACCCTTAACTGCCCGAATAGCACATCCAGGGCAAATAGCGGGTGTTGCGGGCCGTAATTATCGACCTTTTGCAGTGTCCCAGCGACAGTTCAGGTATAGTCGGCAGCATGTACAAACATTGGTTTCCGATAAACATTGGGGCCGAATTGCGCGCCTAAAATCGCATGACGCGGACGCGAATTCTGAAGGGATTGTAATGAGCGTATAGACGCGCTCTTTGAACGCATTATGGAAAAACCGATTCAATCAACTGCCGGCATCGAACGTCGGCAGGCCCGCCAGGACGCCATTCGCCGGTTTCTCTCCGAATTCGGAAACAGCGACAACAAAGACCTGCTAGAAGAGATGATGATCACAATCTCCCGGCTGGCAGCAGATCAGACCGACCGCGGCGATATGAAGATCATCAATACGGCCATGCGCGAGCTGCGCTACGCCTTCAAGATATTCGCTCCGTACGCGCATGTTCCCAAGGTGACCATGTTCGGTTCAGCCCGCACGCCGGAGGACCATCCGCAGTACAAAGAGGCCAAGAAGTTTGCCGAGTTGATCGGCCAAAAGGGCTGGATGGTCATCACCGGCGCCGGAGACGGGATCATGCGTGCCGGCCATCACGGGGCCACACGCGAGTCCAGCTTTGGCGTGTCCATCAGCCTGCCCTTCGAGCAATCGACCAACACGATCATCATGGGCGACGCCAAGCTCGTGAACTTCAAATACTTTTTCACGCGGAAGCTGATGTTCGTGAAGGAGGCCGAGGCCATCGTGCTCTTTCCCGGCGGCTTCGGCACGCAGGACGAGTGTTTCGAGGCCCTCACGCTCGTTCAGACCGCGAAAACGCCAATTATTCCCGTGGTCATGTGCGATGAACCCGGCGGCACGTATTGGCAGCACTGGCGTACATACGTGAAGGCCGAATTGTTGAACAATCGCATGATTGACCCCCCGGACATGGAGTTGTTTCACGTCACCGATCGGGCGGAGGATGCGGTGAACGAGATTATGAAGTTTTATCGTCGCTATCATTCAATGCGATATGTGTGGGATCGGCTGGTGATTCGAATGAACTCCGCCCTTCCGGATGCGGTGGTGACGGAACTAAACCGCGAATTTGCAGGTATCCTTTCAGGTGGGGCCATCGAACAAAGGAACGACCCGTTCGACGAAGAAGAAGGTGCATTTCCAGAAAAACCCCGTCTGGTGCTTCAATTTGATCGACGGAGCAATGGTCGTTTGCGAATGCTGATCAACCGGATCAATGATGAACCGGTGTGAATTGAGGAAAGTGAGGCTGACTCATGGCCAATGAACCTGTTGCGAAACCGAGTGAAGATCGCCCCGATGACGTGGCCCTGGTGCGCCAATTGGTGGCATCATACGAAAAGCTGAAATCGCAGATCGGGCAGGTGATCGTCGGTCAGGAGGCGGTCATCGAGCAACTTCTGATCGCAATGTTTTGCAACGGGCACTGCATTCTCGAGGGCGTGCCGGGGCTGGCTAAGACGCTGTTGGTGAGTACACTCTCGCGACAGCTCTCCCTCAGTTTTTCGCGTATCCAATTTACCCCGGATTTGATGCCGTCAGACATCACCGGCACGGAAGTCATCGAAGAGGATCGCGGCACGGGCACGCGATCCCTGCGTTTCGTAAAAGGGCCGATTTTCGCCAACGTCGTGCTCGCCGATGAAATCAACCGCACCCCCCCCAAGACGCAGGCCGCCCTGCTCGAGGCCATGCAGGAAAATCAAGTCACGGCCGCGGGATTTCCGCACAAACTGCCGCGACCGTTCTTTGTTCTGGCGACGCAGAATCCGATCGAACAGGAAGGTACGTATCCTCTGCCGGAGGCCCAACTCGACCGCTTCATGTTCAAAGTGCAGGTCGAATACCCGTCAGAAGAGGAAGAATTTCAGATCGTGCGAATGACGACAGCCCCACAGGAAGTTCACCTCGAACGGTCGCTGAATCCTCGTGAAGTCATGGAGCTCCAGGATATCGTGCGACGCGTGCCGTGTGCCGACCACGTCATTCGTTATGCCATGCGTTTGGTGCGATCGACACGGGTCGATGGCGTGACCGCGCCGAAGCTCGTGAAAGATTATGTGGCCTGGGGCGCCGGTCCGCGGGCTTCACAATTTCTGGTGCTCGCGGCGAAGGCGCGAGCGATTCTGCAAGGCCGGTATTTCGTCTCGACCGATGACATTCGCAGCGTATCGTTGCCAGTGCTTCGACATCGGTTGCTCACGAATTTTAATGCCGAAGCAGACGGAATCAGCAGCGATCACATCATTGAACAGCTTGTGCGGACTCTTGCCGCCGACCCATCGACAACGCTCGATCCGGCATTGGCCGGGCGCGTCTTCATCGGCGGACGTCCAACAGGGTAGGAGCGATAGCGTAGGAGAGCGCGGAGGATTCTTCGCGTGTTTCACGATGGATTATCGCCGATACCTCAATCCTGTGGTTCTCGCCAAAATCGGCGGTCTGGAGCTTCGCGCCCGCCTGATCGTGGAAGGATTTTTTACGGGCATTCACCACAGTCCTCATCGGGGATTGTCCGTCGAATTCGCCGATCACCGCGTGTATTCACAGGGCGATGATCTGCGGCACATTGACTGGAAGGTCTACGGGAAGACGGACAAGTATTACATCAAGGAATATGAGCAGGAGACAAACCTCAACGTCATGCTGGTCGTCGATTGCAGCGAATCCATGAACTATCGCTCGCACGATGATCTGATGACCAAACATGACTATGCGACTTCGGCCGCCGCCGCCATCGCCTATCTGACGCTGCAACAACAGGATTCGGTGGGACTCGCCTTGTTCGATGAACACCTGTCGCATTTTCATCGGCCTTCCAATAATGCGACGCAATGGCGGACATTGGTGCATGAACTGGCCGGCAAGACCGGACCCGCGAAGACGTCGATTGGCCGGGTGCTTGCGGAGCTGGCCGAACGCCTGCAGCACCGCCTGTTGATCGTGCTCATCAGCGATTTGTTTGATTCACCCGACGCGATTCTCAAGGGGCTCAAGCAGCTGCGCTACCGACGGCATGAAGTGATTGTCTGGAACATACTCGATCCCGCCGAACTGACGCTCCCGTTCACCGGGCCGACGATGTTTGAGGGACTTGAATCTTCGGGAAAATTGCTGACTGATCCGCGATCCATTCGGGCGCGCTATGTCGAGGAAGTGGAACACTTCCAATCGCAACTGCGAATGGGCTGCGGGCACATGCTGGTCGACTACGCGCTATTCGACACTTCGGCCGGCCTGGAAGGGATGTTGAGCGGATACTTGTCCACGCGCAGCGCTCGCCTTCGTCAGCGCTCCTCGCGAATCTACGGAGGCGGATGACAGGGCGATGTCGCAACCGCTGGCACAGTTTCTTCCCTTTGTGCATCCGGCATTGGCGGTCGTTGGCATCGCCGCAGGCACGATCCCGATCATCATCCACTTGATCAATCGTCGGCGGCACCGGCGAGTGCCATGGGCGGCGATGACGTTCCTGCTGGCGGCGATGAAGCGAAGCGCCAGGCGAATGCGCATCGAGCAATGGTTGCTTCTTGCGGTTCGAGTCGCGTCAGTTGTTCTATTCGCACTTGCGGCCGCCAGGCCATTTGTCTCGGCTTCGCCGCTGATCTCTCGAACGGCATCCCGCGTTCATCGAATTCTGGTGATCGACAATACCCTCTCCATGAATGCAAAACATGGAAGCGAGCCGAGTTACTTTGAAAGGGCCATGGGCTGCGCGAGAAGTCTTCTCGCATCGTTCCCGACATCCGACCCAGTCAGCGTGGTGACGCTCGCGGAGCCATCGGCGGCAGTCGTCGCAAACGCGACTTCGGATCGAAGAGAAGTGGAAGATCGCCTTGGAACACTGCGCGCCGGCCAACGGAAAGCTGACGTTGTCGGCGCCGTTGGACATTTGATGGAGCAGTTGAAGGACACGTCGACCGCGCCGGACAATAAGGCGGTGTACATTCTCTCCGACTTTCCAGTTCATGCCTGGCGTCACGAATCCGCGGGACCACCTTTGCAGAACATACAGGTGCTTCAGCATCTTGCGGGCGTTCTCAAGAACCCTGAGAAATCGCTCAACTTGATTCAGGTGGCGTCGACATCGCTCGCGAATGTCGCCGTCACCGACCTTCGATGTACATCTCCCGTAATCGGCCGGCGCATCCCCGCGATGATCCAGATTAGCGTGATGAATTATGGAGGAACTACCGTTCGAGACGCGATCGTCCAATTGCGTCGCAATGGAGAACTTCTTCGACGCGTGACTTTTCCGCGAATCGAGCCACGACACACTGAAATCACGACCGTGTCGGCAGAATTCCTGAACACCGGAACACAGTTCATGGAGGCCCGGCTGCAGGGGGCAATGTCGAATGATCTCAGCGAGGACGATTCGAGGTTTCTTTCCATCGAAGTGCGCGAGGCGACGAAGGTCCTACTTATCGATGGACGACCGGGGGCCAAGCCCCTTGACGGACAAGCCGGGTTTCTGGCGGCCGCCCTGAATCCTCAAAGCGATTCGAATGTCGGAGTTTCATGGACGATGCCGACGCCAGCTTCGAAATCCGGTGAAGCGCCGATTCGAACGAAAATCATTACCGAGTCCGAGTTGGATGGAGAATCGCTTACGGCCTATGACGTGGTCGTGCTTTGCAATGTTCCATCGCTGACCCCGCAGCGATGGTCGGCATTGGATTACTTTGCCAAGGAAGGCGGCGGCGTACTGGTGTTCTTCGGCGATCTGGTCAACATCGACAATTACAACCGCTACGGCTTTGCCAATGGACAAGGAGTGTTGCCGGGACGCATCGGCCATGCTTCGGACCCAATCGCTCTTCGAAATTCAGCAGCCGCCGGCCAAGGCAATCTTGCTCCCATGACGATCAAATCCACGCATTTGCTGCATCCAATTGTGGCCGACTTCGCGGATAACCCCGGCAGCGGGCTTTTTCTGGCTCGATTTGAGCATTACCTGCAGATCGAGCCTGAAACTCGCGCGGAAGTCGTCATGCAGTTTAATAATGATGCCCCCGCCATGATCGCAAGCAGCGACGGTCAAGGCCGCGTGATCGCTTTTGCCAGCACCGCGAACATGGAATGGAACAATCTCCCGGCGAAAGGAGATTTCGTTTCGCTGATGTGGAGCACGATCGGCTTTTTGTCTCCCCGCCACGGCGACCATCGAAACCTGATCGTTGGCGCCACTCTGAATGAATCTTTGACGCCTGCGGAGTCTTCAATGCCGCTCACGGTTCGCACTTCAATCGGTACGGCGGCGCCTTCCGTGATTCCATCGCGTGACGGCCTTGCGCTGCAATATGGTCCAATTGAACAGTGTGGACAGGCGGAGGTATCGATCGGTTCCGAATCAAGATCGTTCGCTGTCAACGTGGACCCTTCGGAATCGGACCTGACAACTATGTCTTTGACCGAACTGGCTGCGGCCCTGGAACGCCCGGCACAAGTCACGACTGTTGAAAAGGAGATGGAGGCCGCACCATCGACAGCGCACTCTGCTGAGCTTGGATCCGGCTTGATGTATTTCGTCCTGGCTTTGCTGATGTTGGAACCCTGGCTGGCCATGTGGTTCGCGGGAACCGGAGCGCGTGAAACGTCAAGACGTCAGGACGACAAAACGTCAAAACAAGGCGAAGGGGCGTTTTCAGAGCCCGGTGCGTCAGCGACGGGAACAGGCAATTTGGTGGGTCAACCGCGCACGAACCGAGAATGAAAGTCTGGTTTCTCCAATTTCTGCAATGGTTGCTCGGGTTGGACAACATCCGACTCGGTCAGGACGCCCCGTTGTTCCTGCGATGGGAGAAAAGCATCCCGTCGTGGATCTTGTTTTGCCTTTCGCTGATCATCGTCGGCTGGATTGTGTTTTCATACCGCCGCGAGCAAACACGCATTGTGCGGCGAGTCCTGTTGGGAACGATTCGTTGCGCCGTCTTGGCCCTTGGCGTCATTGCATTGAGCCGCCCCGTTCTTGTCTTTCAGCACAATCGGATCGAGCCCTCGCAAGTCGCACTGCTCGTCGATTCCTCGCTGAGCATGAACAATCGTGATCGATCCTCCGAAGTCGAGGCCGGAGTTCGTTTACGAGCGGAACATGAAGCCAATCCCATCTCGCGTCTGGGTCAGGTGAAAAAGGCCTTGCTGGCGTCGGACGAAATCGCGCTTCGAAAGTTGGTCGAGAAAAACGGCGTGCAACTCTCATCGTTTTCGAGTGGCGTGGAACCGCTGGCGTTCGCGGAGAATTCGGACGGCGTCGGCGACCTCAACAAAGCGATCGAGTCAATGAACGCCGATAGCCCGAGCACGGATGTCGTTGGCGCGATACGCCAGGTGCTCGAACGCTCGCAGGGTCGACATCTGGCCGCCATCGTGCTCGCCACGGATGGACAATCAACGCAATCCGGCAGCATGAACGATGCGATTGATGCAGCCGTTGGCCGTCAGATTCCAATCTACGCCCTGCGTGTCGGC
The DNA here is from genome assembly GCA_016200265.1 of Planctomycetota bacterium. Lineage (GTDB taxonomy): Bacteria > Planctomycetota > Phycisphaerae > UBA1845 > UBA1845 > JACQFE01. The sequence goes on along the minus strand of JACQFE010000076.1, from coordinate 21,673 downwards.
TCGACCAAGCGACCGACCGACATTGAGGTCGGGCCTTTGCGGGCGCCGGATCGCGTCTTCGTGCATGATCTTCTGGCAGTCGAAGCGCCGGTCTCGGTGCGATCGACGGAACCGTCCGTTGCGGTGAAGCTGACGTTGATCGATGAACGCAATGGTGCGGTCGTGGCCACTCAAACGACGACGATTGAGACTCAGGGTCCGCCGAAGATGATCGAGCTTCGCACGAAGACATCCCGGCCCGGTCAGGCGAGGTTTCGCGTCGTCGCAGAGGCACTGCCTGATGAATTGAACAAGGAAAACAATACCGACCGAGTGGACGTGAACATTCTCGACGATCGGTTGCGCGTTCTGTATGTGGAAGGATATCCGCGTTTTGAATATCGCTATCTGAAGAATGCGCTTCTTCGCGAACAGACTGTGCAACTGAGCGTTCTCTTGCTCGAGGTTGACGAAGATTTCGTGCAAGAGGGTACCGATCCGATCCGCCGATTCCCCGAGACGCCCGAAGAGTTGAACCGCTTCGATGTCGTTCTGTTTGGAGACGTGGATCCTCGCTCCGGCTGGCTTTCCGCGTCCCAAATGAACATGCTGCTGGATTACGTGGGAAACGAAGGCGGCGGGTTCGGTATGATTGCAGGCGAACGGTGGACTCCGCGACGATTCGTGGGAACGCCTCTTGAAAAACTGATTCCGGTCAACATCGATACGCAGTTTCTGGGTCGCTACGACGCGCCTCTGACGATCGGTTTTCGACCGACAATCACGTCCGAAGGAAGGTCAAGCCGAATCCTTCGCTTCGCTCAAGATCGGGGCGAAAGTGAACGAATTTTCGACACGCTTCCTGAACTTTATTGGCTCGCGAAAACGCTTGGACCCAAGCCCGGCGCCGCCGTCTTGCTCGAGCATCCGGGTTTGAACACCCCGAATGGCTCGATGCCGGTCGTCGTTCTGGGGCGATATGGGGCCGGCAAAGTGTTCTTTCAGGCCACGGACGACACATGGCGCTGGCGACGAAGCACGGGGGAATTTCTTCACGATAGTTACTGGGTACAGGTGGCTCGCGAGTTGATGCGCGATTCGCGAGTTGCCCAGGATCGCCGCTATGCGATCACCACCGATCGGCGGACCTACGAATACGCCTCACCTGTCCGAGCCCAGGTGGAAATCAACGACAGCCAACTGCTGGCCGAACGGTCGGATGCCGTTGTTCTCATGGCGACGCGTCAAGGGGATGAAAATCCCGGGCCGTCAACTCCAAAGGAACCGACGCCAACCATTGACTCAAATCCTCGTTCGAACCGAGGAACCGAGCCGCCGATTCGGTTCGAGGCACAGCGACTGTCCGCTGAATCCAAAGTATTCGAGGTCACGTTCGTGCCGAATGCACCCGGCGGATTTGTCATCACTGCGCCGGACCTTACGCCGAGACCTGGCGAAAAGCCTTCGTCCGCTTGGTTCCGAGTTCAAAATCCGGACCTTGAATGGCGGCATCCGGAGGCCGATCACGAAACCCTTGAGAAGCTGACAGCGGCCACCAGTGGTTCGATAATCGAGCTCGATTCCGTCGAGGAAGGATTCGCGGGGATCCGGGATCGCCGGGTTCAGATTCCCGACGATGTGGTGGAACCCTTATGGGACTCCAAACTGATGGTATTTCTCTTTGTCGCGTTGCTGACCACGGAATGGACGTTTCGAAAGGTTTTCGGACTCTTATGACGGCAATGGCGCAATTGCCGAGTGTTTTGCGGCGAATCTCGACGATTCCCAGAGCGGAGTTAGTTGCCGAAGACCCACTCCAGGGGAACGATTGATTGATGGAAGCGTGCGATGGCTGAATCCAATAAACCGACTACCTCATCGAAATCCGCAGAGACGCACCGCAACGCGCCACCCGCGCCTGCAATCTCGAATCCACAGGGTGCTTTGGAAAATCCCAATGCGCTCATCAGTCGTCTGATTTCACTTCGTGGGACTGTTCGCCGTCGCCTTGTTGCCTATGGAATTTTCGCGGTCATGGCCGGCGGCATCGCCGCCTTTCTCACAATCATTTTGCTCGACTGGATGGTGCGACTGCCGATGCTCCTTCGGGCCTTCGGAAGCCTGTGCTTCGTCGCGGGATTCTTCGCGGCATCGTGGTACTGGATCATCGTTCCCTTTCGAACCAACATCCGCGTGGACGAGCTGGCCGCGATGCTCGAACAGCATTTTGAGCCGCTTCAGGAACGACTCTCCAGCACGGTGAATTTCCTCGCGAGCGGCGAAGCCGTGGCCTCACGCATGGCTCGTGAAGTCGTGGATTCTACCGCGAACATTGTGCGAGAGATCCGCTTCGAGTCCGCACTCTCCGTGCGACCGATCCTGATGCGCGGCGTTGTGTTCGGAATGGGCCTCCTGACGCTGCTCATTTTTTCGCTGGCGGCACCGCATTGGACATTCACGGGCATTTGCCGGTATGCGCGGCCGTGGGGCCCGACGGAATGGCCGCGAACCGTGCAGATTCAACCGCTCAGCGGCGACAAGACCATCGCGATTGGGGATTCCGTGACGCTTGAAACACGAATTGAGCGAGGTCTGTCGACTTCGCTTCGCCCCGTTGTTCGCTTGCGGGATGTGAATGGAAATGCCGGCCACATTAGCACGTTCGCACTAACTCGCGAAGCCGACGACAAGTTTTCAACGACGCTCGATTCAGTGACCGAAGGGTTGGACTATTGGTTTGAAGCCGGGGACGACAGCACGGAGCAATCCGTTGCCCACATACGTGTTGTGCCGCGACCGGAGGTCGTGGAAGCAACCGCGCGGGTCGAACCGCCAGCCTATGTATCGAAACGGAATTCGAATCTGTTGGACCTGACCGAAGGTCCTGCGAATGCTGTGTCCGGGGCTACAATTACGGTTTCCATTCGATCGAGCAAGCCGATCGCGATGGATTCCGAAAAGGGTCCATGCGGTTTGCGCCGTGACGACGAAACCCTAATTCTCTTGCAAATTGAACGTGACGATGACCAGCGCCTCGTGGCGACATTCCCCCTTGCTGAAGGCATCAATTTCAGAGTGGAGCTGCACGACACGGAAGGATTTTCGAACCGAGGTTCAACGTCTTACACGATTCGAGCCCTGCCGGACGTCGCGCCGACGGTAACCATCCTCTCTCCACAGGCGGTCGCGGAATTGACACCGCACGGAGCCGTCGAATTGGCCATTCGCGCGGAGGACGATTTTGGAATTCGAACGCTGGGTCTCGAAATTGAAGACCCACATGGAGGAGATCGACGAACTGTGGATATCACCTCCGAAGCCCGACTAAGCCCGATAGAACAGGGCGTTGAGGCCGATGTGTCCTACGTCTGGCACGTGGAATCCCTTGGGGCTACGCCCGGCGACGTTTTCGTGTATGTAGCCACGGCGGTGGACAATCGCGGAGGCGATGCGGATTCCGGTCAAACCGGTCGATCGTCGGCCATGCGGCTGAAGTTTGTCAGCGATGGCGAATTGGAGCTTCGAATCCGCGAGGACCTTGCCCAGATTGAAAACCGCCTGCGGCAGGCGGCCAATGACCAATCCGAGAATCGCGATCGGACCGCACTGCTCACGCATACTGATCTGTCGACCCTTACGACAAAAGAAAGTGAATCCTCCACGGGCGTGGCGAATTTCGAGGTGCGATTGGCGAGACAGCTGCGGGAGACTTCATCCAGGCTGGACGGTGCATCGCACAGGCTGGCATTGAACGGCATTGGCGATCGCGACACGACGACTCGGCTTGCGTCCGCGGGCGCCGCGTTGGATTCCGTTGCACTGGGGCCCCTCGCTGCAGCATCCGTGTCATTGGAACGCGCCCGCTCCTCTAATGAGGCGACGATTCAACAACAGGAAATCAAATCCACCATTCAAGCCCAAGATTCCGCGGTTGATCAGATTCGCACGGTGGTTCGTGAGCTCTCGCAATGGGGCGCGTTTCAGGGCGTCTTGAGTCGTGCGCGAGAATTGCTCGATCGTCAGTCGGCCCTGCAGTCCGGCGCCAACGAAATGAGCCGCTCGCTCTTGGGAAAGACCGTCGAATCACTGGCACCCGAGGAAGCTACGGCGCTGAAGCGATTGCAGCGGGAACAGGATCAACTCGCGGGCGACGTGGAGCAGCAGTTGGCCCGCATGCAACAACTCACCGAGACGATGAAGGATAAGGACCCGGCCGGAGCGGAATCGCTCGAAGCCGGACTCCGCGCCGCCCGAGCGCTGGACGCCGTCAAGCACGCTCGCGCCGCCGCGGAGGCGATTCAAGGAAACCGCACGGCCGCTGCGGCAATGGAGCAAAAGGCTGCTGGTCAGGCCCTTCACAAGATGCTCGATGCGCTCCGGGACCGTGAAACTCGCGAACTTGCCGAGCTTCGCAAGCGAATCGATCGGGCGGAGGAGGAAGTGAGCGCGCTGATCGAAGAGCAAACCCAAATTCGCACGGCTTCCGTGGAAGCGTCAAAGCTGGGATTGCCAACAGAGCCGTTCAATGCCCTGGCAGAAAGCGAATCCACGCTGGAGCGTAACGCTCGAATCCTCGGCGACGAAATCGTCGAAATGGAGCGGGCCGCATCCGCGGGTCGATTCGTTCGTGACTCGGCGACGCCCATGCACTCCGCGGCGCTTGCATTGTCCCAGCGTGAAGGCGACACCGCGGTGACTCGACAAGCAGACGCGATCGATCTGCTTCGCAAAGCACTCGACGATTTGCAGGCCATCGCGCGGCGTGGTGAGGAAGAGGAATTCAAGCGGACGCTGGACCATATCGAAGAGGAGTTGACTTCGCTCCTGGCCGAGCAAACGGAGATCAATCGCGGAATCAGCGGCCTGCGTGATGTGGTGCGACCAAGCGGCCATTTGGGCCGCACTGAGGCCCGAGAGGCCACCCGCCTCAGCCGCACGCAGGGCGAGTTGCGGACGCGAGTCGATGACATGCTTCCTGATCTTCGCCAGGCGGCGGTCTACCAATGGGCTTTGCGGCGAGTGGTTCATTGGATGGATGTGAGTCGGACCGCGTTGGAGGAACGTCAGGTGGACGACGAACTGCTCGCCACGACTGACCGCATCGTTCGAGAGTTTCGCAAGCTCCTTGGAGCGATCTCGGACACTCGCGATCTTCCGATGAGCAGTGAATTCACGGAAGCCGACGGTGCGGGAAGCGGTGACGGTCAACAGGCAAAGGGCGTATCGGTGCCCACCGTTGCGGAACTCATCGTGCTTCGGACCATGCAGAACGATATCAATACGCGAACGCGCGATGTGGCTACCGCAACTGGAGAGGGCGAGCCGTCGGAATCCGACCTGCGTCGATTGCAGGCCATTGGCGAGGATCAGGCCGAAGTCCGGCGACTCACGGAGTTGGTGACGAAGAAATCGCAAAGCCGACCACCGGGCTAGAATATTGAGGTCGCGAAAAATGACCGCACGCGTGAATTCAACACGTAATTGTACGAGCACGATGGTCGCTTCGCTGCTCGTATTTGTTCTCGGACTCTCGAACGAGACTGCACAATCCCAGATAGCGCCTCCGCGCAGCGGACAGGAGAAGACTGGACCGGTTCGCGATGATTCGCGGAAGACCGGCAAGGGAAATGACAAGAAAAAAGCTGGCGACGATGAGCATGATCGCGATCGTGAAGACCTTGCCGGCCGGCTTATCCGAAAATCAGTGACCGAGTCGGATGAAGGGCTGATGGACAATGTCCTGCGCTTAATGGATGAAACCGCTCATCGAATGGAAATTGACTTCGACTCGGGCTCACGTACGCAGGAATTGCAAAAACAAATCTCCGACAAGCTGGATGAGGCCATCAAGATTGCGGCAGCCCAGCGCCGCCCGCAAAAACAGAACAACTCGTCGGCGAGCAGCGATCGCCGCCGGGGTCCCAACAATGCAAAATCTCCCACGGGAAAGCAAGGCGCTCCAACCGCCGCCGCCAAAGCCAAGGAAAGTTCGACCGATGAATCCAACGCGCCCAGCGGCGCGCAGGGTCCGGCCGAATCCGCACGGGGCGAAATCCGTGATCTTCGACGCGGTTGGGGGCAGCTTCCCGAACGCCAGCGAGACGAAGTCATCCAGGGCAGCGGCGAAGGCTATCTTGAGCGATATCGCCAATGGATCGAAAAATACTATCGGGCCCTGCAGGAGTCCGGCCAATGAGATCGAAAACCAGGTTGATTCCATCCGCGCTCCAAATTGCGGTCGGTTGCGCACTTGCTGCTGCAGTGGACCCATCTGCGGCCGAAAGTCAGGCGCCGGTCCAGACGGAGCGTGCCACGATCCCGGTTTCCGCAGACAATGAGCTTTCTTCGGCAACGATGGTGGCCGTCGATAAAGGGCTCGCCTGGCTCGCGCAAAATCAAAGCCCTGACGGCTCGTACGGAATGCTCTCGCATTACGGGTCGCACGTGGGGATCACCGGGCTTGCAGGCTTGGCGTTCCTCGCGGATGGGAACACGCCGGGCCGCGGACGGTATGCCCACCAGGTCGATCGAATCCTCGATTTTGTGCTCTCACAATCTTCCGAAAGCGGTCTTTTGGCGGCCGAAACTTCGCACGGTCCCATGTATGGTCACGGTTTCGCAACGCTGTTTTTGGCGGAGATTGACGGCATGTCGCCGCGACCGGAGGTCCGCGAAGCGCTCCGCCGTGCGACCCGGCTCATTGCCAACACGCAAAATGAAGAAGGCGGATGGCGTTATCAGCCTGTGCGGGCCGATGCCGATATTTCGGTCACCGTATGCGAGATGATGGCCTTGCGAGCGGCCAGAAACGTCGGCGTCTATGTGGACAAGAACGTCATCGATCACGCGGTGGAATATGTCAAGGCCAGCCAGAACCCGGACGGCGGCTTTCGGTACATGCTCAATTCCGGCGGCTCTGCATTTGCACGGTCGGCAGGTGCGGTCGCCTCGTTGCAATATGCCGGTCTCTACAATGCCGACGAGGTCATTCGCGGGTTGGAGTACATTGGTCGCTTCGTTCCGCCGCAGGAACAGGTCGTCGGGCACTATTTTTATGGGCATTATTACGCGGCACAGGCGATGTTCCTTGCCGGCGATAAGTACTGGCAGCGATGGTGGCCGCAAACACGAGCCGAATTGCTGGAAAAGCAGGAACCGGAAGGATTCTGGCGAGGTCAGGCTGGCGATGAGTACGGGACGGCCATGGCCCTCGTCATTCTTCAGATCCCCAATCGGCTGCTGCCGATCTTTCAAAAATAGGTTGCTTATGTTCTCAATCGTTCGACATTCTCGATTTGGTTTCGCGAGCGCGTGCTTGCTCGCCCTGGCGGCTTCGACCACCACTCGAGCCGCCGAAATCCAAGCCAACGTGCGCACCATCGGACCTGAATCAGTCAGTGGCCGACTCGTGGGATTTTCATTGGTCGAAGGCGTTGCGATCCGAGTGGATGGAGAAACTCAGCGGATCAAGGCGGACGAGATCATTTCGATTTTGATCGCCCATCCCACCGGATCGACAGGCGAGGCAGTTCCCAACAACCCCAGCGGAAATGGCAACACGACCATTCGCGGCGAAGTTCGCGTCGACCTGAACGGCGGTGATCGGATCATCGGCCGAATCGTCGAAGGACGCTCGGAACACTTCGTCATTCAAAGCACAATGCTCGGCAAAGTCCGCGTCGCTCTGGACAACTCTGCTCGAATGGTCTGGTCGGCAGGGGACAACGCGGCTCAGCGCAGCAGGGTTATTCGGTTCCTTCGCGGCGATGGGATTGAAGAGGACGCGGTGCTTGCGGCCAATGGCGATATCGTACGCGGCTTCATTACCTCGCTCGACCCCGAAGGAATCGCAATTGACACTCCCAATGGTGACGTCCGAATACCAAACAGCGTCGCAGTAGCATGTCGTTTCGGAAAATCCAGCGTGAAAGATGCCGCGCGGTTGCGGGCCGTGTTCACGCTGTCGAGCACTGAACGGGTAACTGCCGCCGGGTTGGAATGGGCGGACGAATACATCGAAGCAAAGACGCCGGACGATGAACGCGTTCACTTTGACCTGCGGAACATCGTTCGAATTGACATTGCCGGCGGACGTTGGAATTGGCTCAGCGACGCGGAGGCGCGTTCGAACGACTTGTTCACCGCGAGCGGGCAAAGCTTGATGGGTGTGGATTGGCCGCCGATGATGGATCGGAACGTCATGGGTGGTCCGCTTCAGGTCACCGGCCGCACGTTCGAGCACGGAATCGGCGTCCACAGTCGATCGTCGCTGTCGTATGGGCTTGGCGGAAACTACGATGAATTGGTGATCGCATTCGGCATGGACGATGAAAGCGGCTCTCTGGCAGATGTCGACGTATCCATTTCTGTAGACGGCGTGGAAAAATTGAAGCGAACATCTGTTCGACGCGGTGTGTTATGTGGGCCATTTCGAATTGATCTTCATGGTGCGTCCTCGATGAATCTACAGGTGGATTACGGAGAGAATGCCGATTTGCAGGATCGACTGGATTGGATTGAACCCATCTTGGTTCATCGTCGACTGCTGGAATAATAATTGAAAAGCTCATAAGCTCCAAAAATCTGGGAAGTCTCGTTGATTGGCTCCGCCTTAGAACGCTTCCGCGTGACGCGAATGCCAGCAAAGTCTTCTCTCCAATCGACTCCTGACCCTGATCGATGGTCCAAACCAACCGGCGCCGCTCATCAATTTTTGGTCCTTCGACATCGATTATTTCGGCACTCCTGATCCGGGAGACTTGGCCACCGGGATGAACCTGTTGCAAGGCATCGGCAAATATCGCCCGTTTCTTGGCGCGTCTCTTCCATGAACAAACCGAATGACCCGTTTGCGTATTCTGTACGTGTGAATCGGGTTCGTCATCGTCGCGTTCGCAATTCAAACACAACACAGCGGCATGACCGAGTCGCTCTCAATTCCTTCAAAATGCAATTGATCAACCAAGCTGATGTGGGAAAAATCAAGAAAAAGAAAAAATTTTTTCAACGATTGCGAAGAAGCATGATGGAATGATGTCGATGGCCTTGTCACCGTTGTTGAGTCGTCGATCGCCCAATCTCAGCCGCGCGGAAATCCTGTTCAAGATGACGATCCAAGGGAGTCATTCGACGGCGTTCTCGCAAGAAATTCACATCCGGCCTTTGGCGGCAATATCATTTTCGCCAACGACTTGGGCGAAAGCACATTCGGCTTCCGCTTCGATGTCGAATTCATGGATCGTATTGAGCAAATAATCCTTGTTTTACGGCGTTTTCTTGATTCGGTGACGATGCTCGCGGGGAAGTTGCCATGATGCCATTACAACGCGCCAGTGCGTGGTGGTGTGCCCCCTCGTTCGCGACTTCATTTGCATCGCGGCGAGAAATTGCCCGTCGCTCCGACCGGCTCGACGGCGCACAATTCGTTCGCGCAAGTTTTTCTCGCATCGACGTGCCAGGACGTGTCCCTCACGCGAGAGATGATCGTTCAATCGCACTATTGAAATTCAAAAAAATGTCCGATGAACCATCGTCGAAGCACTTGACATTGAAAATTTCCTTTGACACGATACGGCGAACGTGTACTATTTCGTGAAAGAAAGGAGGTGAGCACTGAATGGCAAAGAAACGTAAAGCAGCAAAGAAGGCCAAGAAGACTTCAAAGAAGAAGTCCGCAAAGAAGTAGTAACCCGGACTTTGCCCGCCGGCGTCGTTTTCGCCGGCCATGCCGACCCACGCCACGGCGGTCGGCTAGGCCTAGTGCGTAGACGCAAGACGCGGGTAGCAAAACTGACGAGACGGAAGATGTCGTTCGCCACGGCGTCATCTTCCGTCCGTCTTTTTTATGAAATTCGCCGGAACCAAAGCACCTTCAAATAGCTCGATTCCGGGCAATTCAGCATCACTGGGTGGTCCGGCCCAGGACCCGTGCGGTCGATGAGTTGCAAATTTACACGCACCCATCGCGCCGCCCGCATGACGACTTCCATGAACGCCTCGCTCGAAACCAACCCGCTGCAACTACAAGTCACAAAGAACCCGCCGGGACGAACCACCTGCAACGCGAGCTGGTTCAAGTCCTGATACTTGTGAACGGCGTCTTCGTAATCGTCCCGCGTGAGGGCGAGTTTCGGCGGATCGAGCACGACGGCGTCAAACTGCCGGCCATTCGCGATCATCTGCCGCAAATACGGAAACACATCCGAATGAACGTGGCTGATTCGCACCTGATTCAGATTCGCATTCGATTTGGCGATTTCGAGAGCCGATTCGTCAAGATCGACGCTGGTGACTTCATTGGCCTTGCCGAGCACCTTGGCCGCCAGCCCGAACCCGCCGGTGTAGCAACAAAGATCCAAAACCGATGACCCCTCGCAAAACTTCGAGAACCGCAAGCGATTTTCGCGCTGATCGCAAAAAAATCCGGTCTTTTGACCGCCCTCGACGTCCACACGGTAGCGGATGCCATGTTCACGGATGATGAGGTTTTCAATTGAGGGGCTTGCCCGCGGCTTCGAGCGAAATCCTTCGAGCCGCTCAACGTTGTCATCGACGCGGGAAACAATCCGCCAAATGGTGGATCGGTTCTCGACAGAGCCTATTTGTCCTGGTGCCGGCTCCCCCCTTGCCAAGGGGGGATTAAGGGGGGTTGAATCATGCCCCGGTTGCACCCGCCGCGGTACGCGCTCCAGGATTGTCGGCGGACCGAGTAGTTCGCCTGCGATACGCGCCAGCATGTCCACCCGTTGGTACATCCCGACGGAGAAAGCCTCGAATACGAGCACGTCCGCATAGCGCTCCAAGATCAGGCCGCTAAGTCCGTCGCCTTCGGCATGAACGAGCCGATAGGCATCGGTTTGCTCTTCGATCTTGTGCCGCCGCCGGAGTTCGATCGCTTGCCCAATCGCCGATTGCCAGAACCCCTCATCCACCGCCCGATCGCCATGAACCAGCATCCGTACGGCGATCATCGAACGCGGATTGAAAAGCCCTCGCCCGAAGAGTATGCCGGCCTTGTCGTATACATTGACCACGTCGCCTTGCTTGGCCGCTCGATCGACCTCCCGAATCATCCGCGAGTAGATGAACGGGTGGTACGTGGCCGAGCGGAGATGCACCCACGGAGATTGAAACTCCGGCTTGGTCGGTTGTTCTGACACGAACGGATTGTCGGGGACGGATTGCCAATTGCCAATTTCCAATTTGGAGGGCCGTTGATTCTCCAATTGGCGATCGGAAATTGAAAATCGGCAATTGGAAAGGCTGTCTGTCTGCATCGACCGATTTCGATGCGTCTGCTATAACCCCCCCATGGCCCGGCAATCGCTGGTTAAAGAATTCTTCCTGTTCATCATGCACGAGAAGAAGTGGTGGCTCGTGCCGCTGATCCTCGTCCTGCTCATCGTCGGGGCGTTAATGCTCTTCGCCAGCAGCTCGCCGCTTGCGCCGTTCATCTATCCGCTGTTTTGAGCGACTCGACAACCAAGGCAGCAAGTTGTTTCAAATGACAACGAGCGTAATCGCCAGATTTCTCAAACTCGAATCCGCCGGTGGGATGCTCTTAATGATCGCCGCCCTGCTCGGCATGGCGTGCGCAAATCTCCCCATATTATCAGAATGGTATCGAGCCGTTCTCGACTTCCCAATCGAAATTCGACTCGGAGCATTTGCACTTCGAGAGACGGTGTTGTTGGTCATCAATGATGGATTGATGGCACTGTTTTTCCTGTTGGTGGCCCTTGAGCTGAAGCGTGAGCTTCTCGTGGGTGAACTCTCGAAGCTGCAACATGTGACACTGCCCGTCGCGGCCGCGATTGGAGGCGTCCTGCTGCCGGCCTTTATCTACTATTTGTTCAATTCACGGGAACCCATTGCGGTGCGAGGATGGGCGATTCCATCCGCGACGGACATCGCATTTTCTCTCGGTGTTCTCTCCATGCTCGGAACTCGCGTGCCCTTCGGGATGAAGGTGCTTCTCACGTCCATCGCTGTCATCGACGACTTGATCGCCATCGTCATCATCGCAATCTTTTACGCAAGCGAGCTCTCCTATTGGGCGCTTGGCCTCGCTCTGCTTGGACTTGGCATCTTGGCCACGTTTAGTCGGCTTCGTGTGAATCGACGCACAATTTACATCTTTGTGGGGATGCTGATTTGGCTATGTGTGCTGAAATCAGGTGTTCACGCCACATTGGCCGGCGTGGCCATCGGCCTGGTGATTCCATATCGAGGGACCGGGGAAAGCGGCCAGCCAATGTCACTGCGCCTTCAACAAGCGTTGCACCCTTGGGTTGCTTTTCTCATTGTTCCGCTATTCGCATTCTCCAATGCCGGAGTGCCTTTGCGCGGCATGACCCTGAGCGTGCTCTTCGGTCGAATCCCGTTGGGGATCATCGTCGGTCTTCTCGTGGGCAAGCCATTGGGAATTTCCGCGGCGAGTTTCGCCCTGGTTCGAAGCGGCATTGCATCACGCCCCAGAGGATGTACCTGGGCGAGCTTGATCGGTTTGAGCATCTTGTGCGGCGTCGGCTTCACGATGAGCCTCTTTATTGGCATTCTCGCGTTCGATGGAATCTCGATGGAAAGTGAGAATGCCATGCGATTGGGCGTTCTGACGGGATCCACCACGGCTGCCACCATTGGATACATATGGCTGAAACGCGTTCTACCTCGCGACAAGGAATGATACGGATTCCAATCGATACTCGTGCGAGCATATCGTATCGCCTCCCCCCTTGATAAGGGGGGATAAAGGGGTGTTGCGTACTACGCTTGAGTTGTATTCGGTATGATTCCGTTCCTTAGGATTGCCCGCATCGACCGACTCAACGAACATTTTTCCGAAGCCACTTTTCGACTTCTTCCGGCTTGAAGCCCCACGGGCCTTGAGACCCGGCATAAGCAATGCGACCTCCGCGATCCACAATGAAAAACCGTTCGGGCCAGGCGGCATAGGCGTTGTCCACACTATTGTTCATGTCATCCACGACACAAGTCATGAGCATTTGCATCGACGTGCAGCATTTGCCCGCGACCTCGCGGCGAGCGTCGAGCGACTTGGGCTGTTCATAGACGATGCCTTGTTTGACGTTGTCAGGCATCTGCCATTCGTCGCTGGCGTGGGCCTCATGGATGTACACGAACAGAAACGCGACGCGATCCTTCCATTTTTCCTGCAGCGAGGTGAGGGCGTCAGCCTGACGCCGGAAGGGTGGTCAGGTAAAGCTGCCGAAGACGAGCACGAGCGGCCGATTGGCCTGGAACTTGGAACGCGTGATCGTCGTCTTGCCGTCGTTCGTTATGAGTGTGAAATCCGGGGCGATCGAACCGACTTCGGGCTCATGACGTAGCATCAAGGCTTTTGTGACTTCCCAATTGGGCGGACGCTTCTCGGGTGGCGATTGATCGACTTGTGCGATCATCTTTTGGGCCGGAGTCCATTTCACCGTGTCTCCCCAAAAACAGCCGGAAACAAACACCAAAACAGGCATTGACGCTGCAATTCTCGCCCAGTGTCGCATCATTTGTGAAACTCAGCGATGCACGATGCCACATTTTGCAAATCATCCTCGGTCAGCATTGGATGACACGGCAGCGACAGGATTCGCGTACAAGACTGCTCGGTGATGGGCAGCGAGCCTGGCTTGTAACCCAAATGCGTAAAGCACTTCTGCAGGTGCAGTGGAACGGGATAATAGACGCCGGTTCCGATTCCACGATCGCGTAAATAGGCGGCCAGTTCGTCGCGCCGGTCGCAGAGAATTGAATACTGATGGTAAACATGCACGTTGCCGGAAGCGACGAATGGAGTGGAAAGTGCGTCCCCTTGTTGCCTTATTGCCTCATTGCCTTGTTGCCCTGTTGCCTCTTTTCTTTGAATTTCGAACTTTGAACTTTGAACTTTGCCAAGTAACTCATCGTATCTCGCCGCGTTGTGCCGCCGTCGTCGAGTGAATTCGTCAAGGTAATCGAGCTTCACCAGCAGGATCGCGGCCTTCATCGTGTCCAACCGAAAATTTCCACCGACGCGCTCATGGTGATAACGCGTCGATTCGCCGTGCGTGCGAAGTTGCTTGCAGAGCGTGCCCAACTTCTCATTGTTGGTGAGGATCATGCCGCCTTCGCCAAAGCCGCCCAGATTTTTCGTCGGATAGAACGAAAGGCACGCCAGATCACCGAAAGTTCCCGCGTGCCTGCCATCCTGCTTCGCGCCGATCGCCTGTGCAGCATCTTCGATCACACGCACGCCGTGCTTCTTCGCGATCGTGTTGATCGCTTTCATATCTGCGCACTGCCCAAACAGATGGACGGGCATGATCGCCTTGGTTCGCTTGGATATCGCGGCCTCAATTCCACGCGGATCAATGTTGAACGTGCCCGGATCGATGTCCACGAACTTGGGGCTGGCGCCGAGCCGATGCACCACGCCCGCGGTTGCAAAGAACGTGAACGACGGAACGATGACCTCATCGCCTGGGCCGACTTCAATCGCCATCAATGCGCAAAGAAGTGCATCTGTGCCACTGCTAATCGCAATCGCGTGCTCGACGCCGATTCGCTTCGCGATCGCCTCTTCGAGCTTCGCGATCGCCGGCCCTCCGATGTGATGCTGACTTTCAAGGACTTCGTCCACCACGGCCCGAATCCGCTCGCGCATCAGACCATATTCGGCCTTGAGGTCGAGCATTTGGACGCAGCTGGATTTTTCTACGATTCGTGTTGCCATGGAATACGAATCTTATCAAATTCGTACCCCGCGCGACAGCGATGTGATTTAGCTTCCTTCGTCGATGTCGAGTTCGGAATCCTCGGTGTCGAAGAGTTCGCTGCCTTCGAGCAGCCCCAGTCCGGCCGACACCGGATCATCAGGCGTGATTGCGGCTCGCGAGGCGGATTTTGAATCTGACTTTGCCGCGGCGGGCTTTTCATCCGTTTCGCGCGATGCGGGAGCAATGCTCGTCGCCCCGCCGTTTGCACCTGAGCTTCGGCCCAGAAGAGTTCGCACGAGATCCAGCCGGCTGGCGACCGCGGACATGTCGGCAATCCGCTGGGCAGGATCGGCTCGGCAGCAATCTTCGATGAATTTCGAAACGGACGTCGGAAGCTGGTCGAGAACGTTCTCGCGAGAGTATTCCAAGCGCTTGACGGTCATGTTTTGGGCGCCGAGATTGACCGTTTGATTCATTTCCGTCTGCACCGGCTTGCCGGTCAAAACGCGATGAAGCGTCGCCCCAAACCCGAATACATCCGTCCGAGCATCGAGCTTGCCGCGCGACGCCTGCTCCGGGGCCATATAGTCGATCGTGCCCTGCACCTTGCCCTTCGATTCGTTCAATCGTGCGCTCTGACCCAGATCAATGAGCTTCACCGTGCCGTCCGCGTTCACTAGAATGTTATTTGGCTTCATATCCGCGTGAACAAAACCGGCCTGGTGCATGGCGTGCAGCCCGTGGGCCACATCGAGGAAGATTCGCAAGATTTCATCCACACGGCGGCGATCCGGGTATCCCAGCGGCCCACCGGATACGTATTCCATGAACAGAATGGCCCCTTGAACACGAAGCCGCCGACGAATGTAGCGGAGTTCGTAGATTTTTCGGATGACCGGATGGTTCAAAACCGAACCGATGGCGTGTTCGGCCTTAAGGAGGTCGACGAAGCCGGCGTCTTCCGGCTTAATGATCTTGACGATCTTGACGGTGTAGTCGGAGCCGTCGCGCATGCAGCGAGCGCGAAAGACGCGGGATTGAGCTCCCACGCCCAGCTTCTCGATAATTCGATAATTCGGGATTTCAACCGCCATTGTTCGACGTCTTCAGTTCGATCCCTTTGGCGATGGTCAACAAATGCCGCATGAAGCACCTTCGGCAAGTGTTGCGCCACTCCCTGCGACAGCGCGCGTGCAAATACACGGCAAGGCGAATCGCATTCATGCTTCGATCGAACGGAAAACGCTCTCCCTGGGGCCCCTCTACTTGAAAAAGTCACGGTGGAGTCGAACCCGAACTTCAGGATCGATCCCTGACGTGGAGAGAAGCCGGCATGGCGGCGGAAGGATGGATGAAGAAAAATGGCGAATGATTCCGACGATTCGGCGTCACAGATAAAATCGCACGCTCGCCGAGACTCCCATCTCCACACCTGAATATATCGGTCGGTAACTGGCGGGTCAACGGATAATTGAATGGATTTCCAAGGCCCGTGCCGTTGTTGTGGCGAAATAAAGGCCCCGCCATCGTGAAATCGGCGGGGCCAAGGGGTTACAAACCTTTCATTCTCGGAAGATTGTTTCACTTTTTCGTAGCAATCGCGTCACTGAGGCCGGGAACGTTCGACGCGCCCGCCGGAACGCTGATCGTCGAATTCGTGAAATCGCCGCCCACCGGCTGGTACCTCCCGCCAAGGTGCTCGGCCAGGAACGCCTCTGCGACGGCATTAAAGCTCATGCGGTTTTCCGGACGGGCAAAGCCGTGCCCTTCGTCAGGATACAGCACATACGTCACGGGGATGCTTTTGCTCTTCATGGCGTTGACGATCTGATCGGCCTCCGCCTGCTTCACTCGCGGATCGTTCGCGCCTTGGCCGATGAGAAGCGGCTTCTTGATGCGATCAGCGAACGTCAGCGGCGAGCGCTGCGTGAGCATCGACTTGCCTTCTTCGGTTCGATGATCACCCACGCGCTTGGTGAAGGTTTCGATCATCGGAGTCCAATAGGGTGGAATCGTATTGAGCAAGGTGACGAGGTTCGATGGACCGACGATGTCCACTCCACATGCGAACGTGTCAGGCGTAAAGGTCAGACCCACAAGCGTCGCGTATCCGCCGTAGCTGCCGCCCATGATCGCGACCTTCGTTGGATCGGCGATCTTCTCTTTGACCGCCCAGTTCACGGCGTCGATGAGATCATCGTGCATCTTGGCGGCCCATTCCATGTTCGCCGCGTTGATGAAGTTCTTGCCAAAGCCGGTTGAGCCGCGATAGTTCACGCTCAGCACCGCATAGCCGCGATTCGCGAGCCACTGATGCGAGCCGTTGAGGCCCCACGCGTCACGCGCCCACGGTCCACCGTGAACAAAGAGCACCATCGGAAGCGGATGACTCGGACGCGGCGTCTTGCCCGTCGCCTTCTCCGTCGCTGGCAGCGTCAGGTACGAAACGAGGTCCATCTTGTCGCGCGACTTGATGACAGTCGGCGTCATCTTCGCAAGCGTCACTTTTTCCAAACGCTGATTGTTCGTGAAGAGGAAATTGGCGTTCTTGGTTCCGCGATCATACAGGTAGTAACGCACCGGCCCGCTGTCCATGACATAGGCGACGATCCACTTCTTATCATCCAGCGTGCGGCTGCCGATGCTGAAGTCGCCTTCGGCCACACCGCGTAGTTTTTCAAAATCGCCCTTGACCGATGGGTCCACGACGTGCCACTCATTTCGCAGATAATTCACTGAATAAGCCTGTATATTCCGTTCGGTTGGATGAATCATGATGCCGCCGACGTCGGCCTTGGAATCCTCGCCGATGATCGTTTCCTTGCCGGTGGCGATGTCGAGCATTGCGAGGGCCGCGGTGTTGCGATTGCGGCTGTCGAGCATGTAGAGAACCTTGCCGGTCTTGTCGACGTCTTCCGGCGCCGTGGTCATCGCGTCTTCCATGCCGATAGTGATAAAGTTCGTCCATTTGTCACCTTCGGCCGGCTTCAGGATTTCCATGCCACCATTTTGTGTTTGCTTGGCGACAAACCGAATGTTGTAATCCGTATCCGTCGTGAATCCCGTGAAGCCTTCGTTGTTTTGCAACACAAGCTTCTTGTCGCCGGTACGAATGTTGATCCGATGAACGTCGTGGTTTTTCTTATCGCGATCGTTCAATCCCACGAGAATCTCGTCGGGGAACTTGTGGCTCACGTCGATTAACTGAGCGGCCACGCCTTCTATTGGCGTGAGATCTTTGGTTTCGTTCTTGGCCAAGTCCACGCCAAAGACGCGCCAATTTTCGTCGCCGCCTTTGTCCTGCAAATAAATAATGTGCTGATTGGTGTACGCCCACTGATAGCGTCGAATTCCGCGATTCGTGTCGTTCGTGACGGCCTTCGCCTTCGACGGATCGTCCGATGGTCCAACCCACACATTCAGCACGCCGTTGACAGGCGCGAGAAACGCCAGCTTGGTGCCGTCGGGACTAATTTGTGGCGATGCGCGATCGGGGTTCCCAAAAAGCGTCTCGCGCGGAATGATCGTCTCCGGTCCGGCCTTCGACGACGCCGTCTTTTCGCAGCCGCCGCACGGCGCTGCGCCGGACTTCTCCGCCGTCTTGTGCTCATTGTGATGGCACCCCGTGGCCGCAATGACCAACATGCCAATTGCAAAGCGTGTGTGTTTCCAAATCATGGCAAAATCTCCATTTCTTCCAGTTCCGTTTCCACTTGTGTACGCACGTCGGATTTCCACATTAACCGGAAAATATCGCCGTGCCACCATGTCCATGTCACCGAATGACACGAAATTACAACTTGGCGCAATTTCGCCGGAAATCTGACCGATAATTGCCAGAGACCCTGTTCGGAACAGAGCTATTCCGCCTTTCCTTTGGCGGGCTGAAGGAACGTCGACCATTCGAGGGAATTCGACGGGCCGAGCAAGATCACCCTTTGAATTATCTTCATGCCAATCGTATGATCGGCTGACTATTACTATTGAACAAGCAAGGTGCCCATGCGCAAATCGACCCGCGTTGAATTGAATCCCAAAGTCATGCTCGGAAAGCCCGTGATCCGAGGCACCCGCATACCCGTAGAACTGATCCTTCGCAAACTTTCCGAAGGTGCGTGCGAAGAGGATCTGCTCGATTCGTATCCTCGCCTTACCCGGGCAGACATTCAAGCGGCATTATCCTATGCCGCTGACACGCTCGCGCACGAAGACGTCATCGTGGGGAACGTCCGACCGAAACGCCGAACCGGTTCTTAGCCAAATGCGCTTCCTCGCAGATGAAAGTTGCGACTTCGCGATCGTTCGAGCATTGCAGGGTGCCGGTCACGATGTGTTGCCAGTCGCATTGATTGCATCCGGATCGCCGGACGAAGACGTCCTTGACCTTGCCGTGCGGGAAAAACGCGTTTTGATCACAGAAGACAAGGATTTCGGTCGATGGGTCTACGCGGAGCGGCGGGCAACTGCAGGAATTCTCTTGTTGCGATATCGGGTAGCGGCCCGGTTCCAAATTGCCAAGGCCGTTGTCCGGCTTATCGAGAGCCAGGGTGATAGTATTCGAGGATGTTTTGTAACCGTTCAGCCTACTCGAATTCGAATCATCTCCCCCACTGAAAAATAGTCGTTTCGTAGCGCTCCCCATTGTTTTCTTGGTTCCCGACCGAGTTGAAGCGAATAATTCACAGGCGAATTGAAGCCCTGCCCCCTGTGAGTTAGAATTCGGCGGGGCTTGCCGTCGGCCGGACTGGCAAACGGCAGAGTTTAGGGAATTCCTCTTTTTCGTTCTTGCAGGGATGTCGGGGACGAAAGCGAAAACCAGGGAGGGTGTGACGGATCTGCGGTTTCCGTCAGAGTGGAGGCGGTTATGGAACGACGGGGCTTTTGGGAGCGGATGAGCGGCTGGTTTCGTCCTTCGAGCGGAAACGCCGCGCGTCGGCAAAACGGTGAAGGCGACTTGCTCACCGACCTGGAACCGGCCAATGCAAATGCAACGGAAACCGGGATCATGGTGGGCGCAGAGAGTGGTGCGAAGATGCGGCTGAGCAGGCCCGCCCAGGTCCAGCGACTCGAAGAGGAATATATTCGTGTTGCCCAGCTCGTCGAGTCGGTCGGGCGGCATATTGAACAGCAAGGCCAACGGACCGAGCAGATTGCCGGCTCGTTGAACCGATTGGCCGAATCGCTTGCTGAAATGCCAACGATCCTGCGATCCCATACAGACGCCCTCTCCGGCATCCGTGATAACCTCGCCGGCACTGCCGATTTCACAAAACGAATCGATGAAAATCTCTCGCAGCTTCCGCGGATCGCGGACGCGCAGCGGGAGACGATGGTGTCCATCGGACGAGGGCTCGAAGCGTCGCGCCAGTCCGATGAGCGAATCACAACCGTGCTCGACGGTTGTCACAAGGGATTGAGTCAGCTTGCCGATGCGACGGGTGCGTCGGCGAAGGCGCTGCAGGAACTCCGCTGGGACACGGCCTCACGCGAGGAGCGGGTCGCGGTCATCATGCGGGACCAGACGCGCCGGTTCATGATCTTCGCATGGTCTGCGATGGCGCTGGCTGCGGTGGCCGCGGCGCTGGGGTTGATCGGCATTTTCAAGTAGCCCCTGCGCCTAGCTCATTATTCCATTGGTCCCGTCGGGCGTTTTCCGGCTCAATCCGGCGTCAATACGCAGGAGTCGTACAGACTTTACGGAGTGTGTCGTGCAAGAGGGAATCCTTCCACCCAAAGAAGCCATGGAGCAGTTGCTCGCGGGTATGACGCAGCACAACGCTTCGGATCTGCACATTAAAGTCGGGTACGCCCCCTGCTACCGAATTGTCGGCAACCTTCGCAAGCTGAACATGACCCCCTTGCCGGACAGTGCCTACGTCGAGGCCATGCTGGCGGACTTGATTCCCCAGGTGCGTCGCGGTGAATTCGAGCAAAAAGGCGATCTTGATTTCTCCACCCGCGGCACCACCGGCGACCGTTACCGCGTCAATCTGTTTCGATCGACTGGCGAGACGCACGCCTCCATCCGCCGCGTGCAGAGCGCGATTCCGAGCTTTGAGAGCCTGGGCTTGCCGCCGGTGTATCAGCAGGTCATCCAAAACGCGTCCGAGGGATTGATTCTGATCAGCGGCGTGACAGGCTCGGGAAAAAGCTCCACCCTTGCGGCCATGCTCGAGCACATCAACCAAACGCGAAGCTGTCACCTGATTACCATCGAAGACCCCATCGAATACGTGTTTCATCCCAAGAAGTCGATCATTTCGCAGCGCGAAATCGGCATCGACGTGCCCAGCTATTCGGAAGCGCTTCGATTCATGGTCCGGCAGGATCCGGATTGCATTCTCATCGGCGAGCTGCGCGACCGGGAGACGATGACGGCGGCATTGCAGGCGGCCGAAACTGGACACCTTGTCCTCGGCTCGCTGCACGTCGCCGATGCACAGCAGACTTTCGCACGCATTCTGGAGTTCTTCCCGCGCGAGGAGCATTCCTTCATCCGATCATCACTCTCCAACAGCTTAAGGGCCATCATGTGTCAGAAGCTCATCGGCGGCATCGAGCCGAACACTCGCTATCCTGCCACCGAAGTACTTCTTCGCAATTCCACTGTCCGCGACAAGATCCTCCACGAGGAAGACGGCGACCTTCCGGCGATCATCGCCCAGTCGGAGTCCGAAGGCATGCGATCCTTTACCACGTCACTTTGCGAACTCGTTCTGGCCGAGAAAGTTCATTACGACGCGGCCATGGAACTTGCCCCCAATCGAGAAGCGCTCACCTCGGCCGTTCGCGGCATCAAAGCCACCGCCCAAAGCCTGGTGGGTCGGTCGCGAAAAGGATAAATCCCTTCCTGATTCTCTATGTCGCTCCGGCGGTTAACTCTTTGCAGGTTACGGCTTTGGTGTCGAGTGCTGCGACGATAAGGCGGTCGAAGAGACTGGCTTCGATCCATCGGCGATTGGCCCGATAGGTGAACTCCGCCAGGT